>JBGPLI010000062.1:0-25639 GCA_041486445.1 Bryobacteraceae bacterium
CAGCACCGAGGCCAGGATGACCTTGACCTTGGAGGCCGCCGCCAGGTCCGCGATCATCAAGTAATTGTTCTCGATGGCGGTGAGCGGAATGCCGCGCGCCAGGTCGTTGGTTCCGGCCAGAATCAGCGCCGCTTCCGGACGCAGGTCGAGCACGTCGGCCTTCATGCGCCCCAGCAATTGCCCGGTGATCTGGCCGCCGATGCCCCGGTTCACGAAATCGCTCTCCGGGAAATATTCGTTCAGCCGCCACTGGTCGGTGATGGAGTCGCCGAAAAACACCACGCGCGGCTTGGCGGCAATGGGCGCGGCCAGCTTGAGGTTCGCTTCCGAATACCGCTTCAGATTGTCGCGATCGGGATTGACCAGGGCTGCCTCTTTTTGGTCGAGCAGGGCGCGGAAGTAGGAATCCAGCCGCGTCGAATCGTCGCGCAGCTCGGTGAACTGCTGCCGCGCGGCCTCCGGGAACGGAAACGGCTTCGGCACCGCGTCCGCCAGCGCCAGATAGGCGCGCAGGTTCATCATCAGGACGTAGGTGGGCTGGCCGCGGCCCGGGCGCGCTTGCAATTCGGCGCAGGCCTGGCGGACATTCTCGATCACCGGCGCCGCGGCGCGTTGCAGATCCGCGATCGCGACTCCGCCCGCATCCATCAGTTGCGTCGAGCGCTGGCAGAGCTGGTTCATTTCCTGCGGCGTCATCAGCGCGTTGGGCCCCTGCGCGTGCAGGCCCGCCGCGGCTATCAGCAGCCACGCAATTCTGGCCCCTGGCCCCTGGCCCCTGGTCCCTTTCACAGTTGCTCCTCCTTCCGCAGTTGCAGCGTGACGGTTCCGACCGGGAACGGCATCCGCAGCCGGATCTGCACGGGAATCCGCCGGGCGTCGTCGCTGATCCAGACAAAAATTCGTCCCTTGCGCGGATACACGACACCGTTGAGCAGGTTCGCCTCGTGGCGGATGGCCTTGAACTTCCCAGCGGGCGCGGCGATCTCATCGCGTTCCAACGCCTCCACCTTCACCATGGCCGAGCGCCGGCCGTCGCTCACGGGCGCCTGCGCCGATTGTCCCGGCTCGAGGTTAAGCGTCCGGAGATGCAGCAGCCCGCCCACCACGTCGTGCACGCAGTTGGGGATGTCCACCTGAGCGGACCGGACCACGGCGTTCTTGACCAGGTCGCGCTCGAGAAACGTGGCGCGATTTTGCGCGCGGTCGTAAGTTACCGTGGTTTCGCGGTGGCGCTTCCCTTCCTGCGCGTCCATCAGGCTGCTGGCGGCGCAATACGGCTCGTCGTAGTTCACCGAATAGGTGTCGTTTATCTTGAACAGAGCCGAAACCAGCCCCGCCGATTCCACCTTCATCCGCGCGCTAGAGGCTTGCGTTTCGATCACGACCGTGCCCGCGTGAACCAGCCGCCATTCGATGTCGTAGGTGAATTTCTCGAACGGCGCCGGCGACCCCACAGCCGGCGGATCCGGCGGGCCGGGCCCGGCGGAGGCTCGCTCAACCGAGGACTGCGCCGGCAGCAACCAGGCCGCGGCGAGGAGCAGGGCGGGCACGCCGGCCAAAAACCGCATTCCGTTCTTGAGTGTACTACGCGCACCATGCAGCGCGGCGCGAGCGTTCTAGCTACCTTGTTCGCCCGTGCGCGCATAGCGATCCGGTGAGAAGCAGTCCCAACAGCGTCAAACCCGCGCCCCCATACACCGAGCCGGGAACATACCGGAGTTCGATGCGATGGCTCCCAGCGCCCACGGGCACAGCGCGCACGACCTGCTCGAACTCCTGGATGCGCACCGGTCTGCCGTCTACCGCGGCGCGCCAGCCGGGGAACCAGGGATCGCCGATCACCACCAGCCCGGGGCATCCGAGATGAGCGTCGATCACGGTGGCGTTCGGCACGCGACTGAGGACGCGCAGCCGGTCTGGGTCGCCACACGGAAGATCGTGAACGGCGAATAACGGCTGGCCAATGCGCGGATCCCGATAGATTCTGATGCCGCTCTGAGATTGAAACACTTCCACTTGCTCCGGCGCGGAGGGCGTGCTGGCTACGTGGTACTGGAGGCCGAACAGGCGCGGCGTCGATTCGCTGCCCCATGCCCGATTTACGTTTTCCGGCATCGACGCCAGATATCCGCCCAAATGCTCAATTCCGTTCCAATCGCCAAAATTGTAGGGGATCTCATTCTCGGCCATGCTTATGCGAAACCAGCCGGATTGGCGCTTGAGGAAATCGGCCAGATCGGCCTGATCGGTGACCTGTTTCAGGAATGAGCCGGTAACGTCGCGCTGTCTGATGGCAGGGAACGGATGCGCCGCCGCCTCCACCAGGAACAGCGACAGGGCCAGGACCGGCGCCATCCGCCTCGAAAAGAGGGCCACTGCCAGCATGACCGCGACTGCCGCGGGCAGAGCGCGGCCAATCGAAAGTGGCTCGCCGGCTCGTAGCACATAATAAGTGATAGCGAATCCCAGCAGGCCGCCTAAGATCGCTTTGCGCCGCGTGGATAGGCCCGAGGGCTCGTCCCGCTGGAGCCAGGCGTCCAGCCCCAAAGCGCCCAACGCCGCAATGGCACACTGGAAAAGCACGATCGCCATGGCGGGGTAACGCGCTTTATCCACCATGGGGATCAGCCGGTAAGTCAAGGGCTGGAGAGGCGTCGTGCTGCCCAGCGCCAGCATCAATCCTCCGAGTGCCGCCATGGCCAGCAACGGCACGTCTCGCGACCGCCCACGCAACGCGATCGCCGTTAACGCAAGCGCCAGCGCCACCACCCCCACGAGCGGATCGGATTGCACTCCCGGCACATACGTCACTAACCCCGCCAGTGCTGGAGCTTTCAGCGAATACTCGGCATGAACGTGATACGGCACCTTGTCGTGCCACCGTTGCGCCTCGGGCGCGCCCACCCAGCGCAGCGCCAGGCGCCCGTATTCGACTGCGGGCAACACCTGGACCGCGCTCACCATCGGGCAGATTGCGGCGAAAATCGCCGCGGCGGCCCAGGCTCTCGGATTGCGCCAGCGTGTCGCGAGGTACCACGTCCACAGGATGCCCAGCAGCACCGCGGTGTAAATGGGCACGTTGTGGTGTCCGCTGAGGAATGCCGCGCCCAGGACGGCCCCACAGCACGCGGCGTTCGCCAGCACCCGTTCGCCTCGAAACAGACGTGCGAAGAACAGCAGAACGAGCGGCGTCCAGATGCCGCTCATCAGGAACTGCGGCGTGCCGGTCTGGCCCACAAAACCGGAAAACGCGAAAATCGAGGCGCCTAGCAGCGACGCCCATACACTCGCGCCCAGGTCGCGGCACAGCCAATAGGCAAATGCGGCGGCAACCCAGCGAATGAGGACCCAATACCAGTGCAGCGTCCCCAGCGGAATGTGGCCATCGCGCAGGGGCATGGCGAATAAGATCCAGTTCAGCGGATTGGCGAGCCCCGGTTGCACCTGCCCGATCAACGTCTGTCCGCCCAGTTGATAGGGATCCCACAAGGGCAGACGTCCGGCGTGGATCTCCCGCGCCTCGTAATCGAGCCATGGCCGAACCTGGAAAGCCTGGTCCGGATTCTCGAGCCAGGTGTAATTGCCCGAGAGCGTCAGCTTCCAGTACATACCGATGGTGAGGGCCAGCAGAAACCCGAGTGCTGCAGACGTGCGCATTTGGGTTAGTCTCTCCCGTCTGTGCAGTGTACACTACGGTCGTGACTCGAATTCCGGGACGGCATTTTCTTCGCAACCTGGTGGAGCGGCGCGCGCTGGTGGCGCAACTGGTGCGCCGGGACTTCCGGCAGCGCTACGTCGGCTCGGCCGCCGGATGGCTGTGGGGCGTGGTCCATCCGCTGGTGCTGCTGCTTAGTTGGACGTTCGTGTTCCAGGTGTGTCTGAAGGTGACGCTGCCCGCCGACGCGGTGACGCAGAACTATCCGATGTATCTGTTCTGCGGCATGCTGCCGTGGCTGCTGTTCCAGGATACGGTGCTGCGCTCGGCGCCCAGCCTGGTGGAGCACGCCAACCTGATCACGCGGACCGTGTTTCCGGCCGAGGTAGTGCCGGTGTCGATCTTCCTCTCCTCCCTGATCCATCACCTGATCGCGCTGGTGGTGGTGGTGGCGGCCGCAGCCGTCGTGCTCGGCAGCGTCAGCCCGATGATCCTGCTGCTGCCCCTCTACATGTTCTTCGTCGGATTGCTGGGCGTGGGCGTGGGATGGATCGCGGCCGGCCTCCACGTCTACTTGCGCGATACGGCCCAGGTCTTGAGCGTGGTGATGACGCTGTGGTTCTGGCTGACGCCCATCATGATCAACGAGCAGCAGATTCCGCCGCAGTTTCATCCGCTGGTGAGCTGGAATCCCATGTCCTGGGTGGTGCGCGGCTATCGCGACCGCCTGCTCTCGGCGCGCTGGCCGACTGAGGCGGAGATCGTCGTGCTGGCGGCCTATTCGGCGGCGGTGTTCGTCGCCGGAGGGCTGTTCTTCCGGCACCTGAAGCGCGGCTTCGCCGACGTGTTGTAAACGGAGACGATGATTTGAACCCATACGATTCACTTAAGAGTGGCGTGCGGATATTGAGGCGCTTGAAGAGGCTGTCAGATGCGAGTCGCCGGACAGCACGCGGTTTATACCAGTGCTGGCTGCCAATTACTTTGGTGCTCGCATTGCCCTTCGCCGTAAGGGCCGACCGCGTTCAGATCGCCCAAATTGAGATCACTCCCGAGATGCTTGGGTTCACGGCGGACAGGGTACAAACGCCCGTTCCCGTTTGGGATCTGAGCTTTTCGCCGGATGGGTCGATGCTCGCCATCGGTGCGGGCATGTACCTTCGAGACGGCTATTCTTCTAGCATCGTGCTGATCGTGTCCGTTGCCCAACCCGAACTGGTGCTGTACCGGTTTGAAGTGTGGAGGGCGGCTATCAGCTACGAGGACGCGCCAGGGGATCTTCTCTGGCTTCCGGACTCCGATGGCTTAATTGTAAGTAACAGACGGATCTTGATCGATCTCCGTTCGGCCTCGCAGGATTGGTTAGAGCACTGGGGTGAAACCTACGAGGGTATGCTGCAGAGCCGCAGAATGATCACATCGGCCGGCTACCGCCGGGAAAACTTGATTCGGTACAGCGTTCGCAGTGCCACGGGCGAATTGCTCTCAACCTGGTTCGTGCCATGGCTCCCGTCCATCAGCGCGGTTCCGTCGAAGCGTGACGCAGCAGCCCTTTGCCGCTGGCGTACCGGGCCTGACGGCCCTCATGACTATTATTGCGAGACGCAATTGATCGACATTCTTGGTCGCCCTTTCACTTTGGCGTGGGAAGACCGGAGCGTACCCATTCGCTTGAGCCTGGCTCAATTCGGCGGTGAGGAGCGGTTGCTGTGTGGCGGGAAATATCGGGGCTATCGTAGGCCTGTCGTTTTCAGCTGCTGGAATGTCGAGACCGGGGATCAAACCGTTCAACTGGATGATCTGGGTATGTGGCCCTCCTCTCCCTTCTCGGTCGGTGGGACGCGTGTTGCCATGGACGACTTCAACATCAGCGTATGCCCCGCTTGCGAAGCGAGAGACCACGGGCCACTCAACGCGGTCTTCCGGCGTCGTGTGATTTGGGATTTCGCCACCAACCAGCAATTGGCGGCATGGGACCCCGATATGCAGGCCGTCCAAGAGACTTGGGAGAGGACTCCACGCCAGATTCGTTATCGTTTTTCGCTATCGCCTGATGGGCGCTATCTCGCCGAAGGAGGTGCTGGCACCGTGCGCATTTACGATATCGTCCCAGATTCGAATTGACGGCGCAGTCGGAAACCGGGCGCGTTCCTTACAGTGACATTGAGGTTTTACCGGTGTTCGTCGCCGGAGGGCTGTTCTTCCGGCACCTGAAGCGTGGCTTCGCGGACGTGTTGTAGGCCGCCGCCACTCCCTCAACTATACTGGACTCGTTCACACATGCAATCCTTCGACATGATCGTCATCGGCTCGGGCCCGGCGGGCCAGCGGGCCGCGATCCAGGCGGCCAAGTTCGGCAAGCGCGTGGCCCTGGTTGAAAAGAGCGAGTGCATCGGAGGCGTGTGCATCAACACCGGCACGATTCCGAGCAAGACCATGCGTGAGGCCGTGATGCACCTGTCCGGCTTCAATTACCAGAACATCTACGGCGTCAATTACCGCGTCAAAGACAAGATCACCATGGCCGACCTCGCCTTCCGCGTGCACCACGTGATCCGGACGGAAATCGACGTCACCATGTCGCAGCTCTCGCGCAATAACGTCGAGATGCTGACCGGCGCCGCCAGCTTCCTCGATCCGCATACGATTCGCGTGGCCAACTCGCACTCGGCCACCGACTACCAGGCGGAAACCATCATCATCGCCACCGGCACCAAGCCCGCCGCCTCGCCCAAAGTGCCCGTCAACGGCCGCAACATCCTCGATAGCGACCAGATTCTCCAGATGGAGACGGTCCCGAAAACGCTGATTGTGGTGGGCGGCGGCGTCATCGGCGTCGAGTACACCTGCATGTTCGCCACGCTCGGCGTTCGCGTGATCCTGGTGGAGAAACGGCCCCGGCTGCTGGACGTCGCCGACGGCGAAATCGCCGAGGCTCTCTCCTATCATCTGCGCGACACCCGTGTGACCATGCGTCTCAACGAGGAAGTGTCCAGCGTCGAAGAACTGCCCGACGGCTCCGTGGTAGCCAACCTGGAAAGCAAGAAGAAGTTGTCGGGCGACGCCTTGCTCTACGCCGTCGGCCGGCAGGGCAACGTGGATGATCTGAATCTGGAGCGCGCCGGCATCCAGGCCGATGCGCGCGGCCGCATCAAGGTGGACGCCCAATTCCGCACCTGCCAGCCGCATATCTTCGCCGCAGGCGACGTGATCGGCTTCCCCAACCTGGCTTCGGTTTCGATGGAGCAGGGGCGCATCGCCGCCGCGTGCGCCTACAACAAGCCCGCGCAATCCAACCCGTCTGCCTACCCGTTCGGGATTTATACCATCCCCGAAATCTCCTTCATCGGCAAAAACGAAGAACAGCTCACCGGCGAGGATGTCCCCTACGAAGTGGGCGTCGCCTTCTATCGCGAAATCGCGCGCGGGCAGATCCGCGGCGACACCACCGGCCGCCTGAAGCTCATCTTCCATCGCGAGACCCGGGAGATCCTCGGCGTTCACATCATCGGAGAGGGCGCCTGCGAGCTGCTGCACATCGGCCAGGCGGTGCTGATCCTCAAGGGCACCATCGACTACTTCATCGACAGCGTGTTCAACTACCCCACGCTGGCCGAATGCTACAAGGCTGCGGCGTTCAACGGCCTGAACAAGCTGGCGAGGCTCTGATGACGCAAGCCGTGGAACATCGTGATTTGGACGGCTCGACCAGCGTGATCGCCGTGCGCGGCGCGCTGATCTTCGGTCCCGCCGGCAAGCAACTGGAGGCGCTGGTTCCCCAACTTATCGCCAGCGGCCGCCGCAATCTGGTTTTCGACCTGAGCGGCCTGACGCACATCGACTCGACCGGCATCGGTTGCTTCATCGACGCCCACAGCCGTCTGGAAAAAGTGGGGGGTGAAATGCGCCTGGCCGGCGCCGGCGGCATGGTGCGGGATTCTTTTCACGTCACGCGTCTCGACACCGTGTTCCACTTCTACCCGACCGTCGAAGCGGCCTGCGAAGGCCTCACACGTCCGCCGCCGGCGGCGAATTGAGATTCCCCCGCTGGGCGTGCGCCAGCGCCAGAATATGATCCGCCGCTTCCTGAGGGCTGTCGATCGAGCGCATGACGATGCGGCTGGTGCTCCCCGCGGTTTCAAGCGACAGATCGCCGATGCCGGCCATCCGCTGTCCCAGCGTCTGATCGACGCGCACGTCCTGCACTTTCACCAGCTCCATGGTGCGCGTGGTCTTGGAAAACAATCCGGACTCGTAGCGCAACCGGTCGCCCAGGATCACCAGCTTCACCAGCCGCCGTTGGACGTGACGCATCGCCGTAAACAGAACCAGAATAGCGGGCACGATAAGCGGTGCCCAGATCGGGATCTCCGGCGGCGGGGAGCCCGCCAGCCAGTACACCGCGACGCCCACGGCCAGGATCAAACACAACACGTAACTCAGCTTGATGAACTTGAGCGACGGACGCAGTTGCATCGCCGAGCATCATAGCATGAGTGGGGCATGCCTCCAGGTTTGCCCCGCGCCTACTGCGTAATCCCCGCCTTCTTGAAATCGCCCGCCTTGAAAATCGAAATCGTCGAAAGATCGATGTTGCGTTTCACCGCCGCGTTGATGTCGGCGGCCGACAGCGCGGCGATCTTGCGCTCCAGCTCGGCTTCGCGTGCCATCGTATACCCGTATTGCGCGTTGCGTTGAAGCAGGCGCGCCAACCCCTGGTCCTGCGACCGCCCCACCTGCCGCTCCTCGAGGACCGCCTTCTTGAAGTCCTCCACTTCCTGCGTCGTGAAACCCTCGCTCAGGACCTTCGTGAGTTCCTCTTTGAACGCGTTTTCAACCTTGAGAATATTCTGCGGATTGCAGATCGCGACCGCCAGGAACTGGCTGAATTTCTCCTGCGCGCCGGGCTGGAATATGCTCTGCACGCCGTAGCTCAAGCCGTCCTTGACGCGGATGCGGCTGAACAGCCGCGATTTCTCGTCCGCGCCGATCATGACATTGGCCAGCAGCAGCGCCGGATAATCGGGATCGTCCTCGCCCAGGTTGAGCGTAGTGGCGGCGGCGAAAAACGCATTGGCCTTGTCCGGCGTCTCGATGGCACGGTTCACCACCTCGAGTTTGCTGAAGCTGCGTTTTATCTGCGTGTACGGCGCCGGGCTCTTCCAGCCGCCGAAGGCCTCCTCGGCGATCTTTTGAACCTCGGCGGCGTCGAAATCGCCGATCACGGTCAGCTCGGCGTTGGAGGCGCCGTAGAAATCGCCGTAGAATTTCTTGACGTCGGCGAGCGAGATGTTCTTAAGATTGTCGATCTCCTCGTCGAGCGCCGGAATGTTGCGCGGATCCCCCTTCGGATACGGCGCCACATGGCGCTGCATGGCGTTGATGGCCAGCGCCTGGGGTTCGGTGCGGTTGCTCTCGACACGGCCGAGCGATGCCTGCCGGATCTGCTCGAATTCCGGCTCCGGGAACGCCGGCTGGCGCAGCACCTCGGCGGCCAGCCGGAGCGCGGCCGGGAAACTGGCGCGCACGGTGTTGACGGTGACGGCCGAGCCCGTGATCGCGCCGATCGCGTTCATCTGCGCCTTCAGTTTGTCGAGTTCGTCCTGAAGCTGCTGCCGCGTATGAGCGGTGGTGCCGCGCATCAGCAGACCGCCCGCGAGTTGCGCCGCGGAGCTCTTTCCGAAAACGCTCTTCTCATCGCCAAAGTGAAGGTTGATCTGCGCCGTCACCGTGCCGCCGCGAGTCTTCTTCGGGAGCAGAGCCAGCTTCATTCCGTTGGCAAGCGTGACGCGAACCGTGCGGGTATCGATATTGGCGGGCGAGGGATCGAACGCCTCTCCCGCCTCGACCGCGGCCTTGCCCTTGTAGTCCTTGAGTAGCGTGGCGACTTCGGGCGTCGCCGGGATCTCGGTGCGCTCCGGCTCGGTGGTGGGAATGAAACGGCCCAGCGTACGGTTGGCGGGTTTCAGGTACAGCTTGGCCGCGCGCGCCACGTCCTCCGCGGTCACCTTTTCGATCTGGTCGCGAAACAGGAACAGCAGCCGCCAGTCGCCCATCGAGGCCCACTCGCTGAGCTGAATGCCGATGCGCGAGCTGTTGTTGAGCATCAGCTCAAGGTCCTTCACTAAGCGCGCCCGCGCGCGGTCGACCTCCTCCTTCGTCGGCGGCTCCTTCACCACGCCGTCGATGACGCCGAGCATAGTCTTTTCGACGTCGTCGAGCGATCCCTCCTTGCGCAGTTGCGCGCTGAACACCAGCAGGGACGGATCGTGAAGCTGCTCGTTGTCGGCGCCTGTGGCGACCGCCTTCTTGGCATCGACCAGCGCTTTGTACAGACGGCCGGAAGGAGCGTCGGTCAGCACCGCGCTCAACACCTCCAGCGCGGCCGCATCGGGATGCGATCCCGCCGGCGTGTGATAGGCGGCAATCACCGCCTGCTCATTGCCCGTGCGGCGCAACACCACTTCGCGCTCGCCGTCCTGTGTAGGCTCGTCGGTGTAGGTGGGGATCAGTTTCCGCGACGGCTTGGGAAGCGCGCCGTAGATCTCCTTGATCCAGGCGAGCGTCCTGGTTTCGTCGAACTTTCCGGTCACCACCAGCATGGCGTTGTCGGGCTGGTAGTAGTTGCGATAGAAAGCCTGCAAACGCTCGATCGGCACCTTTTCGATATCGCTGCGGGCCCCGATGGTGCTGCGGCCGTAACCGTGCCAGAGGTAGGCCGTGGACAGCACGCGCTCACGCAGAATCCGCATGGGACTGTTCTCACCGCTCTCGAACTCGTTGCGCACCACGGTCATCTCGCTGTCCAGATCCTGGCGCGCGATGAGCGAGTTCACCATCCGGTCGGCTTCCATCTCGAGCGCCCAGCGCAGGTTCACATCGGTGGCCGACACGGTCTCGAAATAATTGGTCCGGTCGTAGGAGGTGGTGCCGTTGAACTGCGCGCCGTGCGCGCTCAGCTCTCCCATGATGTCCTTGCGATTTTTCGTGCCCTTGAACACCATGTGCTCCAGCAGATGCGCCATGCCGGATTCGCCGTAGCCCTCGTGCCGCGAGCCGACAAAGTAGGTCGCGTTCACCGTCACGGTCGGCTTGGAGTTGTCCGGAAACAGCAGCACGGCCAGGCCGTTGTCCAGGCGGTACTCGGTAATGCCTTCGACGGAAGTAACTTTGGTTTGGGCAACGCAGAGAGTGGCAGCCAAGGCGAAAAGCAGCGTGAGCGGTCGAATCCACATGCCTTAAGGCTACCACCGGGTGCGCCTCAAGTGAATTATAGCTCTAACGAGCTATCACAATAGTACTCGAAAGAGGCTTGACTTTTTAAAAATATTTCTTGACAGATCGGCCCTGAGGGCCTATACTTCCCTTCGGGTGAGCAGCGCTCGCGTTGCGGGCGAACGGGGAGGAACTTATGGTAAGCAGGACTGCGGGACTTCTTTCATTGATCGCCTTGGGGATGAGCTTGGTTTTTGCCCAAGGCTCCACCGCAACCATCACAGGGACAGTCAAGGACGTATCCGGGGCCGTGTTGCAGGGGGCGCTCGTCAGCGTCAAACATCTGGAAACCGGGCTGACCCGCACGGATGAGGCCGATACCAGCGGCAATTTCAGCATTCCATCGCTTCCGGTGGGCCCATATGAGCTGACCGCGGAGAAGATGGGATTCCGGCGGGAGGTGCGCCGCGGAATCGAGCTGGGGGTGGCTCAGGAAGCCGTGGTGAATTTGGTCTTGCAAGTGGGCAGTATCGAGCAGCAGGTCACGGTGACCGAGGCGGCGCCGCTGGTGAACACGACGCTGGCCTCCACTTCCGGATTGATCACCGAGAGCCAGGTCAAGGACATGCCGCTCAACGGGCGCAGCTTCGACCAGCTCCTGACGCTCAACGTGGGCGTGACCAATGCCAGCTCGAATACGCTCAACGGCGGCACCTGGAACATGTTCTCGGTGGCGGGGAAGCGGCCCGAAACCAATCGGTTCACCATCAACGGAACCGACTGGATCGGCGGGGCTGCCACGGGGCAGTTCATCACGCCCTACGGAGCCAGCGGGAAATTGCTTGGGGTGGAGGCCATGCGGGAATTTAACGTTCAAGCCGACACCTATGGCGCCGAGTACGGCAAACGCTCCGGCGGGCAGGTTAGCGTCGTGACCAACTCGGGGACCAACCAATTACACGGGAGCGCCTTCGAATATCTGCGCAACAGCGCCCTGGATTCGCGCGACTTCTTCGATCAAACCATCGGCACCCCTCCCTTCAAGCGCAATCAATTCGGAGGAGCGCTGGGCGGCCCGATCAAGAAGGACAAGCTGTTTGCGTTCGGCACCTACGAGGCGTTCCGGGAACGGCTGGCGCGCAGCAGCGCCTCGATTGTGCCGGATGCTTTCGCCCGCAAGGGACTTCTGGACAACGGCTCGCCCGTCCCTAATCTGAAGCCGAAGATGCTCGAGTACGCCAATACCTACTGGCCGACGCCCAACGGTCCCCAACTAGGCGACTTGAAGGCGTACAGCTACAGTAACCCGCCGCAGGTCATCAACGAGCATTTTGGCTTGGGCCGCATGGACTACACCATCTCCAGCAACGATTCCTTCTCGGCCAACTACACCAATGACTACGGAATCAGGAACGTTCCCTGGGGCGGGGGCGGCGGCGGGGCCCCGAATTGGACTGCTACCTCTGAACTGGCGATGGAATCCGTCGGTTTGCAAGAAACGCACGTTTTCTCCTCCAGCCTGGTGAATGTCGTGACCGCGGGCTACGCCGGTGCGTGGGCCACACTGGTAAACCATCCGGCGGCCGGCGTGACGATCCCCAGCAGCCTGCTGTTTCTTTCCGGCGGCAATCCCGGCGCCATCGTCATCGGGGGCGGGATCAGCGCGGCATCGCCGTCGGCGGTTTCGGGAACGCCGGGCAATAATCCCACGCTAGGCATACGGCATTATTTCACCGAGTCCGACGATCTGCACTGGACCAAGGGCAAGCACTCCTGGAGCTTCGGCGGCTGGATCCAGCGGGTGCAACAAGGGGAGGCTGGCGTGGCTCTCTCCTCGGCAGCCAACGTCGCCTACGCGAACGTGCTGGATTTTCTCCAGGACAAACCCAGGCAGGCGATCGTGACCCGCAACGCGCCTCAATTGGGCTACCGCTCGCTCGAAGCCGCCTGGTACGTCCAGGATGAAATCAAGCTGAGGCCGAATCTCACCGTGCGCCTGGGCCTGCGGGACGAGATGACCAACGGGTGGAACGAAGTGGCGGGCCGGTGCACCAACTACTTCTACGACGCCAACTTCGTCATCGAGACCAATCCGCGGATCGGCAATTCCTGCCTTGCCAGCAACCGCGCCAAGGCGTTGTGGCAGCCGCGGGTGGGCATCGCCTGGGACCCGACCGGCAACGGAACCTGGGCGGTGCGGGCCAGCGCTGGAATCCACAATGATCTCATGGATAACCTGGCGATCAGGTCCCAGCCCAACCCACCCTTTGCCGCCCGCGAGAATCTAAATCTGACAGGCGCCGCACCCGGCGCCAACGGTGTGCCTGGGTTCCTGCCTCTCCTTCCGCTTAACAAGAATGCAACGCTGCCGCCTACGTGCGGCCCGGGGATACCGCAACCCTGCTCGATCTACCAGCCGGCGGCATTCGATCCGAACATGGCCACGCCCGCCATCCAGATGTGGACCTTCACGGTGGAACGTCAGCTCACCCGAGACCTGATGCTGTCATTGGGCTATGTGGGCAGCCAGTCCTACCACACCAATCTCACCCTGGACACCAATGTGGCCCCGCCCCAGGTGTGCCAGAACCCGCAGGGATGCGTTAGCGGCGGCGTCCTCCCGGCCGCGCAAAGAGGCCGTGTGCCGCAGGGCATGACCTACATGGCGCCGGGCACACGCCCGAACCCCTATGTGAACTACACGGTCTCATGGTTCGATGATGGTACTGCCAATTACAACGCGCTGAATGTGTCGCTGGTCAAACGCGCCACCCACGGGCTGGCCTTCAAAGCCAATTACAGCTATTCAAAGGTGCTGGATTTGAATTCGGCCATCCTGGCGCCGTCGGGCGAAAATGAGCCCGCGAGCCTTTTCAGTCCCTATAACCGGTTTCTGAACCGGGGCCCGGCGGCCTTCAGCCTCGCACACCAATTCAATGCGAACTTTACCTACCAGTTGCCGTTCGGCAGCGGACAACGCTTCGGAGGCAGTACCAGGCGCCTCTTAGACCGGCTGATCGGTGGCTGGCAGTGGAACGGGATCGTCAACGTTCAGGGCGGCTTCCCCATGACACCTGTGATTGGCTTCAACAATTCCGGCACAGGCGACGGGGGTAACCCCGACGTACCCGACTGGAATCCGAATTTCCACGGGAAGGTGATTGTGGGGACGCCGGATCAGTGGTTCGATCCGCACGCCTTCAAGGTGCCGATTCCCGGGACCTTCGGCAACGCAGGGCGTGGCCAGCTCCGCGGCCCCGGTCAGGTCGGTATCGACACCTCCTTGTTCAAGAAGATCAAAGTCAGCGAACGATTCAATTTGCAGTTGCGGGCGGAAGCGTTCAATATTCTGAATCACTCCAATTTCTCGCTGGCGAATCCGATCACTTTCGACGGGGACAGTGCCAGCTCCACGTACAGCTCCTCGGCGGGGCAGATCTACCAATCGGCCACCAACTCGCGGCAACTTCAGCTCGCGCTGAAGCTCCTGTTCTAAGCGGGACCCGCTCGCTGTCGCTCGTGGTTCGTCGTCCCCCCTTCGAGCTACGAGCTTCAGAGAGTGGGCGATACCACCCCTGAAGAGCTATTATAAAACACCCCTAAGAGGCTTGACTTTTAGTACAGTCTAGGCTTGACATCTCGAACCTGAAAGTCTATACTCCCTCCCAGTGACTTTTAAGAGGGGGAACTATGTTACGCAGCACTGCGGGGTTTCTGGCCCTGATCGCCTTAGGTACGGGCTTGGTTTTTGCCCAAGGTTCCACGGCAACCATCACAGGAACGGTTAAGGACGCCTCCGGCGCCGTGCTGCCGGCGGCATCGATCAGCGTCAAACACCTCGAAACCGGGCTAACCCGCACGGACGAGGCCGACAGCAATGGCAGCTACAGCATCCCATCGCTCCCGGTAGGCCCGTATGAACTGACCGTCGAAAAAATGGGATTCCGGCGAGAGGTACGGCGCGGAATCGAACTGGTAGTGGCTCAGGAAGCGGTCGTGAATTTGATCTTGCAAGTCGGGGGTCTGGAGCAGCAGGTCACCGTGACCGAGGCGGCGCCCCTGGTGAACACGACGCTGGCCTCCACTTCCGGATTGATCACCGAAAGCCAGGTAAAGGACATGCCGCTGAACGGGCGCAGCTTCGACCAGCTTCTGACGCTCAACGTGGGCGTCAGCAATGCCACCTCGAATACGCTCAATAGCGGCGCCTGGAACATGTTCTCCGTTGCGGGGAAACGGCCCGAAACCAACCGGTTTATGATGAACGGGATCGACTGGGTTGGCGGGAACGGCAACGGGCAGTTCATTACGCCTTACGGGGCTAGCGGGAAGTTGATCGGCGTGGAAGCCATGCGGGAATTCAACGTTCTCACCGACACCTATGGCGCGGAGTACGGCAAACGGGCCGGCGGCCAGATCAGCGTCGTCACCACCTCGGGGACGAATCTGTTGCACGGATCTGCCTTTGAGTTTCTCCGCAACAGTGCTCTGGATGCCCGCGATTTCTTCGATTCAACCAATGGCACTCCTCCGTTCAAGCGCAATCAATTCGGGGGAGCGCTGGGAGGACCGCTCAAGAAGGACAAGCTGTTCCTGTTCGGGACCTACGAAGCGTTTCGGGAGCGCCTGGCGCGTAGCAGCGACTCGATTGTGCCGGATGCGAACGCGCGCCTGGGTCTCTGCTGGGGCCCTCCTTGCGGGGCGGCTGGTTCGCCCGTTCCCGATCTTAAGCCGCGCATGCTGGAGTATGCCAAGTACTTCTGGCCGGCGCCCAACGGTCGAGTGCTAGGAGCCGGAACCGCTCACAGCCTCAATAATCCGTCGCAGTCGATCAACGAACATTTTGGATTGGCCCGCTTTGACTACACTATCTCCAGCAACGATTCCTTCTCGGCGAACTACACCCATGACACTGGGACCAGGAGCCTTCCGTGGGGAGGGGGCGGCGGCGGGGATCCGAATTTTTCTAATAACTCCGAGCTGCGTGCCGAAAGCCTGGGCTTGCAGGAAACGCACGTTTTCTCCTCCAGTCTGGTGAATGTCGTGACCTTGGGCTACGCCGGCACTTATGGCATTCTGGTCAACGCGCCCGCCGTGCCGATGCCCGCGGACATCGCGTTTCTCGCCGGAGGGAATCCCGGCGCCATTGTCATCGGGGGTGGGATCAGCGCGGCATCGCCATCCGCCGTGGCGGGAACGCCCGGCAACAACCCCGCGATAGGCACGAGACATTACTTCACCGAGTCCGACGACCTGCACTGGACCAAAGGCAAGCACTCGTGGAGCTTCGGCGGCTGGATTCAGCGGATGCAACAAGGCCTGGCAGGCGTGGCTCTGTCATCGGCAGGAAACGTCGCCTACTCAAACGTGCTGGCATTTCTCCAGGACAAGCCTAACCAGGCGATTGTGACCCGAAACGCACCTATGATGGGCTATCGCTCGCTCGAAGCCGCCTGGTACATCCAGGATGAAATCAAGCTGCGGCCGAATCTCACCGTACGTCTGGGGCTGCGGGACGAGATGACCAACGGGTGGAATGAAGTAGCCAACCGATGCAGCAACTATTTCTTCGACCCCAACTTCGTGATCCAGACCAATCCGCACATCGGAAGTTCCTGCCTTCAACAGAACCACGCCAAGGCGTTATGGCAGCCCCGGGTGGGCATCGCGTGGGACCCGACCGGCACGGGAACCTGGGCCGTGCGGGCCAGCGCTGGAATCCACAACGATCTGCTGGATAACCTGGGGACCCGGGCCCAGCCCAATCCACCCTTTGCCGCCCGCGAGGCGCTACCGATACAGAACGGCTTCCTTCCTCTGCTGCCGCTCCAGAAGAATGCGGTACTCCCGCCCACCTGCGGCCCGGGGATACCTCAACCCTGCTCGATTTACCAACCCGCCGCTTTCGATCCGAACATGTTTACGCCCACCATCCAGATGTGGACCTTCACCGTGGAACACCAGCTCACCCGGGACCTGATGCTTTCGGTGGGCTATGCGGGCAGCCAGTCCTACCACACCAATCTCGGCATGGACACCAATACGGTTCCGCCCCAGGTGTGCCAGAACCCTCAGGGATGCATTAGCGGCGGTGTACTCCCGGCCGCCCAGAGGGGTCGTGTGCCTCAGGGGGCTACATACATGCCGCCGGGTACGCGCCCGAACCCGTATGTGAACTACACCGCTTCATGGTTCGGCGAGGGTACCGCCAGCTACCATGCGCTGAATGTCTCGCTGGTCAAACGCGCCACCCACGGGCTCGCCTTTAAAGCGAATTACAGCTATTCGAAGGTCCTGGACATGAATTCGGCCATCCTGGCCCCTTCGGGCGAGAATGAGCCGTCGACTCTTTTCAGCCCCTATAACCGGTTTCTGAACCGGGGCCCGGCGGCTTATAGCCTCGCCCACCAGTTCAACGCGAACTTCAGCTATCAGTTGCCGTTCGGCAACGGACAACGATTCGGAGGCAACGCCGGCGGGTGGATGAACCAACTGATCGGCGGCTGGCAATGGAATGGGATCGTCAACGCCCAGGGCGGTTTCCCCATGACGCCTGTGATTGGCTTCAATAATTCCGGCACCGGCAATGGGGGTGTACCCGACGTACCCGACTGGAATCCGGACTTCAAAGGGAAGGTGATCTTGGGGACGCCGGTGCAGTGGTTCGATCCGAGGGCGTTCAAGATGCCGATTCCGGGAACCTTCGGCAACGCGGGGCGAAGTGAGCTCCGCGGCCCCGGCCTGGTCGACGTCGACACTTCGTTGTTCAAGAAGATCAGGATCAGCGAGCGATTCAATTTGCAGTTGCGGGCGGAGGCGTTCAATATTTTCAATCACTCCAATTTCTCGCTGGCGAATCCGATCACCTTCGATGGCAACAGCGCCAGCTCCACGTACAGCTCCGCGGCGGGGGCGATCTACCAGTCGGGAACTAGTTCGCGGCAACTTCAGCTCGCGCTGAAGCTCCTGTTCTAAGCTGCCCGCGACGGGGCGGCTCCTTCCCCCTGGAGCCGCCCTCATATGACTCTAAAGAGCTATGTCCTATTGCCTCGTATAGGGCTTGACTTTAACTTGCATATGGTATTGACATTGCGGCCAGGACGTTCTATACTCCTTCCCAGCAACCAACGCTCACATGGGGAGCGTTCGCAACTGGGGAGGGGGTATGACCAGCAGAACAGCAGGGCTTATCGCATTGACCGCATTGGGAACCGGCTTGGCTTTTGCCCAAGGTTCCACGGGGACCATCGTCGGCACGGTGAAAGACGTTTCCGGAGCCGTGTTGCCGGGGGCGCTGATCGCCGTCAAACATCTGGAAACCGGACTGAGCCGCACGGATGAATCCGACACCAGCGGCAATTTCAACATTCCATCGCTTCCGGTGGGTCCGTATGAGGTGACTGCGGAAAAAATGGGATTCCGCCGCGAGGTCCGGCGCGGCATCAATCTGGCGGTGGCCGAGGAAGCGCAGATCAATCTGACGCTGCAAGTGGGAAGTATCGACCAGCAGGTCACAGTGACGGATGCCGCTCCCCTGGTGAATACGACGCTGAGCTCCACCTCCGGATTGATCACCGAATCGCAGATCAAGGACATGCCGCTGAACGGGCGCAGCTTCGATCAGCTTCTGACGCTCAACACCGGCGTGGTCAACAACACTTCGAACGTCGGTTCCGGTAACGCTTGGACCGGTTTCTCGGTGGCAGGCAAGCGGCAGGAGACCAACCGTTTTCTCATTAATGGGATCGACTGGGTGGGCGGCAACGCCACTGGGCAGTTCATTACGCCCTCCGGAGCGAGCGGGCAGTTGCTGGGCGTGGAAGCGGTGCGGGAATACAACGTCCTGGAGCACACTTATGGCGCCGAGTATGGGAAGCGGGCGGGAGGGCAGGTCAGCGTTGTGACCTCTTCCGGGACCAACCAGGTGCACGGAGACGTGTTCGAGTTTCTCCGCAACAGCGCCTTGGACGCCCGGGGCTTCTTCGAACCTACCATTGGCCCGTTCAAACGCCATCAATTTGGGGGAGCGCTGGGAGGCCCGCTGAAGAGGGACAAGCTGTTCCTGTTCGGCAACTATGAGGGGTTTACGCAACGGCTGGCGCAGAGCAACCGCGCGATTGTGCCGGATAACAACGCTCGTCAGGGTCTTTTGCGGAACGGGTCTCTCGTTCCGAATCTGGAGAAGCGCATGTTGCCGTATGTCAATGCTTTCTGGCCGGCGCCTAATGGCGAGCTGTTGGCGGCAGCGGCAGACCAACCGGGGACTGCCTACAACTACAACAGCGCCGTGCAGAGAGTTGGGGAGAACTTTGGACTGGTGCGCTTCGACTACACCATCTCCAGCAAAGATTCCTTCTCGGCGAACTACACCTTTGACGACGGCGAAAGGGACGTTCCGCAACCGGACTCGAATTTCACCCAATTCGTTCCACTGCGCGCCCAAACGCTGGGCCTGCAGGAAACGCGCGTTTTCTCCTCCAATCTCGTGAATTTGGCGACCGTGGGGTACGCCCGGACGTTCGCGACTCTGGTGAATGCCCCCGCGGTACCGATTCCCTCAGACCTGGTGTTTCTGTCCGGAGGGAATCCCGGCTCGATCATCATCGGGGGCGGCGCGACCACCACAGCCCCCGCGGCCATCACGCCGGCGCCTGGCAACAACCCCACGCGCGGCATCAGGGAATACTACACCGAGTCCGACGACGTGCACTTTACCAAGGGCAAGCACTCCTGGAGCGCGGGCGGCTGGATTCAGCGCATCCACGAAAACAGCAGGGGAGCAGCTCAGGCTTCGGGAGGCAACATCAGTTATGCGACCATGCTGACATTTCTCCAGGATCGCCCCCTGCAGCTCATCCTGAACCGGAATCCAGTCGCGCTGGGCTACCGCTCGCTCGAGGCCGCCTGGTATATCCAGGATGAAATGAAGCTGCGGCCGAATCTCAGTTTTCGTCTAGGGTTGCGAGACGAGATGACCGACGGGTGGAATGAATCGCACGGCCGGTGTTCCAACTATCGGTATGACCAAAACTTTGTGATCTCAACCAATCCGGTCATTGGCGCTTCGTGTCTGTCCCAGAATAATGCCAGGGCCTTGTGGCAGCCGCGCGCGGGCTTGGCCTGGGATCCGACCGGTACGGGAACCTGGGCGGTGCGGGCCGGCTTCGGCATCCATCACGATCTCCACGATAACCTCGCTCACCGGGTCTACGCGAATCCGCCTTACAACGCGCGCGAGGCGTTCGCGGCGACCCCTCTGCTTTCGCTCATCCCGCTCGATCCTAAAGTGGTGCCGCTGCCGAGTTGCAGTCCCACGCAGGGTCAGCCCTGCACGATCTACCAGCCCGGCGGCATCGACCCGGAAATGTTCACGCCCACTTTACAGCAGTGGAGCTTCACGGTGGAACGCCAACTTTCCAAGGACCTCATGCTTTCGGTAGGCTACGTCGGCAGCGAGGCCTACCACACTCCGCTCAACGTGAACGTCAATACGGCCCCGCCCCAGTTGTGCGCCGACCCGCAGGGATGCATCGCCGGCGGCACGACCACGGGTGGCACTCCCGTCCCGGTCAATCAAAGAGTCAGGGTGCCGCAGGGCGCCACCTACATGCCGCCGGGGACGCGCCCGAACCCGTATGTGTCCAACACCATTTCCTGGTTCGATCAGGGCACCAGCAGCTACCATTCCCTGAATGTCTCGCTGCTCAAGCGCGCCAGCCATGGGATCACTTTTAAGGCCAATTACGCCTATGCGAAAGTGATGGATTTGAACTCGGCCCTTCTCGCCACTTCGAGCGGTAATGAGCCATCGAGTCTCTTTAGTCCCTATAATCGCCACTTGAACCGGGGCGTAGCATCCTACAGCCTCAACCACCAGTTCAACGCCAACTTCAGTTATCAGTTGCCGTTTGGGAAGGGCTCCAGCGGCGTTGTGAACCAGTTGATCGGCGGCTGGCAATGGAATGGGATCCTTAGTGTTCAGGGCGGGTTCCCCTTCACGCCTCTGGCCGGCTCCAATACTTCCGGAACCGGCGATCCCAGCCAATCCGACGTACCCAACTGGAACCCGGACTTCAAGGGGCCGGCGATTTTGGGGACGCCGGATCAATGGTACGATCCGAGGGCCTTCCGGCTGGCGCCGCAAGGCACCTTCGGGAACGTGTCGCGTGGGTTCCTCCGCGGCCCGGGCCTGGTCAACGTGGACACGTCGTTTTTCAAGAAGATCAGAATCAGCGAGAGATTGAATTTACAGTTCCGGGCAGAAGCCTTCAATATTTTCAATCACGCCAATTTCGCGTACCCGACCGAGATCGTTTTCAACGGCGCCAGCGTCAGCCCCTCTGCGGGGTCCATAAATTACACGGCTACGCCGTCGCGGCAAATCCAGTTCGCGCTGAAGCTGCTGTTTTGAGAGTAACGCGCTCCATAACTGTCGCGCCTCCCAGCCCCGTCGAGGCGCGACAGTTATGGAGCGCGTCCAGGTGGAGAAGGAGGAAATTATGGTGATCAGGACCGTAAGGCTTATTGCACTTCTCGCATTGGGAACCGGCTTGGTTTTTGCCCAGGGTTCCACCGCAACCATCACAGGGACGGTCAAGGACGTATCCGGAGCCGTGTTGCAGGGGGCCATGGTTACGGTCAAACATCTGGATACCGGGCTGACGCGCACCGACGAGGCCGACAACAGCGGCAGTTTCAGTATTCCGTCGCTCCCGGTGGGCGCTTATGAGGTGACCGTTCAAAAAGAGGGATTCCGGCGGGAAGTGCGCCGCGGACTGGAGCTGGTAGTGGCTCAGGAAGCGGTGGTGAACCTGATCTTACAAGTGGGGAGTCTCGAGCAGCAGGTCACGGTGACCGAGCAGGCGCCCCTGGTGAACACGACGCTGAGCTCCACTTCCGGCCTGATCAGCGAAACCCAGATCAAGGACATGCCGCTCAACGGGCGCAGCTTCGACCAGCTTCTGACGCTCAACGTGGGCACCACCAACAGCAGCACGAACACGCTCAACAATCAGTGGACGGCTTTCTCGGTGGCGGGCAAGCGGCCGGAAACCAACCGGTTTACGATCAACGGGATCGACTACATCGGAGGGACCGCGCCGGGCCTGTATATTTCGCCATCGGGCGCGGGCGGGCAGTTGCTCGGAGTCGAAGCGGTGCGGGAATACAACGTGATCGCTCACACCTACGGCGCCGAATATGGGAAACGCGCGGGAGGGCAGATCAGCATTGTGACCACCTCCGGGACCAACCAACTGCACGGAGACATCTACGAATATCTGCGCAATAGCGCCTTCGACGCCCGGAACTTCTTCGATCAAACCATCGGCACGCCCCCTTTCAAGCGCCATCAGTTCGGAGGAGCGCTGGGAGGCCCGCTCAAGAAGGACAAGCTGTTCCTGTTCGGCAACTACGAAGGGTTCCGGCAGCGGCTGGCCTTGAGCCAGCTCGCGGTTGTGCCCGATAACTGCATTCGCCAGGGTCAATTTCCGAACGCTTCCGGCGCATGCGCACCCGTTGCCAATGCCAAGCCGGGTATGGTGCCTTTCGCCAACTATTTCTGGCCGGCGCCGAATGGGGGCGAGTACCTGGTCGGCGGCCAGCCCACGGGAGCCGCCCAATACTTCAGCAACGCTCCCCAATCGGTTCGGGAAGATTTCGGCCTGCTGCGCTTTGACTACACCATCTCCAGCAAAGATTCCCTGTCGGTCAACTACACCATCGACAACGGCCAAAGGAACGTTTCCCAACCGGACCCGAATTTTGTCCAGACTGTCGTCTTGCACCCGACGACCCTCGGCTTGCAGGAAACACATGTTTTTTCCTCCAGCGTCGTGAATGCTTTCACAGCGGGCTTCAGCCGTAATTACGCTACCCAGGACACCCCTCCCGCGGTGCCGATCCCCCAAAACCTGGTGTTTCTTCCTGGGGGCAATCCCGGCTCGATTATCATCGGGGGTGGGGCGGTCACGGTGGTCTCCTCCGCCTACACGCCGGCGAACGGGGTAAACGCCTCTATCGGTGTAAGAAATCACTTCACCGTTGCCGACGACGTGCACATTACCAGAGGCAGGCACTCCTTCAGCGTCGGCGGCTGGACGCAGCGGGTACAACAGAACCAGGCTGGAGCGAATCAGGCTTCCGGGGGAAATGTTGCCTATCCGACCCTGATGGCGTTTCTCCAGGATCAGCCGAGCCAGTTTATCATCAACCGGAGTCCGCTGGGGGTTGGCTATCGCTCGCTCGAAGCCGCCTGGTATGTTCAGGATGAAATCAAGCTGCTGCCGAATCTCACCCTGCGTGTGGGATTGCGGGACGAGATGACCAACGGGTGGAATGAAGTGGCGGGCCGTTGTGCCAACTACGTGTATGACGCTAACTTCGTGATCCAGGCCGATACGGCTGTCGGGAATTCCTGCTTCCAGCAGAACAATGCCAAGGCGTTGTGGCAGCCGCGCGTAGGCATAGTCTGGGACCCGACCGGCACCGGAACCTGGGCGGTGCGGGCCGGCTTTGGGATCCATAACGATCTCGTCGACAACCTGGCCATACGGGTCCAGCCCAATCCACCCACCAATGCCCGCGAGCAGTTCGTTGCTCCGCTCCTGTCTTTGATCCCGCTCCAGAGGGGAGTGACGCCTCCGCCCAGTTGCAGCGCAACGCGAGGTCAGCCCTGCTCGATCTACGCTCCGGCCGGCGTCGATCCGAACCTGATGACGCCTACCATTCAGCAATGGAGCTTCACGGTGGAGCGCGAGCTCGCCAAAGACCTGATGCTTCAGGTGGGCTATGTGGGCAGCCAGGCCTACCACACCAACATCACCTTTAATGCGAATACCGCACGGCCCCAGGTGTGCGCGAACCCGCAGGGATGCGTGAGTGGCGGAACCAATGCGGGAGGGCTCGCAGCATGCGGACGGGCGGGAACGCCGGCGTGCCCGATTGTGCCGCAGGGCACCAACTACATGGCGCCCGGACAGCGCCCGAACCCGTATGTCTCCAGCGGCGTGTCCTGGTGGAATCAGGGCACCAGCAGCTATCATTCCCTGAATGTCTCGCTGCTTAAGCGCGCCAGCCACGGGATTACGTTCAAGGCCAACTACACTTACGCGAAAGTGATGGATTTGAATTCGGCCCTGCTCGCCCCTTCCGGCGAAAACGAGCCGGCGGCTCTTTTTAACCCCTATCAACGCTTCCTGAACAAGGGCATCGCGGCTTACAGCCTCAACCACCAGTTCAACGCGAACTTCAGTTATCAACTGCCGTTTGGGAACGGGCAGCGCTTCGGAAGCGGCGCCAGCGGGTTGAAGAACCACCTGATCGGGGGCTGGCAATGGAACGGGATCTTCACGGCTCAGGACGGATTCCCGCAAACGCCTCTGGTCGGCTCCAACACGTCCGGGACCGGCGACGCCAGTAATTCCGACGTACCCAACTGGAATCCGGACTTCAAGGGGCCGGTGGTTCTGGGGAAGCCGGAGCAATGGTTCGATCCGCATGCCTTCCTGATCCCGACGCAAGGGACTTTCGGGAACGTGGCGCGCGGATCGTTCCGTGGCCCCGGCCTGGTCAACGTCGACACTTCCTTCTTCAAGAGGTTCAAGATCAGCGAGAGATGGCTGTTGCAGTTCCGCGCGGAAGCGTTCAACATTCTCAATCACTCCAATTTCTCCTACCCGACGGAGATCGTTTTCAATGGCTCGCAAATCAGCCCTTCGGCGGGGGTCCTGACCCAGACGTCCACCACCTCGCGGCAACTCCAGTTGGCGTTGAAGCTCCTGTTCTGATCCGGTGGGTCATGTGGCGTGCGCACTCGTGCGCGCCGCGTTCACACTTGTGTGAACGCGAGATTTTGGCTGCCCCAGGCCCACTCTGTTTGGGGAATGGATACTCATCGCCGGCTTCCGCACCTGTATCGTCCGGACCGTTGGCTGTTCCTTACCTGGCATCTGCACGGCAGCCTTCCCTCGGCTCAATACCCTCCGCCGCATGCGATGCCGGCTGGCGCTGCCTTCGCATGGATGGATCGCAAACTGGATCTGGCGCGCTCAGGCCCGCTCTTTCTCGGTCAGGAAGCCATTGCCCGGCTGGTCGTCGATTCCCTGTTCCGCGGCATGGAGTTTGGCCACTATGAGCTGGGCTCGTTTGCCGTGATGGCGAACCATGTTCACGGGCTCATTCTGCCGCTGGTGGCGCCGAGCTATTTGTTGAAATCGTTGAAGGGAGCAACTGCTCGAGCCGCCAACCTTGTGCTCGGGCGCACCGGCGAGCCATTTTGGCAACGAGAATCCTACGATCACTTGGTCCGGGATGAACAAGAACGGCAGCGTATCGCCGCTTACATCGAGAATAATCCCGTCAAAGCGGGGCTAGTGTCTCAAGCTGAAGAGTATCCCTGGTCCAGCGCTCATGAGACCTGGCGGAGTCGGTTGGGGATTCCGGGGCAAGGCGAAAAGGATTCCGGGGTGAACGCGAAAACGATTCCGGGATGAAGACGAACAGGATTCCGGGCTGAAGGCGAACAGTGATTCCGACGGGAAGGCGAACGGTTTTCGCCCGCGCCCGGAATGGTTTTCACGATGCCCGGAATGTTTTTGACGGGCGTAGCGGCGCTGGACATTATAACCGGCACAATGAACCCTCCAAGGGAGGATCAGAGTGCCGGCCAGGAGACTGTCCATGCGGAAACTACGGGAGGTCCTACGCCTCCGATTCGAACTCAAACTGGGCTACCAGCAGATCGGGCGAAGTTGCTCGATCGGGGTCAGC
>JBGPLI010000063.1:0-25590 GCA_041486445.1 Bryobacteraceae bacterium
CGTTCTCGGTCATCAGCGGGATTTCGCCGAAGAAGACCTCCTGCTCCTTGATGTCGCGGATGGTCTTGTTGCCGGTCTCCGGGTCCTTGTCGAAGACGGTGAGGCGGATGGTCACCTTGAGCGGAGCGGCGAAGGTCATGCCGCGCTGTTCGCACTCGGCGACGTCGTACTTCAGTTGCAGGCCCACCGGGTCGCCGCAGCGGTTGCAGAAGGTGACGATGTTGCGGTTGAAGGTGCCGCAACGGTGGCACAGCACTTCGCCCAGATGGAACGGATCGGTCTGAATGGTGGCGCCGCAGGCCGGATTGCGGCAGGTGGAGCGCAGATGGTGCAGCCCTTTGAGGTTCCCGCACTTGCACTCCCAGTTGCCGATCGCGTAATCGACAAACTCGAGCTGGCTCAGGCCGCGAAAATCGGAGATCGGGAAGACGCTCTTGAAAACGCTTTCGAGGCCCGTGTCGTCGCGCTCGCTCGGCAGAAGAGCCATTTGCAGAAATCGCTCGTAGGATTTCTTCTGGACCTCAATCAGGTTAGGAATCGGGATCGACGTTTTGATCTTGGAAAAATCAACTCGTTCTCGGATCGCGCCATTTTCCGGGGTTTGCATGTGTTCCAAATCCTCAAGTAAGCGAGCGGCAACCGGCCGGCCTTACGTGGCACAGGCTCTAGCCTGTGAAAAGACTCCAAAACAAAAACGCCCGAGGGTGCGAATACACCTCGGGCGGGATCTGTGCGCGCAGGGCGAAGCCCAGCCGTAGTTCAGACGAACTGCCGAGCAGATCGCGGGATACCAATGTCACTGTAGCCAGGTCCGGGGCTCTCTCTCCATGTCACCCGTGCACATGCTTCTGTTGTGCACTTTGTTCGGCGCACGACGCTCCCTCGTGCGCTAGGTAATTCCATCATAACAAACACCGTGCGACACGTCAAACGGCGTTTGGGCAAGGCCGGGCATGTCCGGCCCCTGCAACGATTTACTTCACTTCGACGGTCGCGCCGGCGTCTACGAATTTCTTCTTGATCGCCTCCGCTTCTTCCTTATTTATGCCTTCCTTCACGGTTTTCGGAGCGCCGTCCACCAGGTCCTTGGCTTCCTTGAGACCAAGGCTGGTGACCTCGCGGACCGCTTTGATAACGTTGATCTTCTTGGTGGGTTCCACAGCGGTGAGGACCACCGTGAACTCCGTTTTCTCCTCCACCGGAGCCGCCGCCGCCGCGCCGCCCGCCGGGGCTACCGCCACAGCCGCCGCAGCCGCCGAGACGCCCAGTTTTTCCTCGAGCAACTTAACGAGCTGCGATGCTTCGAGCAGCGTCAGCCCTTGAATCTGTTCCGCAATCGCGTTGATGTCAGCCATGTTGATCCCTTCAAGTGTAACGGCCGGGCATGCCCGGCCCCTACGAGAATTTGTTTTCCTTCACGCCCTGATCCACCACCACCGCCAGGTTCCGGCCCACGCCGTTCATCGCCGTGACCAGCCGCTGCGCCGGCGCGTTGATCAGGTACAAAAGCTTGGAGAAAATTTCTTCCTTCGACGGAAGCGTAGCCAGCTCGGCGATGCCCGTTACGTTCACCACGCGGCCCTCGACCAGCCCGGCCCGGAAGGTGAATGAAGGATTCGCTTTCGCGTAGACCGTGAGAGCCTTGGCCAGCGCCACCGGATCGCCCGAGGTGTAGGCGATCGAGCACATGCCTTTGAGTTCCTTGAGCAGGGCCGACGACGGTGTGCCCTCAGCCGCTTTCTCGGCGATCCGATTCTTGATCACCTTGTAATGGGCGCCCGCGCCCTTGACCGCCTTGCGCAGCTCGAAATCCTGTCCGACCGTGAGCTTCTCATAGCCGGTAAGAAACACGTTGCCGGAGCGGGCCAGTTCCTCGCGGAGCTTCTCCAGATCCTTCTGTTTTTCCGATTTCTTTTTCATGCGATTTTCCCGTCAGACCGCTTTGGCGTTGTAGGGCGTCACATCGAGGTGCACGCCCGGACCCATGGTCGAGCAGAGGGTCACGCTCCGCACGTACTTGCCCTTGGCCGCCGCGGGCTTGGCCTTCACCACCGCCTGCAATAGCGAATTCGCGTTCTCCAGCAGCTTGTCGCTGGCAAAGCTCGCCTTCCCCACCGGGACGTGAATCACTCCGGTCTTGTCGACGCGGAACTCCACCTTGCCGGCCTTGACCTCCTGCACCGCCCGGGCGATGTCCATGGTCACGGTGCCGGTCTTGGGGTTGGGCATCAGGCCGCGCGGTCCCAGAATCTTGCCGAGCTTGCTGAGGCTGCGCATCATGTCGGGGGTGGCGATCACGGCGTCGAAATCGATCCAGTTCTCGGACTGAATCTTGGCCACCATGTCGTCGCCGCCGACGAAATCGGCCCCGGCTTCGGTGGCCTCGCGCTGCTTGTCGCCCGAGGCGACCACCAGGACCTTTTTCGATTTCCCGAGGCCGTTGGGCAGCACGACCGTGCCACGCACCATCTGGTCGGCATGCTTGGGGTCGACGCCCAGGCGCATGTGCAGCTCGACGGTCTCGTCGAACTTGGCGAACTTTACCTTCTTGATCAGCGGCACGGCTTCCTCGATCGCGTAAGGTTTGCGCTCGACTTGCTTTGACGCAGCAGAGTACTTCTTGCCTGTTTTCTGGCTCATGGTGTTGACTGGTCCAAACGGCGAGGATTCGAAGTTTTAAGGTACCAAATCGCGAATCCTAGCGCAACTGAACCGCGACCGTGAGGGAGCGGACAGGGTACACTTAGCTGGATCAACTCACATGCCTCTCTCCCCAGGGACTCGATTGGGACCCTACGAGAACAGCAGACGCAGAGCCACGTGATCTTCTTGCAGAATTTCTTCGACGAAGTGCGTCGCCGTGTGCCGGTGGGCGGGAAGTAGAACTCCCCTCTCCTCCGCACTTGGCGTCCCGAGACGCTCTCCGCCGCCTCCGCTCGTGTTACCGGAAAGGGAGGGAACGCATGATGAAGCTTGCCTTGTGGGGCAGGGCCATGCCCTGCGCCGGACCCCTGGTCCGGCTACATCGATGGGTTCGTTTTCACAAGGGGCTGATGGTTAAGACTTGTCTTTACTTGAGGTTGCCACAAAAAGCCATGGGTTCGTTTCGTATTTTTTGTTGGCCGATACATCGCGCACACATCCATGCGGAGATAGAATGAGAGTGATGGCGACGACCACCAACCTGCTGAGCTGGGAGGCGTTCGAGCAACTCCCCGACGATGGGATGCATCACGAAATCCTGGAAGGGGAGATGATCACCTTGCCGCCACCGAAATCGGGCCACAGTCTCGTGGCGAGTAACGCCTACAAAGGGCTGCTTCCGCTGGAGGAGCGCGGCCTGGGGCGCGTATTCGCCGAGGCCGGCTACCGACTCTCCGACGACCCCGCGACCTGGATTCAGCCCGATGTCTCCTTCCTTCGCAAAGAACGGGTCCTAGCCACCGCGCCGGACGGCTATTTTCTCGGTGCACCCGAGCTGGCTATTGAAATCGTCTCGCCCTCGGAATCAGCCCGCGATCTGGAACGTAAAATGGATGCGCTGCTCGCCGCCGGCGGACAGGCCGTCTGGGTCGTCTATCCGGCCAGCCGCAAGGTGCGCGTCTTTCTTGGCGATGGCACTTCGTTTAGCCGCGGCATCCATGACACCCTCTCCGCGCCCGGCTTGCTGCCCGGCTGGGAACTGCCTGTCGTGAAACTCTTCGAAGACTGATGGAGATTTACCTCCTTCGCCACGGCATCGCGGAGGACCGCGCGCCAAGCGGGCGCGACGCGGACCGGCGCCTCACCGAGGAAGGGCGCGCCAAGTTACGGCGCGTCCTGGAGCGGGCCCACTCCGCCGGCGTCAGCCCTTCGCTGATTCTTTCGAGTCCGCTCAAGCGGGCGCTCGAAACCGCCGAAATTGCGGCGCGTGAGCTCGGCTACGGCGGCAGAATCGTTCGCGTGGGCTCGCTCGCGCCGGACGCTTCCCCGTCCCAGGTCTGGAACGAGATTCGGCAGCGTCGCGGCGAATCGGCGATTCTGCTAGCCGGCCACGAGCCGCTCTTCTCAGCCACCGTGGCGTTCCTGCTCGGCACCACTCACGCGATGGTGAATTTTCGTAAAGGTGCGCTGGTTCGCATCGACGTCGAGCGCCTCGGTCCGTCGCCGGCGGGTGTGTTGCAATGGATGATTACGGCGAAGGTTTCATGAAACAGACACCGGCGACAAGATCGCCGGCGCCACACACCGCGGGCGCCGGATTTGCGCGGCTGGTCGAGATCATGGCCCGTCTGCGCGCCCCCGGCGGCTGCCCCTGGGATCGCGTGCAGACCTTCGACACCATCAAGCCCTACCTGCTCGAAGAAACTTACGAGGTGATGGATGCGATCGACGCCCGCGACTGGGAGGGCCTCGCCGAAGAGCTGGGCGATCTGCTGCTCCAGTCTGTTTTCTTCGCGCAGATGGCGTCGGAAGAGGGGTGCTTCGAAATTACAGATTCGCTCGAGGCGATCAACAGCAAACTGATCCGCCGCCACCCGCATGTGTTTGCCGATGGCGACGCCAAAACGCCCGACGACGTCAAGCGCCGCTGGGATGAGATCAAGGCCGAAGAAAAACCTCGCGCCAAGGGACTGCTGGCGGGCGTGTCGCGTTCCTTGCCGGCGCTGGTCGAGGCCCAGCAAATCGCATCCCGGGCCGCCGGCGTGGGGTTCGACTGGGAGAATGTCGAGCAAGTCTTCGACAAGATGCGCGAGGAGCTGGCCGAGTTGGACGCGGCGCGGAGCCGGGGCACGCAGGCGGCCATCGAAGACGAAATCGGCGACCTGCTCTTCGTCCTGGTGAATATCGCGCGCTTCCTGAAGGTGGATCCCGAGCAGGCGTTGCGCAAGACCAACGCCAAGTTCCGCCGCCGCTTCGAGCATGTGGAGACCGGCCTGGCCGCGCAAAACAAGACTCCCCGCGAAGCGACGATCGCCGAGATGGAATCGCTGTGGCAGGACGCCAAACGCAACGACAAATGATCGAAACCCGCGCGCTCACCCAGGTGGCGGAATTCGCCGAAGCGGTTCGCTTGCAGAAACTCATCTGGGGATTCGAGGCGACCGATCTGATCCCCGTGCGCCTGTTTGTGACCGCGGCCAAGATCGGAGGGCAGGCGTTCGGCGCCTTCGAGGGCGATCGCATGATCGGCTTCTCCCTGGCGATTCCCGGAATCAAACCCGGCGGGAAGATCTACCTGCACAGCCACATGCTGGGCGTGGTCGAGGAGCATCGCAACTCCGGCATCGGCCGCATGCTGAAGCTCGAACAGCGCACCGACGCCTTGGCGCGGGGCATCCAGCTTATCGAGTGGACCTTCGATCCTCTCGAGATCAAGAACGCCCGGTTCAACATCGAGCGCCTGGGCGCGATCGTGCGCCGCTTCGTGCGCAACCAGTACGGAACTACGTCGAGCCCGCTGCACGGCGGCTTGCCTACCGACCGGTGTATCGCGGAGTGGTGGCTGGCGAGTCCTCGCGTGCAAGCGATTCTCTCCGGACGAACGCCGGAACGTCCTGCCATCGCCGCCCGGATCACCGTGCCGGCTGACATTACGCGCGCCCGCGAGATTCAGAAGCCGGTGAGCGACGCGTTCGTCGAACATTTTTCGAAAGGCCTGGCGGTGGTCGGCTTTGAATGCACGGGAGAAGCCGGCACGTATTTACTCGCACCATGGGAATCCGCATAGAGCGCGTCGTTCTGCGGCACATCAGCCTGCCGCTGGTCAATTTCTTCGAGACCAGCTTCGGGCGCATCTACGAACGCCACATGGTGCTGGTGGAGGTGATCTCGGAAGGACTCTCGGGATGGGGCGAGATCACGGCCGAGCGGCACCCTTTCTACAACGAGGAATGGACCGATTCCGCGTGGCTGATCGCGCGGGACTACGTGGCGCCCCGCGTGCTCAATCACGTCTTCGAAAGCGCCGCGGACGTGGCCGATCGAACCTCGGCTATCCGCGGTCATCTCATGGCGCGCGGCGGAATCGAGGCCGCCATCTGGGACCTGGAGGCTCGCCGCAAGGGGGTGCCTCTGGCGAAGCAGATCGGCGGAGGCGCGCATACCGAGATCCCGTGCGGCGTTTCCATCGGAATTCAGGACACCGTTCCGCAGCTTCTCCGGAGGATCGAGACCGAGCTCGCCGCCGGCTACCAGCGGATCAAGATGAAAATCAAACCCGGCTGGGACATCGACGTGGTCCGCGAAGTGCGCCGCGCGTTTCCGGACATCCGCCTGATGGCCGACGCCAATTCGGCGTACACGCTGGCCGACGCCCCCAGGTTGAAATGTCTCGATGAATTCCATCTCATGATGATCGAGCAGCCGCTCGGCTACGACGAGATCATCGACCACGCCACGCTTCAGGCTGAGATGGAAACGCCGGTCTGTCTCGACGAGTGTATCCACAGCGCGCACCATGCCGAGCAGGCGATTCGCCTGGGCGCGTGCCGCATCATCAACATCAAGCTCGGCCGCGTTGGCGGATTCCGCGAAGCCCGGCGCGTGCACGACGTGGCCCAGGCGCACGGCATTCCGGTGTGGTGCGGAGGGATGCTCGAGTCCGGCATCGGAAGGGCGCACAATATCGCTCTGGCCAGCCTGCCCAACTTCGTGCTCCCGGGCGACGTCTCGGCGAGCAAGCGTTACTGGACTCGCGACATCATCATTCCGCCCGTGGAAGTGTCGCCGCGCGGCACCATCGCCGTGCCCACCGCGCCCGGCTTCGGCTACGATCTCGATCGCGATTTCATCAACAGCATCACGATCCGGGAGGAAGCGCTCTCGTGACACCGCTGGAAGGTCGTGTTGTGTTGGTAACCGGGTCCGCCAAACGGATTGGCCGCGGAATCGCGTTGCGGCTGGCGCGCGAGGGGGCGCGGGTCGCGATCCACTACCAGAACTCCGGGGCGGAAGCGCGCGCTACTGCGGCCGAATGCGGAAACGCGCCCGTTTTTCAGGCCAACCTGGAGAGCGTGGCTGAGATCGTGCGCCTGTTTGACGCCGTACACAACCACTTCGGGCGCATCGACGGCCTGGTAAACAACGCCGCCCGCTTCACGCGGATCGATCCGCTCAAGATCACCGAAGCCGACTGGGACTTCATCCATTCCGTGAACCTGAAGGCGACGTTCTTCTGCTGCCAGCAGGCGGCTCGCCGCATGATCGCCGGCGACGGCGGCCGCATCGTCAACCTCAGCTCGCTCGGCGGATTGCGTCCGTGGGCCCACCACGCCCACTACTGCGCATCGAAGGCCGGCGTGATCATGCTCACGCGCGCGCTTGCCAAGGCGTTCGCGCCCAAAGTGAGTGTGAATTCGGTGGCGCCCGGCGCGATTCCCTTCGGCGAACCGGACGAGCGTGTGCAACGCCTGATTGCCCGGACTCCGGCGCGCCGCGCGGGCACCGCCGACGAAGTTGCCGAAGCCGTCTTGTTCTTCCTGACGGCGTCGGAGTTCATCACCGGACAGGTGGTGGCCGTCGACGGCGGGTTGAGCCAGACGTAGCCTATTTCTTCTTGGGCGGATACTGCTCGAACGATTTCTTCACCATGTCGTCGATCTTGCCCTCGATGTGGGCCGCATCGCTCTTGTCTTCGACCGCAATGGCTCGCCAGACTAGCGACTGCTGCTTGGTATCGCGCAGATCGATCACCACTGTTCCTTCTGTATAGGCTGAAACCACTCTACGGGCGCCCCGCCAGCGCCCCGGATAGACGTCCACCTCCCTGCGCCGGGCAGAGCCCAGCGAAAAGCGCACGTTCAGATCGTGCGGCCCGCTGGTGGCTTCGGTCAAACCTCTCTCAGTGAGCCTCTTGCGGATCTCGCCCTGAATTTTCTTGCGCACCAGGTCGCTATTGAGCGTCGGATTCTTGCTGTTAAGCTGGCCTGGGTTGATGAAGAACGTCTGGTAGGCGGAGAAATTGGCGTCCTGGTCGAACTCCATCGTTATTTTCTGCGCCATCGCGCCCGTTCCCCACAATGCCACCGCACAGAACAAGAGTTTCGTCATGCCGCACCTCCTAATGTTGTGCCGCGAAAATTAGTGTTGAATCGGAAGCACCCGTTGCCCCTATTTCACCCGATCCGAAACACCTCCTCGTCCTCGGACGGCGACTTCGCGATTCCCGCGTACGCGAGTTTGACGAGCGGGGGCGCGGCGATGGTGGTAGCAACCGCCACCAGGACGATCACCGAGTACATGGTCCTCTCGATCACGCCCAGAGCGAGGCCGAGCTGAGCGGCGACCATCCCGACTTCGCCGCGCGGGATCATGCCCACGCCCACGCGCATCGCGTCTCGTTTCCCGAGGCGCATGGCGCCGAGCCCGCAGCCGGCGACTTTCGAGATCATCGCCACGGCCAGCAATACCAGCGCCAGCAGCGCGGCCGCCGTCTGCGAAAACGCGCCCAAATCCACGCGCAGCCCGATCCCCACCAGGAAAAAGGGAACCAGCAGCTCCGTCACGCCGAGCGAGAGATCCTTGACGCGCGGCTCCACGCTTTCCGAAAGCGCGAGTCCGGCCAGGAACGCTCCCACGATCGCCGCGACGCCGGCGAAGACCGCCATCAGCGACAGCGCAAACAGCAGCACCATCGATAGGACGAACTGCGCCTCGCCCAGACGCAGTTTCTCATGGGCGCGCGGCACGATCCGGGACATCGACCGGGCGCCCCACTTCACCGCGATCAGCGTGAAGGCGATGGCCATCGCCGCGGTCAGCGCCAGCGGCAGCAGCGCCAGTTTGCCGGTGGCCAGACTGCTGACGACGGCCAGAACCAGGAGCCCCTCGACGTCATCGATTACCGCGGCGGCGAGGATAATCCGGCTGGCTCTGGCGTGCAGCAAGCCTTTCGAGGCGAGCACCTGGGCGGTGATGCCGAGGCTGGTGGGGACCATCGCCGCGGCCACGAAGATCGCCTCCAGCTGGCGCGTGCCCCACAGCCACAGAATGCCCCAGGTGAGGAAGAATTGCACGATCACACCCAGCGTCGCCGCCAGCGCCGCGGTGGGGCCGCTCTTCATCAGCTCGGACGACTTGACATGGAGGCCGACCTGAAACAGGAGAAACATCGCGCCCAGGTTGGCCAGCGCGCCGAGGAATTCGTCGGGCGCGATCCAGCCGAGCACGCCGGGACCGATCAGCACGCCGGCCAGGATCTCGCCGACGATGCCGGGCTGGTGGAGGCGCTCGCACAGCTCCGCCAGAAGCTTCGCCGAGCCGAATACGACCAGCATCGCGAGCGGGATCCGGCTGGCATCGCCTCCAAGCATGCTCGTAGTATAATCGCAGTTCCATGCAAACCATCGCCATGCGGCTGACGGGTTTTGTGTTGCTGCTGTTGGGCTGGAGCATCGTCGTGGCCGCGTTGGCGATTCTGAAGCCGTCGACGCCGCCGCAGGCCGCCTTTGCCGTGGCGGGAGTGGGCGTGGAGGCGCTGGGTCTGGCGCTGGTGATGCGCTCGCATCGGATTCCCCGAGGGGACGACGCGTGACTCCCCTTGCCATCTTCTACATCTTTCTGGCGCCTCTTGCGGCCGCAGGGATCGCGATGATCAACACAGGATTGGGCCGCTCGCGCAGCGCGGCGCATGCGATGCTGGCTTCGCTGTGCTCCATCGGCGTGGCGGCCATCGTGTATGTGGTAATCGGGTTTGCCTGGCAGGGATTCGAAGGCCGGCCGGAGCACGCCGTCACCATCGCCGGGAAGAGCTGGGGCTGGATCGCAGCGGAGCCCTTCTTCTTGCGGGGCGTGGACCTGGACGGGTCGTCTTCCTCGCTGGCCGTCTGGCTCCAGATGATCGGTGTGGGGCTGGCGGCGCTGATTCCACTGGGCAGCGGAGCGGACCGGTGGCGGTTGGGCGCCAGTTGCGCATCCACGGCGCTGCTGGCCGGCTGGACCTATCCGTTATTTGCGCACTGGGTCTGGGGCGGCGGCTGGCTGGCGCAGCTCGGCGTGAACTATGGACTCGGGCGCGGCTTTGTGGATGCGGGCGGCTCCAGCACAATTCACGCGGCCGGCGGCTTGACCGCATTGTCCATCGCGTGGATCCTGGGCCCGCGCCGGGGAAAATACACATTGGACGGAATGCCCTCGGCCATCCCCGGCCATAATGCGGTCCTGGTCCTGTTTGCGTGTCTGCTGGCGTTGCTGGGGTGGCTGGGAATCAACTGCGCCGGCGCAATCCTGTTCACCAGCGCCGAACCAGGCCGGGCGGTGCTGGTGTCGATCAACACGACTCTATCCGCGGTTTCCGCGGCGCTGGCGGCGGCCGGGATGACCCGCATTCGTTTCGGAAAGCCGGATGCCTCTCTGTGCGCCAACGGATGGGTGGGCGGGCTGGTGGCCAGCAGCGCCGGATGCGCCTGGGTCACGCCCGCGGCGGCGATCGCCATCGGCTTGGTGGCGGGCGTTCTGGTGACGCTGTCGGTGGAGTGGTTCGAGCTGCATTTCACGGTGGACGATCCCGGCGGGGCGGTCTCGGTGCACGCGGTGTGCGGGATCTGGGGCGTGATGGCGGTGGGCGTATTCGGCCGATTCCCGGGGCCGGGAGCCAATGACGGCCAGTGGCTGGCGCAACTGGCTGGCGTCGCAACTCTGGTGGGATTCGTGCTACCGCTTACGTATGCCCTCAACCTGGCTCTGAATCGCGTGTATCCGCAGCGCGTGGCCGCCGAGGGCGAACGTCAGGGGATGGATCTCTACGAGCTGGGCGCGGGCGCCTATCCGGATTTTTCCACGCACGAAGAGTTTCCGCCGAGGTAATGCGCTCTGCTGAGCCGCGACTGTCAAGAAGGGGTAACGGCGCGCGCGCTATGAGGTACTTCATCACTTTCGCTTGCTATGGGGCGCATCTGCACGGCGATGCATCCGGTTCCGTGGACAGGCACCACAATGTGCCCGGAAGCCGGTTGGCGGAAGCCAATCCCGAACGTGTCGCGATGAAACGCCAGCAGATGGACCAAGCGCCCTATTCCCTCGACCGAGACCGCCGTGCGATGGTACTCGATGCTCTCCGCGGGGTCTGTTTGCACTATGGCTGGAATCTCTGGGCAGCACATGTGCGAACCAATCACGTTCACGCAGTGGTGGAAGCGGAGGTTCGACCCGAGAAAGTCATGCACGCTTTCAAGTCGTACGCGAGCCGCAACTTGAACCGTCTGGGGATCGATGAGCTGGATCGAAAGCGTTGGGCGCGCCACGGCAGCACGCGCTGGTTGTGGAAGGATGAGGATGTCCAGAAAGCCATCCAGTACGTCGTCTCGGGGCAAGGCGAACCCATGGAAGTTCACCGGGCCGAGTGGGTGTAGCGTACCGCTCCTTTACAGTCGCGGCTCAGTCACAAGCGTCACACCCGGCGAGATACCAGAAACAGCAGGCCCAGAATCACCACCGGAATCAGCGCCAGCATCACATAGAACAGCACCTGCCGGACCCAGGGCTGGCGGCGCGTCTTCCATTCATGCAGCTCCGGACGCTCGGAGACCCCCACCTGGTCCAGGTGTTGGAGGTCCCAGGCGAGCTCGCGCGCGTGCGAGTAGCGGTTCTTGGGGTCGCGCTCCATCGCGCGATAGATCACTTCCTGCAATTCGGGAGAGATGCTGGGATCGATTTCGCGAGGCGGCACAGGGTGGTTCAGCAGGCGGTCATTGATGATCGCGAACGGATTGGGGCCGACGAACGGCGTCCTGCCGGTCAGCATTTCGTACAGCATCACTCCCATCGCGTAAATGTCGCTGCGCCCGTCGCCGCGTTTCCCCTTCACTGCTCGGGCGAGATGTAATCGGGCGACCCCATCACCTGGGAAAGTTTCGCGAAGGTGAGCCGCCGCGCTCCGGCCTTGGAAGCGATGCTGAAATCGATGAGCTTGATGCGATCCTCGGCGTCGATCATGATGTTTTCCGGCTTCAGATCGCGGTGCACCACGCCGTGCGTGTGAATGTACTCGAGCGCATCGCAGATCGCAATCGCGATTTTTGCCGCCCGCTCCGGCGGGACCTTTCCCTGGCTGAGGAGCTTGCGGAGGAGCGTTCCCTCCACCCACTCCATGACCATGTAGACGTTGGAGTGCTCATCGTCGTCCATCACCTTCATCACGCCGGGGTGATCGAGAGCCTTTCCGATCTCGGCCTCGCGGCGAAAACGCTCGAAGAAAACGACGTCGGCTTCCATCTCCGGAGCAAATCCGTGCCGCGGAAGATGGAGGCCATGCCGCTGCGCGCGGCCACTCCTTCGATGCGGTAGTGGTCGAGGGTGTCCCCGGGATGGAGAGGAGTCATCGGTCAGCGCAGGCGGTACGGGCGTCCTCGATACATGCCCACACGCTCGACGCCACGGACGCGGATCACCTGTGCGCTAATATTTTCGCTGCCATCGCGCTGGTTAGCAAGCGCGACGAGCTTGTTGGCGGCCTTTTCCAAATCCGCATCGTGACCGGCGACGGCCGCGATCCCGGACGCTTCCACCGATCCGTGCAGACCGTCGGAGCAGAGCACCAGCACGTCGCCGGGGTACACCTGGTGTTCGCTGGTTTCGACCGCGACGAACAGGTCGCTCCCGAGCGAGCGGCTGAGCACGTGGCGGTGCGGCAAATTCGCGGCTTCCTTGACCGAGAGGATTCCCAAGCGCGCCTGCTCGCTGGCGAAGGTGTGATCCCGCGTGAGGATCATGCCATGGCCGCGGCGCACCAGGTAGCAGCGCGAATCGCCCGCGTGCGACACCACCGCGCGATCGAAGCGCAGGGCGCAGGCGACTACCGTAGTGGCCATCGCGGAAGCGCCCGGACCCAATTTCGCCGCGGTGTCAAGGACGCGGGTGTTGGCCGCTTGCACCAGGCGGGGCAGAAGCGTGGTGAGCAGTTCCGACCCGGTGGCGTTTTGAAAGCCGGCGAGAAGACTTTCCACCGCGGCGTGCGAGGCCACTTCGCCGCGATCCTGGCCGCCTACCCCGTCGGCCAGCGCGAACAGCCAGCCGTGGCTGCGGGCCCGCTCCGGCGAATCCGGCGCCGCGTATCCGAAGTAATCCTCATTGTGATCGCGGACCCGCCCGGGATCGGAAAGCTGGGCGAACTCGATCTCCAGCATGGAGCCGGTGCGGCGTGCCCTTATGCCCTCATCGAACCATCGCGTACTCGATCCCCCACACGGCAATCGCCGCTACGTATCCCACCGCGGCCGGAAGCGTCGCAAGCCGCATATACCGGAAAAATGTCAGGTCCTTCACCCGGCCCATCGCGACCACCCCGGCGGCAGAGCCGATAATCAGCATGGAGCCGCCCGTGCCGACCGTAAGCGCCAACAGCGACCAGACTGCCGGATCCGTCGTTTTGAGAATGCCGATGGCGGCGGCCGTCAGAGGTATGTTGTCCACAATCGCCGAGAGCACTCCTAATGAGACGTTGCCGGCTACGAACCGTGCGATGCCCGGCTGTTCGCCAAGCAGCACATTCGATATCGAGTCGAGTATGCCCAGGTGATCCAGCGCCCCCACCGCCAGCAGAATTCCCGCAAAGAATAGAAGACTGGCGATGTCAATGCGCGCAAGTTTCTTTTCGATGTCGGAAGTCAGGTGCGTCTTGTGGGAGCCGGCAACGCTGTCCAGTACATCCTCCGATAGATGCGAAAGGCCAAGGGCCCGCGCGGCGGCCAAACGGAAAGCCGCGATCAGCATACCCACGATGCCGAGGCCCAAGATCAGACCGAAATACGGTTCCAGTCCTATCTGGCTGAATAGGAGCGGCAGCGGAAACGAGCCCAGCGAGCACCAAACAATTACTTTCTCCGACCGCGATAGCACCACGGGCGCTTCGTCCACATCCCGGGTATCTCCGCGCAGAGCGCGTCCAAGCAGCCACGTGCTGGCTACAAACAGCGTCGCCGAAGGCAGAAAGCCCCAGGCCATGATCTCGATCGCTGTGTACTTGCCGGCCAGCCACAACATGAGGGTGGTCACGTCCCCAATGGGAGTCCAGGCGCCGCCCGCGTTCGCCGCGATCACGATGGTGGCGGCCGCGACCTGCATGTTCGCCCCCCTGAAGAAGCGCCCCGCGATCGCAAGCATCACAAGTGTTGCCGTCAGGTTGTCGATTATCGAGGAGAGGAGAAAAGACACCACGCCTATGACCCATAGCTGCTTGTAGTCGTTGAGGCCTAGCGCCAGCAGTCTGGTGCGTATCCAGTCGAAAAACCGGTAATGCACCAGTATCTCCACCAGCGTCATGGCCGCCAGCAAAAAAAACACCAGCGCGAAGATCCCGGCTCCCACTTTTTGAGTGGCCTCTTTTACGGCCTCGCCCTCCTTGAGGGCAATGATCAACCACAGCAGCGCTCCCAGCGCAGCGGCCGTTATAGCCTTGTGGAGACGGTACCGATTCTCAAGCGTGATGAGGGCGTAGCCGCCAATAAACACCGCAAGAACGAGAGATGTCATGGCTCTGGGGAGAAGGTCTGCGTGTCAGCGTGCCTACACCCGCCTGGATGGCCTTCGCCACCACATAAACAAAGCCGCGGCCGCACACCCCCCGAGCACAGGAAGCCATGGCACTCCGTTGGAGACCAAGAGGTACGAAACAAAGAAAGCGGCCGGGAAAAAATAGCTCCAGCGCTTCATGTGTCTACTTCCAGACGATCAGGAGCCCGCACATCGCCACCATCAGCACCAGCATGAGAGCGGGCGCTGACAGCGGCTTGGTCCAGGCAGGTTTCTGCGTGCCCTCGCGCTTCAGGCGGCGGATCTCCTGAAGCTGTTTTCTCGCCAGGGACAACTCCCAGCCGTTGCCGGCCAGCTCCAGGGCCCGTTTTGTCTCCTCCTCCGCGCGATCGAGAGCGCGCAGGCGGTAATACAGCTCAGAGTGCTTCATCTGTGCGAAGAAGTTTTCCGGCTCAATGCGCCGGGCCGTTTCAAGCGCGTCCATGGATTTGTACACATCGAAGTTCATGGCGTGCGCCATGCCGAGGCAGGTCCGGAGATCCGCGTTATGCGGATGCTCGGCGCAGGCCCGTTCCAGCAGGCCGATGTACCGCTCCAGTTCCCGCGGCTCCACCGTGTGAGGGTCGCGCCAGGGAACCGGCGGCAGACGAAGCAAACCGGCCGGGACGGCTGCGGCCGGTCTCATTTCGAGGGCAGTGACTTCAGCTTCCATGGCATTAAGCTCGCGCCGAGCTCGCCTTCAGCTTGAACTCGGGATAACCCAGCGCGCCCATCTCGGGCAGATCCAACCCTTCCAGCTCGGCCTTGGCGGCCACGCGCTGCCCCACCACCGCATCGACGATCATATTAATCACGAAGCTGAACGTGAAAACGAACCCGACCAGCGTGCACACGCCGATCAACTGCGCCACCAACTGGCCCGCGTCGCCGTAGAACAGGCCCGTCACCGAGCCGTTGACGCCATTCCAGGAGCCGCCGTAGTTGCTCTTACCGTCGGCGAAGAGTCCCACCGAAATCACTCCCCACAGGCCATTGGCGCCGTGTACCGAGATGGCGCCTACCGGATCGTCCACCTTCATAACGCGTTCCACGAATTCGACCGACAGGCACACCAGCACGCCGGCGATGACGCCGATAATCACCGACGCCACCGGATTCACGAATCCCGAGGGCGCCGTGATGGCGACCAGGCCGGCCAGCAGGCCGTTTCCGGTCATGGACGCGTCGGGCTTGCCGTAGCGCAGCCACATGTACAGCATCGCCCCGAAGGAGCCAGCCATGCCCGCGAGCATCGTGTTTACTGCGACCGAGCCGATGCGCAGAGCGCCGTTGCCGGAGGCGGCCAGAGTCGAGCCGGGATTGAATCCGAACCAGCCGAAGGCCAGGATGAAGCAACCCGTCAGCACCAGCACGATGTCGTGTCCGAGGATGGCGTTGGACTTCCCGCTGCGGTCGTACTTGCCGATACGAGGACCGATGAGGATTCCCAGCGCCAAGGCGGTCATGCCTCCGACGGCGTGTACCACCCCCGATCCAGCGAAGTCGCAGTAGCCGTGACCCAGGCCGAAGTTCGCGCCCAGGGCAGCCGTCCATCCTCCGCCCCACGCCCAGTTGGCGAACAACGGGTAGGTGAAGGCGCCCATGAGGAAGCTCGACACCACGAACGCGGCGAACTTCCACCGCTCCGCGGCCGTTCCGGTGACGATGGTGAGCGCCGTATCCATAAACACCATCTGGAACAGGAACAGCACCATAACGGCGACGTCGTAGGTCCCCTTGTGCATCAGGAACAGACCATTCTGACCCCACAGGCCGAAATCCTTGCCGAAAAGCTTGATGGCGAACTCGCCGTTGAGGACGGGTGTGTTGCCCAGGGTGCCCAGGGCGCCCACGCCGCCCATTTGAACGGCGAATCCGATCAGCCAGTAGGCCAGCAGGCCCGTACCGTACACCATGAAGTTCATCATCATGGTGTGGTTGGCGTTCTTGGCGCGGCACAGACCGGTTTCGACCAAGGCAAATCCGGCTTGCATGAACATGACCAGGAAGCCCGTGATCAGGGTCCACACGAAGTTGATGGCGACCCGGTTCTGGCCCGCCTGATTGATGACATCCGCGAGGGTCAGGCCTTTCTTGCTGTCGGCCTGCACGACGTCGGTCACGGTACCGGTGAGCCCCCCATCGGGATCGCCTTTGGCGCGAGCCTCCGCGGCAGGCGGGGGCGCATTCTTAACGTCCTGGTCCGTAAGCATTACCGGCGCCGCCGGAGGCGCACCCGGAGCCGGAGTCGGCTGGGGCGGCTGCGCCCAGCCCAGCGACGCAATCAAGAGCGCCGCCGTCAGTAACAGAATCCGTCTTGTGATGGTGATCTTCATTTTCGCCTCACTTCTTCCAAATCGCGTTCTTCTGATACGCCGGGTTGAGCAGTCCAATGATCCCGACCAAGCTTACGATCAGCCCAATGATCACGATGACCATGCGGCCGCCAACCGAGGACATCATGCCCAGGCTGGCCACCGCGATCAGAAAGCCCAGCAATGTTACGAATAATCCTGCAATTGCCATGAGTTTCTCCTCTCTATTCCTTGCCTTCCCACGGCTTGCACTTGTGGAATAGGCCGCACGCGGCCAAGATCACCGCCAAGCCCAGCAGATCGAAAATCACGCCGCCGCCAGCTATGCCGGCCGAAAGCAGGGTAAACCCCGCCAAGAACACCGCGATTCCCGTGCCTTGTGTTGAATTTGCGCCCATATGGTTAACAGTTCTCCTCTCTACTTGAGTCTCTCTTTCCTTGGGTCCGCTCGGGCTTCCACCTACAGCGCCGCTTCGCCGCGATCGTCGTTGCGGATTCGAACCGCGTCGAGCACCTCGGTGACGAACATCTTGCCATCGCCCACGCGGCCGGTTCGAGCTGCCGTGGCAAGCGTGCGCAGGACTTCGTCCGCGCGCGCGGCGGTCACCACCAGTTCCAGCTTCACCTTGGGAAGCAGGTCTACTTTATACTCCTGACCGCGGTAGACTTCCGTGTGACCCTTCTGACGGCCGTGTCCCCGCACCTCGGAGACGGTCATTCCCTCCACGCCGATGCCGATCAGAGCGTTCTTTACTTCCTCCAGCTTGTGGGGCTGAATGATCGCTTCAATTTTTTTCATTTGTATCCGTCCTTTGCTCGGGAACCCGCGGCTTCTCCTGCTAACGCTTCGGCCCGAAGAAGGCGACCAGCCCCAGGGCCAGCGTGTCCTGATGATCGGAGGAGCCGCCCAACCCGCGCTCGAAAACCGCCACGGTCTTGCAGGTTTCCTTGATTCCGCTCGGGCATCCGCTCCAGTCACGGCGGTACTCCAGGCGCGAAAACAAGCCTTCCGCCCATTTGTATTCGTAGGTGATGGTGAACTCCTGGAGCTTCGCCGCCTGGCCGGTCGTGTAGCCGTCCTGGTCGTTGTACCATTCGTACCGGGGCGTCAGTGCATTCTTGCCGTTCATCTGGAACTTGGTGGCGACCGCGACGCCGTACCACGTCGCCGTCGCTCCGTTTTTCCCGCTGGCATCGTAGCTGCGGTTGGTGCCGTAGTCGAAATTGATGTACGCGTTGAACTTGTCCGCGGGAGTCAGGAGCAGCGTCGTGTCATACAGATTCTTGAAGCCCCGGTTGGTCCCCGCATTCTCCGGACCCGTGTGATAGGTATTGGTCCAGGTCACCTTCTTGCCGGTGAGCGCTCCGGAAAAACCGACGGTCTTACCGGTGTTGATGTCTTCCATGGTGTTCCAGCCGTTGGCGACATGGATCCCGGCATTGAAGTGACTGCCGATCGGGAACGACGCGCGCAGTCCGAAGTGATAGTACGGAATGGCCCAGGCGAATAGCAGCGAGCGTGAATAATTCCAGTTGCTGTGGCTCTCGATCACTTCCGCGCCCGCCATGGTGACGTACTGGCCGAAGTCCAACTGCAGCCCCTTGGCTTGCTTCGGTTTCCAACTCACGTAGGCCTGTTCGATGTTGCGGACAATCGCGGGCGCGTCCTTGGGCTCGCCGGCATGAATGATGTCGAACGCGCGCCCGAAGCCGAAATCGACCCGGAAGCCGACCGGATCGGCATCGTGGGACATGCTCAGCTTGGCCATGTTCAGGCTGAACTGGTTGGCTTTGACGTCGAAATTGTAAAGGCCGTTCAAACCCGATGCCGGGTGATTGAGGTTGACGTCGTAGTAGGCATCGATCAGGCCGCTGAAATCGATGGGACCGACGGACCAGACTGGAGCTGCGGAGGCCGCCGGCGCGGGGGTTTGCGAGGCCTGTGGATCGGGCGGCGGCGACTGAGCCAGCGCCAGTGAAGATGCCGCAACCAGGCAAAGCATTCCCGTGGTCAGGATGTGTGTGCAGTTTCTATGCAATTAAGTTCTCCTCAAGAGTTTTCAAGATGAGTTGCGAGCGACGGGGCTCGGTGACCTAGTTCGATGTCGAACTTTGATAAAAAAGTGTAACAGCGGATCATCAGGATTGCTAATAGATAATTTGGATGGCCCGCATAGGAAATTTTTGCTTCCGGTATCCCCTTGCGCCATTGCACGATGGGAGCGGGGGAAGCGTGTGTGAACGCAACATCGACTATGGAAAAGCTGCCCTCTAGCGGAGCCTGCGGGCGCACCGGGAGACGCTCGGGGCGGGCGATGCCCAGTGGGCTGGCGACCACGGACTTCCCCTTCCGCGATCGAGGGTCTTGCACTCCGTACCACGGTACGGACCTATACTCGAAACATGGAAGGACTCACAACCGCCCGACTCGCCCACAAAGGCGGGGTCAATGTTGAGACGATCCGCTATTACGAACGCCACGGCTTATTGTCGAAACCGCCTCGAACGCCGTCAGGGTACCGGGTGTTCTCAGAAGAAGCCGTGGCCCGCTTACGCTTCATCAAGCGCTCTCAGGAGTTGGGATTCTCACTCAAAGAGGTCAAAGAGCTTCTGACATTGCGGGTCAGGCCAGGGAGCGGTTGTGTGGACGTTCGCCGGAAGGCCGAAGCCAAGATCGTTGATGTTGAGGCAAAAATATGCCATCTACTTGAGATCAAGAAAGCTCTGGTACGGCTCACGGACACCTGTTCCGGGCGAGGTCCGATCAGTATGTGTACGATCCTCCAAATCCTGAGTGCGGGAGAGGTTTCATCATGAGAACTTGGAAACAGAGTGCGCTTGCGGTTCCGGGCATCGGCGTTGCGCTGCTGCCAAAGCTGATATGCCCGTTGTGCTGGCCCCTGTACGCCGGGATCGTTTCGTCAGTTGGACTCGGTTTTCTTATTGGGAGCGCGTACTTGCTCCAGATCACGGGCGCCTTTCTGATCCTGACGCTTGCGGTTCTTGGCTTTCGAGCGAAGCAGCGCTGGGGTTATGTTCCGCTCGGTGCGGGTGTCGTTGCGTCCACGGCGGTCCTGGTCGGCAAGTTTTTTCTGGAATCGAGTCCGGTCATGTACAGCGGCGTGGGTTTACTTGTGGTCGCATCCGTTTGGAATGCGTGGCCACGCCGTGCGAACAGTGCCGTGCGTCCGAGTTGCGCTCCAGACACAACGGTTCAGATCAGGGGAGCGCATCGAGGGGAGATGTAATTATGGACAACAAAAGGAAAGTTGAAATATTCAGCGCTGGATGTAGTTGTTGCGAAGAGACAATCAGACTCGTCAAGAGCGTTGCTTGTCCTTCGTGCGACATCGCGGTGCTCGACATGAAACAGCGTGATGTCGCTGAGCGGGCGAAGAGCCTTGGTGTCCGAAGCGTTCCCGCCGTCGTCATCAACGGTGAATTAGCAAGTTGTTGTGCGGGGCGTGGGCCGGATGAACACACGCTTCGGGCCGCTGGCTTGGGCGTTCCGCTCTGAAGCTTGAGGTCTTCCGAGGTAGCAAAGGAATCTCCGCTGTGAGCTTCTCTCGCTTTGCTACCTCTCCTCCGCGAGTCAACAGCACGATTAGAATATCGGGGCCGGCTGCGACTGATCGAATTTCTTGAGGCCGAACGACTGGGAGCGGCATGGCTCGGTGACGCTTCTTCGGTGACGACCCTGGTAGCGGATTGTAACAGCGGATCAACAGGATTGCTAATAGATAATTTGGATGGCCCGCATAGGAAATTTTTGCTTCCGGTATCCCCTTGCGCCATTGCATGATGAGAGCGGGGGAAGCGTGTGTGAACGCAACATCGACTATGGAAAAGCTGCCCTCTAGCGACGCCTGGGAGCAGATCCGCCAGACTTTTTACGCGAGTGGCGAGGCCGCCACAGTGCTCTCCGGGCTGAGCGAGCTGACCGAGCAAGTGGCGCTGGACGCCTATGCGAAGTCGCTCGGGATCGCCATGCCGGAAGGGCTGGCGATCGTCGCGGTGGGGGGATTCGGGCGGCGCGAGCTGTTCCCGTACTCCGACGTCGATATTATGATCCTGGTGGAGCGCGAGTCGCAGGCGCCGCAAATCAAGGAGGCTCTCTCCGAATTTGTCCGGCTGGTGTGGGATTCCGGTCTGCGGCTGAGTCATTCGGTGCGCACTACGCCTGAGTGCACCGAAGTACACGAGCAGAACATCGAGCTGAACGTCAGCCTTCTGGATCGCCGCCTGCTGGGCGGAGACAGCGCGACCTACCAGAAACTGGAGAGCAAACTCCCGGCGTTTCTGGAGAAGCAGGCCGGCAAGCTGACGCGCCACTTGATCCAGCTCTCCCGGTCGCGGCACGCCAGGTATCAGGACACCCTGTACCACCTGGAACCGGATGTGAAAGAGACTCCCGGCGGCTTGCGGGACCTGCATCTGACCGGCTGGCTGGCGAAGCTCCGCAAGCAGACCGGCGAGCCGGACCGATTGCCGGCCGCCGCCGCCTTTCTGCGGTCGCTGCGCTGCTTCCTGCACTATCAGGCCGGCCGGGACCACAACGTGCTGACGTTCGAGGCGCAGGAATCCATCACCGAGCAGCCGTTCACCGAGATCCAGGATCGTCCGCTGTGGATGCGCGAGTATTTCCGGCACGCGCGCGCGATCTATCGCGAGGCGCAACGCTCGCTCGATTCGAGCGAGAAGAGTGCGAGTTCACTGGTAGCGCAGATGCGCGACTGGCGCTCGCGCCTGTCCAACCCGGACTTTACCGTCGCGCGCGAACGGGTGTTCCTGCGGGCGCCGGCGCAATTGCAGAGCGACCCGGGCCTGGCCTTCCGGCTGTTCGAATTCATCGCGCGCCACGGAGTGCCTCTGGCGGCGGACGCGGAGCGGCGCCTGGAGGACAACATCGAAGCATTCGCGGCCTACTGCGCCCAGCCCCGGCCTTTGTGGACCGCGCTGCGGAGCATTCTCGGGTTGCCGCACGCCGCGATGGCGTTGCGCGCGATGCACAACACGGGCTTTCTCGAAGGCGTCTTTCCGGAATGGAACCACATCAATTGCCTGGTGGTTCCGGACTTCTACCATCGCTACACGGTGGATGAGCATACGCTGGTCGCGATGGAGCAGGTGGAGGCGCTTCACGGCGCCAAGGACGCGACACGGCAGCAATTCGAGGAGCTCTTCCACGAAATCGACGCGCCGGCGCTGCTGCGCTTCGCCCTGCTGTTCCACGATACCGGGAAAGGGTCCGGCTCCCAGGATCACACCTGGGTTTCGCAGGAGCTGGCCCGGGCCGCCACCGAGAGAATCCAGATGCCCGCCGAGGAGCGCCGCGCCGTCGATTTTCTGATCGAGCACCATCTGGACCTTTCCCAGGCGATGAATTCGCGGGATCTGCACGATCCGGCCACCGTGCGCATGCTGGCGGACCAGATCGGAACCATCGAGCAGCTCAAGGCGCTCACCATCCTGACCTACGCCGATATCGCGGCCGTGAACCCGGAAGCCATGACGCCGTGGCGGCTGGAGCAGCTCTGGCGAACCTACGTAACCGTGCAGCACGAGCTGACGCGCGAGCTCGAAACCTCCCGCATTCAGGAGGTGCCGGAAGACCTGCCGGAGCGGGCCGAATTCATCAAGGGGTTCCCGGTGCGCTATCTGCGCACGCACACGCCGGAGGAAATCGAGGCGCACCTCCAGTTGCGGGAGCAGAGCCGTCCGGCCGGCGTGGCCGTGCAACTCGACCGCGCGGGCGGAACCTACCGGACTACGGTGGTGACGCGCGACCGGCCGTTTCTGTTCGCCTCGCTCGCTGGAGCGATTTCGAGCTTCGGCATGGACATCGTGAAGGCGCAGGCGTTTGCCAACGACCAGGGCCTGATTCTGGACACCTTCGCCTTCGCCGATCCGCATCGCACGCTGGAGCTGAATCCAGGGGAGCTGGAACGGCTCCAGCGCACCCTCCGCGACGCAGCGCTCGGCAAGCTGGACGTGCCGCGGCTGTTGCGCAACCGGCCGCAGCCTCCCCAGCGCGCCCATCGCACCGTGAAACCGCGCGTGCAGTTCGATTCGGACGCCTGCGACACCGCCACGCTGGTGGAGATCATCGCCGAGGACCGGCCGGGGCTGCTCTACGATCTGGCCTCGGCGTTTTCCTCGCTCGCCTGCAACATCGACGTCGTGCTGATCGACACCCAGGGACACAAAGCCGTGGACGTATTCTATGTGGCGAGCGCCGGGACCAAACTCACCCCGGCGCTTGAATCCACATTAGAGACGAAGCTACTGGCGCTGTGCTGATCCGGTGGCGCCGGCGGTCTTGCCGCCGGTGTCTGGCAGGGCATGGCCCTGCCCCACTCTTACAGATCGAAGTACAGGAAAAACTCGTACGGCACCGGCCGCAGGTTCACCGGCGCGAGCTCCTTTTCCCGTTTGTAGGTGATCCAGGTTTCGATCACGTCCTTGGTGAAGACGTCGCCCTTGAGCAGCCAGGCGTGATCGGCTTCCAGCGCGTCGAGCACCTCGCCCAGAGAGCCCGGCGTGCTCTTGATCTTCTTGGCCTCCGAGGGCTCCAGCTCGTACAGATCCTTGTCGACGGGTTTGCCCGGATCGATCTTGTTCGCGATTCCATCCAGTCCCGCCATCAACAACGCGGAGAAGCACAGGTAAGGATTGGCGGAGGGATCCGGACACCGGAACTCGACGCGCTTGGCCTTGGGGCTTTTCGAGTACACGGGAATGCGGCAGGCGGCCGAACGATTCCGCTGTGAATAGGCGAGGTTGACGGGCGCCTCGTATCCCGGAACCAGCCGCCGGTAGGAGTTGGTGGTGGGAGCGCACAAGGCCAACAGCGCGGGCGCATGTTTGAGGAGCCCCCCGATATAATGCAACGCCATCTTGCTGATATTGGCGTAGCCGCCTTCCTCGAAAAACAAATTGGTGTTGCCTTTCCACAGGCTCTGATGGACGTGCATACCGGAGCCGTTGTCGCCGAAGATGGGCTTGGGCATGAAGGTCGCCACCTTGCCGTGCTTCTTGGACACGTTCCGGATGATGTACTTGTACCACATGACGTTGTCGGCCATCCTGGTGAGCGAGTTGAACCGCATGTCGATCTCGCCCTGGCCCGCGGTGCCCACCTCGTGGTGGTGGACTTCCACCCGAACGTCGACTTTCTTGAGCTCCAGGATGATCTCGGACCGCAGGTCCTGGAGGCTGTCGGAGGGCGGCACGGGGAAGTAGCCTTCCTTGTGGCGGATCTTGTAGCCCAGGTTGGGGTGCTCCTCGCGCCCCGTGTTCCAGACGCCTTCCTCGGAGTCGATCGAATAGTAGCCGCTGCGCGCGTTCTGGTCGTAGCGCACATCGTCGAAGATGTAGAACTCCGCCTCCGGCCCCCAGTAGCTGGTGTCCGCCACTCCGCTCTTTTTGAGATACGCCTCCGCTTTCTGCGCGATGTGGCGCGGGTCGCGGCTGTAGGGCTTGCGGGTGATCGGATCCACCACGTTACAGATGAGGCTGAGCGTGGGGATCTCGAGCATCGGGTCCACGCGCGCCGATTCGGCATCGGCGATGAGCAACATGTCGCTCTCGTGGATCATCTGGAATCCACGAATACTCGACCCGTCGAAGCCGATCCCTTCATCGAACAGGTCGGGCCCCAGGTCCTCCACCGGGATCGAGAAGTGCTGCCAGACTCCCGGGAGGTCCACGAACCTCACATCGACAATCTTCACACCGGCGTCCTTGGCCAGCTTCCCGACCTCGGCTGCGTTTTTGGGCATGGTCAAAATCTCCTTTGATGAAAAAACGAAATCTTGCCTAGGATACCGCAGCGCAGCGGATTTTGGACGCTTTGGCGTATCCAATCTTTGAATGGGCTCGATAACGAAAATTTGGGCTACTTGTACATTTCTGGGTAGCCCCGGCGCTGCTGATCCGCGATCTCCATCGCCGTGCCGATCTGGATCAGCGGCCCCTTGCCGATGCCCGGACAGTAGCGCGCCATACGATTCCAGGCGCCGCGGCGCTCGACGATCTCCGGCCAGAACGGAAAGGTGCGGCATTGCGTCGGCTTGGACGGGTGGATGTTGCAACCCTTCTCGTTGAGGAACGGGCACTGCTTGTCGCGAGGCTTGCGAAACCGCATCTGGTGGCGCGTGCGGTAGACGTACTTGGCTTCAAACGCGGGCGCGGTCATGCCGGTGAATTTCGCGGCCCGCTTCAGATCGGATTCCGTCAGGTAGACGAACCCCTGCATGTTGCAGCAGTTGGTGCAGCCGGGCTGGCAGACGAAGCGAACGCCGTCCATGGCCTACTCTGATACTACCGCCGACAGAACCGCGACCGTCAGGGAGCGGACAGGCAGGCTTGAAATCACTACGTGGATATCCCGGCCTGGGAAGGGAAGTTCAGCAAGTGGGGCCTTGGCCTGCGCGGGGCCCTCGGCCCCGTGGGCTGTCCGTAGGCGGCCTGAGAGGCCGCCGCAGGCCAAGGGCCTGCCCCACCGGTTATCCTGAAATTCTAGGATGCCATTCGCGACCATTCCGGAAGCGATCGAGGAGTTCCGCGCCGGGCGCATGCTGGTGGTGGTGGACGACGAAGATCGCGAGAACGAAGGCGACCTCACCATGGCCGCCCAGTTCGCTACTCCGGAGGCGATCAACTTCATGGCCACGCACGGCCGCGGCTTGATCTGCCTGGCGCTGACGCCGGAGCGTTGCGACGGGCTCCACCTCCCGCTCATGTCGTCGATGAATACCTCGCGCTTCGGCACGGCGTTCTGCGAATC
>JBGPLI010000064.1:0-25256 GCA_041486445.1 Bryobacteraceae bacterium
ATTTTTTCCGCGTCTTCCAACGTGGTGCCCACGGGCACGGTGATGAGGTTCTCCCTGGTCATCACCTTGCTGATCGGGATATCGGTGCGGGTCTCGAAGCGCAAGTCGCGATTGGTCAGGATGCCCACCAGCTTGCCGTTGGTGGTCACCGGCACGCCGGAGATGCGGTACCGCTTCATCACCTCCAGCGCATCGGAGATCTTTTGCTCGGGCTCGACGGTCACCGGATCGACGATCATGCCGCTCTCGGACCGCTTCACGCGGTCCACTTCTTCGGCCTGCCGGTCGATGGACATGTTGCGGTGGACGATCCCGATGCCGCCTTGCTGCGCGAGCGCGATGGCGAGGTGCGATTCGGTCACCGTATCCATGGCGGAGCTCACCACCGGGATATTCAGCCCGATTTTGCGCGTCAGCCAGGTGCGCGTGTCCGTCTGCGCGGGGACGACGCCGCTGCGCGCCGGCAGCAGCAGCACGTCGTCGAATGTGAGGCCTTCGGGGATCGTGTCGGTGATCATGCTGGTGTATTTCTGATGATAGCTTACCGTCTGTACGGGGTCAGCCGCGGCGGCCGGAAATCCGGTTCCAGCAGCCACTCTGTGCGGCCCGCGTAGTACTGGCGCAGCTTCTCGTTCTCGGACGGGCCGAGGTCGCGAGCCCAGACAATTCGCGCGCGGTCGATGTCCGCGGGATTGTAGACCCACTCGTCGAAAGTGTGCTGGCGGTAGTAGCGCACGAACACCAGGTGCTCGCCGGGGATTTCCGCGAGGCTGTGGTTCACAGAGGTCCGGGCTTCAGGTTCGCCGTGGTTGATCGCATCCCAGGTCTCGTACTGAAACACGGCCCTTTCGTCGCCGATGGCGTGGACTCCGTACCAGAAAAGAAAGTGCGCGATCGAGAGAAAGAAAATCAGCCGGGCGGCGTCGCGGCCGGCAGGATATCCGCGAATCGTCAGCCGGGCCAGCCGTTCGAGCCCCGCGACGCTCATCAGGACAAACAGGCACGCAACGGCGGCGATGTAATGCGAGTAGAAGTAAGGATAGAAGTTCGTGCCGGCGGCGAACATCAGAACCGTGAGCAGGAGCCAGGCGAAGCGGAACTCACGCAGCGCGAGAAGAAACGCCGGCAACGCCAGATACAGCGGCGCCAGAAAGAAGAAGCGGTAGAAGCGCGCGCGGCTTGCGAGACGCTCGAAGTAGCTTGTGACGGTTTCGGCGTTCTCCCCGTGGACTTTCGACTGAAGTTCATAGTCGAGCTGCTGTTCCCGGGTCAGCTCGCTATGCGGAACGGGATTCGCCTGCACTGTGAACGTCGTGGGAACGCCGTATTGATAGCGGCTCAACGCGTACGGGAGCGTGGTCCAGCTTCCGGTGATCTGCTTGTTCTGGAGCAGGGTGAGCGCGATGGCGGGCATCGCGGCCAGCGCCGCCACTGCGGCGACTCGCGCAAATCTGCGTGGCATCGGAAGGGAAAAAAGAAGGACGCTCAACACCAGGAGAATGGACTCGTACGGGCGCGCGAGCCACTCTAAGCCAAGACCCACGCCCAGCACAACGGCGTCGCGCGTGCGGCCGCGTTCCTTTAGTCGCGGCAGCGATCCGAACACCAGGCAACCGGCAGACGCCGAAACCGCGCCGCCCCAATAACTGTTCATCCACTGGTTGAGAGGACCGAACTGGATGGCCGCGAGCACGCCTCCCGCAAGCGCCCAGCCCGGCGTGGTCCAGGCGCGCAGCATCCAGTAGCACAGCGCGCAAAAGGCCGCGATCGAGAGAGCCACTCCGGCCCACGGATGCCCGAGGATCATCTTTCCAAGCGCCAGCGCCAGACCTTGGCCCATCGGAAAAATGGAGCTGTAGCTCGGCTCCTGCAGCACAAAGAAAGTTTCGAAAAACTGGTGCAGAGGATGCGGTGGATTCGCCAGGCGCAGGTGCGACAGCGTGTCGGCGAGCAGAACGTAACTGAAGTCGTCGGCCACGTTCGGTGGAGGAATCGGATGGTGGGGCAGCAGCAACAGCCGCAGCGCAACGGGCAGCGCTGCGAGCGCCAGCATGCACCACGCGGTTTTCTCCGCGAACTTTCGAGCGAGCGGCTCCAGGCGCGATGCCAGCACCAGCAGGATCAGCATCGCAGCCAGAGCCAGCTCGATGAAGTCGGCGGCGCCGAACCCGATGGGGTTGCGCAAGGGCAGGAAGGAGCTGAACCAGCGGAACAGAAACATCGTGCTATATTGGAGTTTCCCTCTTATGATTTCGTCAACACAACTGCGTCCGGGCATGGTGATCAAGTTCAACAACGAGTTGTTCTCGGTCTTCAAGATGGAGCATCGTACGCCCGGCAACCTGCGCGGTTTCGTCCAGGTGAAGATGCGGAATTTCCGCACCGGCTCGATGATGGAGCACCGGTTCAGCTCGGAAGACCGCGTGGAGCGGGCCTCGCTCGACGAGCAGGAGATGGAGTATCTGTACGACGACGGCGAATACTACTATTTCATGAACACCACGTCGTTCGAGCAGATGCATCTCACCACGGAAATTCTCGGCGACGCCACCAACTTTCTGGTTCCTCAGTTGAAGGTCCACGTCGAGTTCTATGAAGGAAAGGCGATCAGCGTGGAGCTGCCGCCGTCGGTGGACCTCACCGTGGTGGAGACCGAGCCCGGCCTCAAGGGCGCTTCCGTATCCAACGTCACCAAAGCCGCCAAGCTCGAGACGGGCCTGGTGGTGCAGGTGCCGCCGTTTATCAATGAGGGTGAGAAGATCCGCGTTTCCACCTCGGAGTCGGCTTACCTGGAGCGAGCCTGAAGGCCGGCCGGTCAGGGCAGAGCGATCCGATACAGATTGCCCTCGAAGCCCTGCTTCGTGAAGACGTAGGTTGACGGGTCAGGCCCGGGGAACACAGCGCTTCTTTCGAGCACACGCACACCCGCCAACCTCGCCAGATCCGCCGGCTTGGCGATTCCGGAAGCCGGAAGGTCCGGAAGCGATTTGCCGGACGGGAGAGGGATTGCAAAAGTCCCCGACGTCGATGAGCTTTGGGAGATATCCCGATCCAAATACAAGAATCGTCCGTCGGCGGACCACCGCGCCGCGCAAAAGAATGCGCAGATCTTCCTGGAATCGCCTCCGTGAATCCGGAGAGCCCAGGTTTCCCAATTCGATTCCCCTCCAGCGGCGGGTGTCAGGCTGGCGACCCACTCGCCGTCTGGCGACGTGCGAGGACTTCCAATCGCAGGAACGTTGCTAATGCGCTGCCGTCCGCTTCCGTCCCGGTGGATCTTGAACAGGTAGTTCTTATCGCCTTCCGCCGCGCCAAAGATAATCTCGCCATCGCGGTCAAACACCGGTCTGCCTCCCCCCTGAGTTACCAGGCGCGGCGGCGAGCGCCGGTCCAGAGGCGCCAACCAGACGCCTCTGTTCTCGGTTTCGACGACTACTTCATTTCCATCCCTGGAGACGTCGTAGTCGATCACCGGAAAGTCCGGGAGCAGAGGCTCGGTTTTGCCGGAAGCCATCTCCATAGCCTGGAGCGAACCGCTCACAACGAACGGTGACGATCGCGTAGGGAGCGCGCTTCGGCTTGAAAGCGACGCCGGACTCTGACGCAGGAGATAGAAAATGCGCTTTCCATCGGCCGACATGCTGGGACGAAAGGCAAAAGCTTCTGCTGAGATTGCGCGGTCGCCGCCCGCATTGTGGATCCAAATCGTGCTGTAGCGCTTTCCCACCGACGTGATCAGGGAGCGCCCGTCCGGCGAAACGGCAATCCCCTCCTCCTCGGTCGGGCCAAAGGTCATCTGCTGCGGGACGCCTCCCGGGAACCGCTGGCGCCAAAGATGCCAGGCGCCCTCGATTTCGGCGTTGAAGTACATCCAATTCCCATCGACAGACCAGCCAGCCGCGATACATGCGCCCGGAGGCCCAACCTGCCGGGTCTCGGAGCCCTCCAGCGACATCAGACGGCAAGGTTGCCAAGCCGTGGTTTGGTCCATCTCCACAATCAGGGTCCATTTGCGGTCCGGCGATGCGTAGGAATAGTGGGCCATGGCTCGTTCATGGGCGGGAAAGTAAATCGTCCGCTCGTTGGAGCGGTCTTCGGTCGAGGTCACGATGCCCATGTGCGCGCCAGTCCCAGCCATGATCTCGGAAAACAAGACCCGCCGGCCGTCTAACCAAGTAAGACCGGAGGCGTTCGGTAGCAGGCGTGTCGGCTGGCCTCCCAGGACCGGGACGGTCCACGTGTCCCAGGAACCGCCCGGCTTCAGGAGAGTGTAAGCGATCCGGGAGCCATCCGGCGTGAACACCGGGGCGTATTTCAGGTCAGGCTCGCTCGTGAGCAGCACCGATTCCCCATCCGGCAGCACCTTGACATAAATCTGCCCGCCGCTCTGAAAGTACTGACCTCCGCGGATAAACGCGACCATGCGCCCGTCCGGCGACAAAGCCGGGGCTCGGGCGGAATCGGTGAAATTGGTGATCTGAGTGTACTCGAGCCGGCCGGGAACTGGCGGCTGCCGGGATCGCCGCCAGAGCAGAGCGCCTCCTGCCACCAGCACGAGCACTAGGAGTCCTATCGCTGCACTACGTTTCCACCCGCGGTCCGAGGGCAGGGTTGGTACTGCCGCCTGCTCGGGTTCGCGAACCAGTCTTCGCAGGTCCCCCACCAGATCCCGGGTGGATTGGTATCGATCCGCAGGATCTTTCTCCAGTGCTTTTTCGATTGCCAGCCGAAGCCCGCCGGGAAGATCCTCAGGCAGTGGCTCTGCCGCGCCGTGGATGATTTTTTGGAGCAGCCCCAAATTGGTTGGGCCTTCGAAAGCTCTCCGGCCCGCCAGTATCTCGTACAAGACCAGAGCGAACGAAAAGATATCGCTGCGGGCGTCGACCGCGTGGCCCGCAGCCTGCTCGGGCGACATATAGGCCACGGTGCCCACAATCATTCCGGAACGAGTTAGCGTGCGGGTCTCGCCGGCTTCGTTTTCAAGCAGTTTCGCCAAACCGAAATCGGCCAGCTTGGCGTAACCGCTCTTGGACACCAGGATGTTGTCCGGTTTGATATCGCGGTGCAGAATCTTGGCTTCATGCGCGCACGCCAGCCCGTCGCAGACTCCCACCAGCAGATCGACGATCTGCCGCCAGTCTCGCGGACTGGCCCGCGCCCAGTCTTTGAGCGTGCCCCCATCCACGAATTCGGTGACCAGATACTGCCGGCCTTCGACTTCGCCCGCATCGTAGACCGTGAGAATGTGCGGATGATTGAGCGCCGAGGCCATTTGCGCCTCGCGCTGGAACCGGCGGCGCGCGGCGGCGCCGGCTAGCTCGTCGGAGAGAACCTTCACCGCCACCGGACGGTTCAGCTTGAGGTCGCGGGCGCGGTACACGACGCCCATACCGCCTTCGCCGAGGATCTCTTCCAGCCGGTAAGCGCCGATCTGGGTACCGAGATTCCGCGCCGCTCCGTTCTCCAGCAACCGATCGCCTTTCTGCTCGTGTCCTAGTAGGGATTCCACTTCCCGCCGCAAGGGTTCGTCCGCGCAGGCGCGCTTGAGAAACTCTCTTCTGTCGGCTGGATCCCGCTCCAGCGCGGCATGATAGAGCTTTTCGACTTCGTTCCAGCGATCAGGCGACATCCCGGCGTCCCCGCTCTGCCTCCCGAGCCAGCCAGGGCTTGGCAAGCCTCCAATCGCGCATCACAGTCTGCGGGGAGATCTGCAAGACCTCGGCGGTTTCCTCGACGCTCAGCCCGCCAAAAAAACGCAGCTCCACCACCCGGGCCTTGCGGGCATCCAGCCTCGCCAGCGACGTGAGTGCGTCGTCGAGCGCGACAAGGTTCGTTTCCCGGCCAGCGGGAATTGCAAGCTCTTCGCTAAAGGTGACGCGAAGCGCGCTGCCCTGCCGCTTAGCTGCGATACGAGCCCGGGCCGCATCCACCAGAATCCTCCTCATCATCTGAGCGGCCACGGCAAAGAAGTGCGCCCGATCCTGCCAGCACAGGCCTCCGGCGCCGGCCAGCCGGAGATAGGCCTCATGCGCCAGCGCCGTGGCTTGCAAGGTCTGCGGCGTTCGCTGGCGCATATAACGGCGCGCAATGCGGCGCAGCTCGTCATAAACCAGGGGCGTCAGTTGCTGCAACGCGCGCGAATCGCCGGCGGCCCATGCCTTCAGCAAGCCAGTAATGTCCGGCGGTGCTGTCCCAGGCATTTACGGTTCAGTATACCTCACACTCAAAAAAAACTTGCAGCCGGTTGAAGTTTCCGTCCGCCGTTTCCGGTTTCTCAGATGAGAGGTCATATGAAAAACATCCGATGGCTGGTCTCGCTCACTTTGGCGGCAGTCGCGTTGGCGACTCCGCCGCTGGGATTCGTCGTCAATCAGATCATAGCCATGGGCTCCGACTCGGAAAATATCAGCCAGCAGGTCCAGATGGCCAGTACCGGGGAGGGAGACCAAGCGTGGCAGCTCCAGTTGCAGGCACAAGGAGCGACGGACTTCTATGTGCAGCAACTCGAGCTCGCGCCGGGAGGCTACAGCGGCTGGCACACTCACCCAGGCATCCTCATTGGCACGGTTGTCTCCGGCGCAATCGACTTTTACGACGCCAACTGCCAGAAGCGCTCCATCGCCCCGGGACAAGTGTTCATGGAAAACAGCCAGGTCCACGGCATTATCAACACCGGCCCGGTGAACGCGGTGCTGAGCATCGCCTACCTCGTGAAACACAACGCGGCCCGCCGAATGGAGGCGGACGCTCCCGATTGCGCGGTCGTGACCGGAATCCCGTAACCCATGGAGGTCACTATGAATCGAAAATTTCAAACTCTTGCGGCTGCGATTCTGCTAGGCGCACTGCTGTGCCACCCAGGATGGGGGCAAACCGCGCCGGCCACGATGCTCCAGATCGACATCGAAAACTGGGTTCAGTACGTGGAGGACACCTCAGACCATTCCAGATTTGCGACCAATCCCAATCCGACACCAGCGTCTTTGCCAACTAACTTTGGAACGGCTGTGGCCATCGCAGACATTGTAGCCATCAACGGCCAGCCTGCCAAGGGAACCATGACCCGTAATCAGCAGTATTTCTTCCTCAATACGGCCCCTGCCCCCGGCCGGGCAATCGCCGATACCGTTCGGAATGTAACGGTCATGGACACGTTTGAAATTCTGAAGAGCGACGGCACCGCGATTGGAACAATCGTGACGTCCGGCGTGGCGCCCGGCCCCCCAGCCCCTGGAGCCCCTGTCTCAGTGGTGCAAGGTAATTCCGCGATCATAGGCGGCACGGGAGCCTTTCTGGGCGCGCGCGGGCAGAACGGGAACAGCCAGGCAGTGAGTTCACAAACCATCCGTGCCGCTTCCATCACGGAGGACCCGGCGAACCGCCGTCAGAACGGAGGGGGTAAGGTCCGGTGGATCATGCACCTGATCCCCATGGAGCGGCCGGAGTTCATCCTGACTGCCAACGGCCCGGCCGTGGCGCACTCCAGCGATTTCATGCGCGTGACCGCCTCGAAACCTGCCGCAGCGGGCGAAGTCTTATCTCTCTTCATGACCGGCCTGGGGCCGACGAAACCAGGAGTCGATCCGGGCAGTCCCTTTCCTCCGAGTCCGCCGGCCGTTGTGAACTCTCCTGTGACCGTGACGGTAAATGGCGAATCCGCCGAATTTCTGGGCGCAGTCGGATACCCGGGCGCTGTTAACGGATACCAGGTCAACTTCCGCGTCCCGCCCGATACGGCCCCAGGAACGGCAACGATTCAAGTCGCCGCAGCCTGGATCGCCGGGGTGCCGGTGCAGATTACAATCCAGTGAGTAACGCTTTCACCAGATCTTCTTCTTCCTCCGGAAGCACAGTTCGCAGATCCAGCACCAGCCGGTCGCTTTCGATGCGGGCGATCACCGGCGGTGTTGCGGCCCGCAACGCTTTCTCCGCCGCGACGGCATCCCCCGGCGCCGTCAGCAACCAAGTGGGCAAAGACTGCTCCGGAGTCGAGCCGCCGCCGGCGACGCTGCGGCCTTCGATCAAGTCCAGACCTGCGACCCGGGCGCGAACGCGTTCGGCCCGTTCGCGAATTTCGGGCGCCGTCATCCGGATCATCCGCATGGCGGGAATTTCGTCCCATCGCTCGAACACGATGTGCCGGAGCGTCGTCTCCAGCGCCTGGGTGATCAGCTTGTCCAGGCGCAGCGCGCGGAACAGAGGATTCCGCCGCAGCCGCGCGACTAACTCCGCATCGCCGACGATCAGCCCCGCCTGCGGACCGCCGAGCAGCTTGTCGCCGCTGAAGGAAACCAGGTTCACGCCGGCCTCCAGGCTCTCCGCGATGCGCGGCTCCGCGATGCCGAAGGGAGCCAGGCCGGCGGCGCAACCGCTCCCCAGGTCTTCATAAAGCGGCAAGCCGCGTTCGCGAGCCAGCGCCGCCAGTTCGTTGAGTGTGGGCTTTGCGGTGAACCCCTCGATGTGAAAATTGCTAGGGTGGACGCGCATCAGCAAGCGGGTGCGCTCGCCGATGGCCGCGCGATAGTCGTCGATATGGGTGCGATTGGTGGTGCCCACCTCGCACAGCGCCGCTCCGGAGGCCGCCATGATATCCGGAATCCGGAACCCGTCTCCGATCTCGATCAGCTCGCCCCGGCTGACGATCGCCTCCCCGCCCGCGGCGAGCCCGTTCAGCGCCAGCAGCACCGCGGCCGCGTTGTTGTTGACGGCGATTCCCGGCTTCCCCGCCACGCGTTCCAGCAGGCCGGAGACGTGCGCGTCGCGTTTGCCGCGCTTGCCGCGTGCCAGATCGTATTCCAGGTTCGAGTAGCCTTCGAGAGGCGTGAATCGCACGCCCGGCGCACGCCCCAGGTTGGTATGCAGGATGACGCCGGTGGCGTTGATCACGCGGCGCAACGACGGTTGCGCAAGTTCGGCGAGGCTCCGGCGGACGCGCTCTTCCGCACTCGCCGGGTCCGCGGCCTCACCCGCTCGCAACGCCGCGCGCATCTGGGCCAGCACGCGCCGGGTTTCGGCGACCACCAGCGCCCGCGGCGCGATGCCCTCCAGAGGTTTGGCGATTTCATCCACCGACGGCAGATCGCGCAATTTCATTGCAGCCATCATACCCGTTTGGATGGAGACGGCGGTCTATGGGCCCAAGGAGAAGGCGACGTCGATTTGAGTGACCACTTCCACCGGTTCGCCGTTGAGGAGCGTCGGGCGATACACCCACTTCCTGACGGCATCGGTCGCCGGCGCGACCAACAACGCCGGTCCACTGAGTACGTGAAGGTTCTGGATCGTGCCGTCCTTGGCGATGATGGCCGTGAATCGAACCGTCCCTTGCACGCGCGTTTCCCGAGCCAGCGGCGGATAGACCGGCGTGACCTTCTTAATCAGGTTGGCGGCTTGCAGGATGCCCCCCACTCTGATTTGCCGCGGCGGAGCTGGAGCGGTGGGAGCGGGAACGGGAGCGGGCGCGGGTGGAGCTGGAGCAGTGGGCGTCGAAGGTAAGCGGTTCGTCGCGGCGAGACCGGCGACTGCGGCCGGAACCGGTGCGTTCGCCACGGGCGGGGGCGCATCCGGCAGGACCCCGCGGAGCGGCTCGGGGTTTCGCTGACTTGGCTCCGGCAATATGAAGGAGCGCGCCGCGGGGCGGTTCGGCTGCGGCGTTTCCACAGGAGCCGGAACGGGCTGGATCGCAGCGGGCGGCCGCGCGGCTGGAATCGGCGCCGGCGCTGCGGGAGCCGGAGTTGGGATCGGAGGCGTCGCCGCTGTCGGCGCGTTGCTTTGTGGCTCCACGGCCACAGACACCGGAAGGCTGGTTACGGGAGCGGCTGGGGCCGGCTGGGACGCCGGCGGTGGGTGACCTCGCATCCAGAAAGTGGAAACACCGGCGACTACGATCACGGCTGCGACCGCTAGAGCCGTCACGGGCACGCGGCTGCTCTTTTTCTCTGCCGTCGCGGTGAGCAATGGCAGCACAGTCTCCGCTGTTGCAGCCGGCTCCAGAGCGCGGGTTACTTCAGGAGGAGTTACGAGCAATGGGAGCGTGGTCTCTACATCCGCGGGCGGCTCCGCCGCGGGGGACTCCGCGACGGGGCGCTCGACAGGAGCAGTTTCGAGTCCCAACAGAGCTTCCAGGTTTTCCGTGTTCACGGCGACCGGCTCGATCGCCTGGGGATCGCCCGGCCGGCGAGGGCCCTCGGATCGCAAGAGCGCGGCACGGATTCTTTCCGACTGTATGCTCATGGGAGAAGTACGGACCCGCCTCCTCGTGGTTGATCGGCCGGCGGGGTGGAATTCTTTAGTCCGGCGTACAGCGATTCTTCCGCGCCTTCGGATGCGCGCGGTCGTACACGGCCATCAGGTCGGTCAGCGACACCTGCGTGTACTTCTGGGTGGTGGAGAGCCGGGCGTGGCCCAGCAGCTCCTGGATGGCTCGCAAATCCGCTCCGTCGGCCAGCAGATGCGTGGCGTAGGCGTGACGCAGGCTGTGCGGATGCAGGGACGCATCGCCTGAAATCATGCGTGCGTAGAACTTCACGATGTCGCGCGCGCCGCGGTCGGAGAGCCGTGCGCCGCGATGGTTCGCCAGCAGCGCCCGCTCTCCGGCCTTTGCCGCGCGGGCCGCGAGATATTTCTCCAGCGCCGCGGCCGCCTTCGCTCCGTAGGGCACCTGACGCTCCTTGCGGCCCTTGCCGCGCACGCGAATCCAGCGCTCCGTCACATCGAAATCGTCGAGGTTCAGGCCGGCGAGCTCGCTGATGCGCAGGCCGCAGCCGTAGAGCAGCTCGAACAGCAGCAGATCGCGCTCCGGGTGAGGGCGGTCGAGCGAATCCGCCGACACGCCGTCGATCAGCCGGTTGGTCTGCTCGGCCGTCGGGACGACGGGAATGCGTTTCGGCGCTTTGGGGGTTCGGACCAGCCGGGCGACGTTCGCACTCACCGTGCCTTCGCGCAGCAGGAACTTGAACAGCGATCGCACCGCAGCCAGCTTACGGCGGATCGACACCGGGTTGAGGCCGCGATCGTAGAGACTCCCCAGCCACTCGCGAAGCTGCAATGCGTCGATTTGCGAGGGCGCCGGAGGATCCTCGCCGGGCGGAGAAAAGTAGTCGCGGAATTGCTCCAGATCGCAAGCGTAGTTGCGTAGCGTGTGGGAGGAGGCGTTCTGGCGGCCGAGCGCCGCGAGAAATCGCTCCATCGCCACACTCAACTCAGACATGAGCGCACAAATGCTCTGCGAGCGCCGCCAGAGCGCGACGGCAGACTTCCGCCTGGCGAAGCTTGCGGTCCCTCGGTGGACGATCGAGCTTCGGCAGCAGGTCGAACGTGATATTGGCCGGTTGATAGTCGGCCGGGTCCGCGCCCGAAACGTAAGCGCACAGCGAGCCGATGGCGGATTCCCGTGGAAACGCGCGCGGCGCTTCACCATTTGCCAGAGCCGCGGCGCCGCGGCCGGCCACGAGCCCGGTCGCGATCGATTCGACGTAGCCTTCGACGCCCGAAATCTGTCCGGCGAAGAATACTTGCGGCCGGGTCCGCAACTGAAGCGTGGCGGCGACCAGCGCCGGCGCGTTGATATACGTGTTGCGATGCACCTGCCCGTAGCGAAGGAACTCCGCGTTCCCCAAGCCCGGGATCATGCGAAGCACGCGCGCCTGTTCCGGAAACCGCATATGGTTCTGGAATCCGACCAGGTTGTAGCTGCCCGCGCGAGCGTTTTCCTGCCGGAGCTGGACCACCGCGTACGGCCGCCGTCCGGTGCGCGGGTCCGTCAGGCCCATCGGCTTCATGGGGCCGAAACGCAGGGTGTCGCGGCCGCGCCGCGCGATCTCCTCGATGGGAAGGCAGGCTTCGAAGTACCGCGTGTGGTCCTCGCCGATGTGCGCCGGAGCGCTTTGGCCGGCGAGCAACGCGTCGACGAACGCCTCGTACTCTTCCTTATTTAGAGGGCAGTTCAGGTAATCTCCGGTGCCGTCGAGCGATTTGCCGTAGCGCGACGCCCGGAAGGCGATCGACAGATCGATCGAGTCCGCATCGACGATGGGACTGATGCTGTCGTAGAAGAACAGACGGTCGGCGCCGGTGATGCGCCCGACCTCCCGCGCCAGCAGGTCCGAGGTCAGAGGGCCGCTGGCGACGATCCAGATCTCCGGCGGGTCGAGCGACGCGACCTCCTCGCGGCGGATTTCGATGGCGGGGTCCGCTTCGATGGCCCTCGTGATTTCCGCCGCGAAGACCTCGCGGTCCACCGTTAGCGCGTGACCGCCCGGAACGCGCGCGCGCGGCGCGGCCTGTCCGATCAGCAGCGAGCCCACTCGCCGCAATTCCTCTTTGAGTAGCCACGGCGCGCTGTTTTCCTGCTCGGTCTTGAGCGAATTGCTGCACACCAGCTCAGCCAGCGCCTCGCTCTTGTGCGCGGGCGTCTGGCGCAGCGGGCGCATTTCGTGGAGCACGGCCCGTCCTCCGGCGCGAGCCACCTGCCAAGCGGCTTCGCATCCCGCGAGTCCGCCACCAACAATATGAACGGCGCCTGGCACGGTCAGCCTTCCTTGTATTCGCCGAAGACCCGCCGCAAACGGTTGGAAATCTCCCCCACCGTCGCGTACGCCTCGCATGCGGCGAGAATCCGCGGCATCAGGTTCCCGGTTCCGCGTGCGGCCTGTTCGAGCGCCTCCAGACGTTCCTCGACCACCGGCGCAGGGCGGGAAGCGCGCAGCTCGCGCAACCGCTCCACTTGTGTCTTCTCGATCGAAGGATCGATACCGAAAGCGGGAGCCGGATGATCTTCCGTTTGCCGGAACCGGTTCACACCCACCACGACGGTTTCGCCGCGCTCGACCGACCGTTGAAACGCATACGCCGCATTCTGAATCTCGCCCTGGATAAAGCCGTTCTCGATGGCGGCGAGCGTGCCGCCCATGGCGTCGATGCGGTCCAGGTATTCGCGGGCGCCCCGCTCGATCTCATCGGTCAGCGTTTCGATGTACGCGCTGCCGCCCACCGGATCGGCGACTTTGGTCACGCCAGTTTCATAGGCGATAATCTGCTGGGTGCGCAGAGCCAGCCGCGCGGCTTCCTCGGTGGGCAATCCGAGCGCTTCGTCGCTGCCGTTGGTGTGCAGCGATTGCGTGCCGCCCAGCACGGCGGCCAGCGCCTGCAACGCCACACGAACCACGTTCACGTCGGGTTGCTGCGCGGTGAGCGTCGAGCCGGCGGTCTGGGTGTGAAAGCGCAGCATCATCGATTTCGGATGGCGCGCGCCGAACCGCTCCTTCATGATGCGCGCGTACAGCCGGCGGGCGGCGCGATACTTCGCGATCTCCTCCAGAAAACGGTTGTGCGCGTTAAAGAAGAAAGAAATGCGCGGCGCGAAGGCGTCCACCTCCAGCCCGGCGCGAAGGGCCGCTTCGATGTAGGCGATGGCGTTAGCCAGAGTGAACGCGACCTCCTGAATCGCGGTCGAGCCGGCCTCGCGAATGTGATAGCCGCTGACCGAGATCGTGTTCCACTCCGGCAGCTCCGCACCCGCCCACGCGAACAGGTCGGTGATGATGCGCACGGCCGGCCGCGGCGGATAGATGTAGGTGCCGCGCGCGATATATTCCTTCAGGATGTCGTTCTGAATGGTTCCGGAGAGTTTGCGGACGTCCACGCCCTGCTGGCGGCCCACCAGAACATACAGCGACAGGAGAATCGCCGCGGTCGAGTTGATGGTCATCGACGTGGTGATCTGGTCCAGGCGAATGCCCTCGAGCAGGCGCTCCATATCGGCGAGCGAGCAGATCGCCACGCCCACTCGTCCGACCTCGCCCGCCGCCAGAGGGTGATCGGAGTCGAGCCCCATCTGCGTCGGCAGGTCGAAGGCGATCGAGAGCCCCGTGATGCCCTGCGAGAGCAGGTACCGGTAGCGCCGGTTGCTCTCTTCGGCGGTTCCGAAGCCGGCGTACTGGCGCATGGTCCACAGCCGGCCGCGATACATGTCCGGGTAGATGCCGCGGGTGAACGGGTACTCGCCCGGCGTTTCGGTCATGAGCGTGAAATCCGGCGGGCGCGCAGGAACGACGTGATGCCGAAGTAGGCCATCAGCCCGGCGAAGCTGAAGGAAAGCACCACGCGGAAGAAGCTCTCCGCGTCCCCGTCAAAGTCGCGCATGTTGCGGACGGCCGAAGGGATGGCCCAGACCGCCAGGACCAGGAAAATAAAGCCGATGATCTCATTCCACAGCACGCGCAAGGGGCGTATGATGCCCGGCATCACGTGTCCGAGGAACTTTCGAATCATTTGGTCCGCCTGCCGATACCATCTATCGTAACAAACGTGTACAGAAGCGCCCGCGCGTGGCCGATACGAATATTGGGGGCAATCCCCGATGGTCCCGCGCGGCATCTGGTGATATGCTGAAGGTGGTTTCGGGCTGGAGCTCGGACGGAGCGGGGAGGAGGGGCCTAGTGGAGGATCGATTGAAGGATCTGATGCAAGAGCTCGGCAACGCGATCAACGAATCGCTTTCCGACTCCGACCGCATCGCCGCAGCCATCGGCGAAATCAAGCGCGCTGGCTACGACGTCTTCCTGGTCCTGGAAGCCACCATCGGTTTCAACAAACGCGAGGACGCCACCGAAACCGAAGACGGCGAGACCATCGAGCTCGCATCGGCGCCCGAGTCCGGCCGCCGCAAAGTCGGCAAGATCAAGCTCACCTCCCAGGACCAGAAGTTCCTGCGGGCCCTGAAGATCGCCATCGACGAAGAAAGCCGGTAGGGGAAGCCGGCCGGCGACAAGATCGCCGGCCCCACTACAAGAGTAGAGTGGTGTAGTGTCTCGCCGGTTTCTGCCCTTGCTGCTGGCGCTTTTCGCCGCCAGCGGCTGCGCCGCCCTCATCTACGAAGTGGTCTGGCTCCAATTGCTGCAATTAGTGATCGGATCGTCCGCGGTCTCGATGGGAGTGTTGCTGGGAACCTACATGGGCGGCATGTGCCTGGGCAGCATCGCCATGCCGCGGATGGTTTCCGCGCGCCGGCATCCCTTGCGCGTGTACGCCTTGATCGAGGCCGGCATCGGAATCTTCGGGATCGCGGTGTTGTTCGGCGTTCCGCACGTGAGCCGGCTGTATGGGGCGATCGGTCTCCCGGGCATCCTGCTGCGCGGAGCCGTCTCCGCCGTGTGTTTGTTGCCGCCGACGGCGTTGATGGGCGCTTCGCTACCCGCGATCGCGCGATGGGTGCGGGCGACGCCGCGCGGAGTATCCTGGCTGGGGCTCCTCTATGGCGCCAACATTGCCGGAGCCGTCTTCGGCTGTCTGCTGGCGGGATTCTATCTCCTGCGACTCTACGATATGGCGGTCGCGACCTACGCCGCCGCGGCCCTGAACGGAGTGGTGGCGCTGATCGCGGCGGTGTGGGCCGTGCGGACTCCAGCCGCCGGTGCGGTTCGAAGCCAGGTGTTGCCTCTGCGCGGGGCCTGGCCGGTGTACGCCGCAATCGCGCTTTCCGGATTGTGCGCGCTGGGAGCCGAGGTGGTCTGGACCCGGCTGCTATCGCTGCTGCTGGGTGCGACGGTCTACACGTTCTCGATCATCCTGGCCGTGTTTCTGATCGGCCTGGGAATCGGCAGCGGTGCGGGGTCGTTCCTGGCGAGACGCGTGACGCCCCGGATCGCGCTGGGTGTATGCCAGGCGCTCGCGGCGGCGGCGGTGGCCTGGGCCGCATTCACGATCGTCAACTCTGTGCCGTATTGGCGGATCAGCGCGGCGCATTTCCAAAATCGCTGGTTTCGCTTTGGGTTCGATGTGTTGCGCAGCGCGTGGGCGATTCTGCCGGCGGCGCTCCTGTGGGGAGCGAGTTTCCCCCTGGCGCTGGCGTCCGCCGCATCCCGCCGCCAGGACCCTTCGCGGCTGGTCGGAAGAACTTACGCGGCCAATACGGCCGGCGCGATCGCGGGCGCCGTCGGATTCAGCCTGGTGCTGATCCCGTGGGTGGGGACACAGCAGTCCGAAAGGGTGCTGATGGGGCTGGCGGGGCTGGCGGCGATGCTTGCGCTTGCGGGACGCCGCTGGGGGTTGCGTGCAGGCGCAGCGCTCGCGGCCTCGATCGCGGTGGTAGTCTGGTTGGGCTGGAGAGTTCCGCCGGTGCCCTGGATGATGATCGCCTACGGCCGCCGGATGACCACCGAAACCGCCGCCGGCAGGCCTCTCTACGTGCACGAAGGCGTGAATTCCTCGATCGCCGTTTCCGAGCCGGGCGACGGCCAGCGCTATTTCCACGTCAGCGGCAAGGTGGAGGCGACCACCGAGTCCTACGATATGCGGCTTCAGCGTATGCTCGGACACATTCCGGCGCTGCTGCACTCGAATCCTCAATCGGTGCTGGTGGTGGGATTCGGCGCCGGCGTCACGGCCGGCTCGTTCGTGTTGTACCCGGAGGTGCGGAGGATCGTGATCTGCGAGATCGAGCGGGCGATCCCTCCGGCCACCTCGCGCTACTTCGGCGCGGAAAATTACGGCGTGCTGCGCGACCCGCGCACGACCATGGTCTACGACGACGCCCGGCACTACGTGCTTACCACGCGGGACAAGTTTGACATCATCACCTCCGATCCGATTCATCCGTGGGTGAAAGGCACCTCCACGCTGTACTCGGCCGAGTACTTCGAATTGTGCAAGCGGCATCTGAATCCGGGCGGAGTGATCGCGCAGTGGGTGCCGTTGTATGAGAGCGATCTCGAAACGGTGAAGAGCGAGCTGGCCACTTTCTTCCGGGTCTTCCCCAACGGGACGATCTGGGGCAACGACAACGGCGGAGAAGGTTACGATATGGTCCTGCTGGCGCAGGCCGGTCCGGCAAATATAGACGTAGATGCGCTCGAACAACGGCTTTCGAGCGCGGGTCATGGTCCGGTTCAGAAATCGCTCCGTGACGTTGGGTTTTGGTCCGCGGTGGGAATCCTGTCCACGTATGCGGGACGAGGATCGGACCTCGAGCCGTGGCTCGCGCACGCTCAAATCAACAATGACCTCAACCTGCGGCTGCAATACCTTGCTGGGATGGGGCTCGACTCCTATAATGCGCCGGGCATCTATGCGGAATTACTGGGGGTGCGCCGGTTTCCCGAGGGGCTGTTCACCGGGTCGGGGGAGCGCATGGCGGAACTGAGGAGCGCGCTGGGGGCGCAGTGACCGCAATGATATAATCGTCCCGATGAACCGGAGATTCCGCGCGATCGCGATCGCGGCCGCGCTCACTGCCTCCTTGTCCGCGGCGCAGTGGCTGAAGTATCCGACCTCCGGAGTCCCCAAAACACCCAGCGGGCTGCCCAATCTGGGCGCACCCGCGCCGAGGACCTCCGACGGCAAGGTGGATTTCTCCGGAATGTGGGAAGCCGACAACCGGCCCTGCCCTCCAGGGGGCTGCAACGACATGCCTCTGAGCGCGCAATTCCTGGATATCGGCGCGGGACTCCCGGGCGAGCTTCCCTATCAGCCGTGGGCGGCCGAGGTGGTGAAGCAACGCACGGCGATCGCCGGGCAGGGCGATCACGAATCGCACTGTCTGCCGTCGGGCGTGCCGCGCATGCTGTGGCATCCTACCTTTCGCAGAATCGTTCAGTTCCCCGACCTCCTGCTGTTTCTCAATGAGCGCAACCTGAGCTACCGGCAGGTGTTCACGGACGGGCGGCCTCTGCCGGCCGATCCGCAGCCATCCTGGAACGGCTACTCGACGGGCCGGTGGGAGGGCGACACTCTGGTGGTCGAAACCAACGGTCTCCGCGACGGTCTGTGGCTCGACCGCAAGGGCGATCCGTTGACCGGCGCCGCCAAGGTGACCGAGCGTTTCCGGCGTCCGAATTACGGGAACCTGGAAGTGGACGTCACCATCGACGATCCCAACGCCTATACCAAGCCGTGGACGGCCACGGTCCAACAGTTCATCGTGCTCAATACGGAGTTGCTGGCGTACTTCTGTAACGAAAACGAGCGGGACGTCGCCCACTTCGTAGGAAAATAAAGAAGGAGTCAGGAGTCAGAATTATGAAGAGTATTTTCGTTGCGATCATCGCGATCTCCGCGCCGCTCGGGGCGCAATGGCTGAACTACCCGACCCCGGGGGTTCCCAAGGCCGCTAACGGTAAGCCAAACTTGAGCGCACCCGCTCCGAAGACGGCGGATGGCAAGCCAGACTTCTCCGGTATGTGGCAGGCGTTTCGAGGAGTCATGAACACGAACAGGCCCTGCCCCACCGGCGAATGCGACGAACTCCGCGACACCGACCATTGGCTCAATTACGGCGCCGGAATGCCGGGCGGCCTCCCCTATCAACCCTGGGCGGCGGCGAAGTTGAAGCAGAGAGAGGCCGACCTGGGCAAAGACGATCCGACATCGTATTGCCTGCCGCTCGGAACGCCGCGGGACCTGGTGGCTCCCGGGTTCAAGAAGATCGTCCACACGCCTGGCCTGATGGTTCTCATGAACGAACGCAACGCCAGCTTCCGGCAGATCTTCATCGACGGCCGGCCTCTGCCAGAAGACCCGCAGCCTAGCTGGAGCGGCTATTCGACCGCGAAATGGGAAGGCGACACGCTGGTCGTCCAGACGAATGGGCTCCGCGACGACATGTGGCTCGACCGCAGCGGAAGCCCGCTGACCGACGCCGCCAAAGTGACCGAGCGGTTCCGTCGTCCCAACTACGGCCATCTGGAGATCGAAGTCAGCATAGACGATCCCAAAGCCTACACCAAGCCGTGGACCGCCACCAAGATCACCGAGAATATCAGGCTCAACACGGAGATGTTGGATGACAACTGCGTGGAAGGCGAGAGGGACATGAAGCACATGGTGGGAAAATGAAGACTCTCATTGCGATCGTCGTAGCCGCTTTGGCCGCGCCGCTCTCGGCGCAATGGCTGAATTATCCGACACCGGGTGTTCCCAAGGCAGCCAATGGGCAGCCGAATCTGAGCGCACCCGTGCCCAAGACCGCCGACGGCAAGCCGGACTTCTCCGGCATCTGGCGTGTGGAGCGAGGGAGGGTCGCGGATGGGCCGCCCTGCCTCACGCGCGGCTGCCAGGAGCTCCGCACCGGAGACCAGTGGCTGGATTTCGGCGCCGGACTTTCGGGCGGCCTCCCCTACCAGCCTTGGGCCGCGGACGCCAAGAAACAGCGTATGGACCAGGAAGGGAAAGACGATCCAACCTCGTGGTGCCTGCCGCTGGGTGTGCCGCGCCTGCTGGTGAGTCCCGAGCTGATGAAGATCGTGCAGACGCCCGGCCTGATGGTCATTCTCAACGAGCGCAACGCCGGCTTCCGGCAGGTCTTCACCGACGGCCGCCCGCTGCCGGAGGACCCTCAGCCCACCTGGAACGGCTACTCGACCGCGAAATGGGAAGGGGACACTCTGGTCGTCCAGACCAATGGTTTGCGGGATGGGATCTGGCTTGACCGTTACGGGAGCCCGATTACCGACTCCGCCAAGGTCACCGAACGCTTCCGGCGCACCAATTACGGCAGCCTGGAGATCGGCGTCACCGTGGACGATCCCAAGGCTTACACCAAGCCCTGGACCGCGAAAGTGACTGAGCGCATCGTGCTCAATACGGAGCTGATGGACTACATCTGCGCCGAAAACGAAAAAGACATGAAGACCCACATGGTGGGGAAATGAAGACACTTTCCGCTCTGATCGTGGTAGCGCTGGCTGCACCGCTCACGGCGCAGTGGCTGCACTATCCCACTCCCGGACTCCCGCGCACGGCCGACGGCAAGCCGAATCTCTCTGCCCCGGCGCCGCGCACCGCCGACGGCAAGCCCGATCTTTCCGGGGTCTGGGCAATGCAGCGCAATCTGCCTTGCCAGCCGATGGGCTGCGTCCCTCCCGAGTTCGGCAACATTGCCGTGAGCTTGAAGGATGGCCTGCCCCTTCAACCGTGGGCGCGGGATCTGGCCAAGAACCGGCGGGAATCGCTCCGCATGGACGATCCCATTTCGCACTGCATTCCGCCGGGCATTGTGGAACTCCAGACGATTGCCTTCAAGAAGATCGTGCAGACTCCGGGACTTCTGTTGATTCTCCACGAGACCGATGCGAGCTACCGGCAGATCTTCACCGACGGGAGACCGCCGCTCCGGGACCCGCAGCCTACATTTAACGGCTACTCGACCGGGAAATGGGAGGGCGATACGCTGGTCGTGGAAACCACCGGCTTTCGGGACGGCATTTGGCTCGACGTGAGCGGTAACCCGATCACGGATGCCGCCAAGGTTACCGAACGCTTCCGCCGGGTGGACTATGGACGCTTGGAAATCGATCTCACCGTCGGCGACCCCAAGGCTTACACCAAGCCGTGGACCGTCAAGTTGATCCAACGGCTCCAGGCCGACACCGACCTGATGGATAACATTTGCCTGGAAAATGAAAAAGACATGAAGCACATGGTGGGGAAATGAAGATTTTTTTGACGATGATCGTGGTTGCATTGACCGCGCCGCTCACGGCGCAGTGGCTGCACTATCCGACCCCTGGAATGCCGCGAACCGCCGGCGGCAAGCCGAATCTCTCCGCCCCCGCGCCGCGAACCGCCGACGGCAAACCCGATCTTTCCGGAATCTGGGAGATGGAGCGCAACCGGCCTTGCCCCGCCGACGGCTGCAACGACATCCAGGCTCCTCAAGAGTTCGGCAACATCGCCTGGACCCTCAAGGACGGACTGCCGTATCAACCGTGGGCGCGCGAGCTGGCCAAGACCCGGCGGGAAACTCTCCGCCTGGACGATCCCGAATCGCACTGCCTTCCGCCCGGCATTGTGGAGCTCACGACGCTTCCCACCTACAAGAAGTTCGTCCAGACTCCGGGACTCTCCCTGATTCTCCACGAGAGGGAATCGAGCTACCGGCAGATCTTCACGGACGGACGCCCGCTGCCCCAGGACCCGCAGCCCGCCTTCAACGGCTACTCGATTGGGAAATGGGAGGGCGACACGCTCGTGGTCGAAACCACCGGCTTTCGGGACGGGCTTTGGCTCGACACGGGCGGTAACCCGTTGACGGACGCCGCCAAGATCACCGAGCGCTTCCGGCGGGTAAATTATGGGCGCCTGGAAGTCGATCTCACCGTCGATGACCCCAAGGCTTACACCAGGCCGTGGACCGTCAAGATGATCCAAACGCTGGCGGCCGATACCGATTTAATCGATTATATTTGTCTCGAAAACGAAAAAGACATGAAACACATGGTGGGGAAATAAAGAAGGTGAAGGGCATTCTGGTTGCGGTGGTCGCGTTCGCCGTGCCGCTCGCGGCGCAGTGGCTGAATTATCCAACTCCTGGAGTCCCGCGAACCGCGGATGGCAAGCCGAATCTCTCCGCGCCTGTTCCGCGAACTGCCGGCGGAAAGCCCGATCTTTCCGGAATCTGGGAAATGGAGCACAACCGGCCGTGCCCGCCGGACGGCTGCGCCGACACCCAGGCGTCTCAGGAGTTCCTCAACATCGGCTGGAGCCTCAAGGACGGCCTGCCCTATCAGCCGTGGGCGCTGGAGCTGGTGAAATCGAGAAGGGCGTCGCTGCGCAAAGACGATCCCCATACGCATTGTCTGCCCCCGGGCATTATGGAACTCACGACACTGCCGTCGTTCAAGAAGGTAATCCAGACTCCGGAACTGCTCGTGATTCTCGATGAGCAGGACGTGACCTTCCGCCAGATCTTCACCGACGGACGGCCGCTGCCCACCGATCCGCAACCGACCTTCAACGGCTACTCGACGGGGAAGTGGGAGGGCGACACACTGGTGGTGGAAACCGCCGGATTCACGGACGGGATCTGGCTCGACATCAGCGGCGATCCGATGACGGATGCCGCCAGGATCACCGAGCGATTTCACAGGGTGAACTATGGACGCCTGGAAATCGAGATCACGGTGGATGATCCCAAGGCCTACACCAAACCGTGGACCGTCAAGCTGAACCAGATCCTCGCCGTCGATACCGACTTGCTGGAGGGCTATTGCGTGGAGAATGAGAAAGACCTCAAGCACTTCGTGGTGAAATAGAGGTTGAGAGTCAGGATGAAGTATATCGGACTAGCGGTTCTCCTATCTGTGTTCTCCGCGCCCTCGCCGGCGCAGTGGAGCTATCCGACGGCGAGAGTCCCGCGAACCGCCGACGGCAAACCAAATCTTTCCGCGCCCACGCCGCGCACCCCCGACGGCAAGCCCGACTTTTCCGGAACCTGGGACGTGGAGCATGACCGGCAGTGCCCGCCCGGCGGCTGCGTGGATTTCCCGGTGACTCAGTCCTTCGGCAACATCGCCTGGAGCCTCAACGACGGCCTGCCCTATCAGCCGTGGGCCGCGGCCGCGGCGAAGAAGCGGAGTGCGGAGTTGCGCAAAGACGACCCGCTTTCGCACTGCCTGCCCATCGGCATCCTGGAACTGCATACGATTCCCTTTTACCGGAAAATCCTCCAGGTTCCAGGGCTCCTGTTGATTCTCCACGAATACAACACCAGCTACCGGCAGATTTTCATGGACGGACGGCCCAAGCTCGAAGATCCGCAACCGGGCTGGAACGGCTACTCGACGGCCAAGTGGGATGGCGACACGCTTGTAGTGGAAACCTCCGGGTTTCGCGACGGGATCTGGCTCGATACGCGCGGCGACCCGATCACGGATGCCGCCAAAGTGACCGAGCGCTTCCGCCGCGTCAACTACGGGCATCTGGAAGTCGAGGTCACCGTCGACGATCCCAAAGCCTACACCAAACCCTGGACCGTCAAGCTGAACCAGGGTCTGGTCCTCGATGCCGACTTGCTGGATTACACCTGCCTCGAGAATGAAAAGGACCTGTCGCACTTCGTTGTGAAGTAGAGGGAGTCAGCATGTTTGTCGCGATTGTTTTGGCGGTGATCTCCGCGCCTCTCTCCGCGCAATGGCTGCATTACCCGACTGCCGGAGTTCCCAAAACGCCCAGCGGTTTGCCCAATCTGGGCGCGCCCGCTCCCAGGACGGCCGACGGCAAGCCCGATCTCTCCGGAATTTGGGAAGCGGAGAACCGGATCCACGACGCGGGAGGAGCGGCGGGCAACCCCACCGAATTGCCCATCTCGCTGGAGTTGATCAATATCGCCGCCAGTCTGAAGGAAGGTCTTCCCTATCAGCCCTGGGCGGCCGCGCTGGTCAAGCAGCGGTCGGCCGGTATCGGCAAAGATTATCCGCATTCCAGGTGTGTTCCGCCGGGCGTACCGGAAATTGACGTGCTTCCGGAGTTCAGGAAAATCGTCCAGACTCCGGGACTCCTGCTCATGCTTCAGGAGTTCAACGCGAGCTACCGGCAAATCTTCACCGACGGCCGTCCGCTGCCTATGGATCCGAACCCGTCCTGGAATGGCTACTCGATCGGCCATTGGGAGGGAGACACGCTGGTCGTCGAAACCGCCGGTTTCCGCGACGACTTGTGGCTGGACGTGAACGGCGATCCGCTGACGAGCGCGGCCAAGGTGACCGAACGCTTCCGCCGCCTGAACTTCGGGAATATGGAAATCGAGGTCACCGTGGACGATCCCAAAGCCTATACCCGGCCGTGGACGATAAAGCTGCACCATTACCTCGTGCTCAACACGGAGCTGCTCGATTACATTTGTTTGGAAAATGAGAAGGACATTGCGCACTTAAAGTAGTCAGGAGTCAGGAGACAGAAGTCAGAATGAAAAGCGTTGTTGCAGTGATCGCGATTTCCATGCCGCTCGCGGCGCAGTGGTTGAACTTTCCCACCAAAGGCATCCCGCGGACCCCGGACGGCAAGCCGAATCTTTCGGCGCCCGCGCCCAAGACTGCGGACGGCAAACCGGACCTGTCCGGAATGTGGGAGGGCAACTTCAAGTACCTTGCCAACCTCGCCGCCGATCTCAAGCCTGAGGAGGTCCCGCTCCAGCCCTGGGCCGCGGCGCTCGTCAAGGAGCGCGTTTCGCTGGCTCACGCGAGGGAAGAATCTCCCGCGAATTGTTTGCCGTCGGGCTTGCCCCGGCTGTATTCGACGCCGTTCCCGTACAAGATCCTCCAGAACCCCGCGATGACGATTATTCTTTACGAGAACTTTGGCGTCTATCGCCAGATCTTCACGGACGGGCGCGAGCTACCCAAGGATCCTCAGCCGAGCTGGCTGGGCTATTCCGTGGGCAAGTGGGAGGGAGACACCTTCGTAGTGGACACGATCGGGTTCAACGGGAAGACGTGGCTCGATCAGATGGGCCATCCCCAAACGGAAGCCACGCATCTGACCGAGCGATTCCGGCGCCGTGACTTCGGGCACATGGAACTCCAGATCACCGTCGACGACCCGAAGGCGTACACCAAGCCGTGGACCGTTCGCCAAGATCAGCGCCTGGTTGCGGACACCGAGCTGCTGGAAATGGTCTGTGCGGAGAACGAAAAGGACCTGGCGCACCTGGGCGGAAAATAGCTACGCTATGTGCGCCCCCTGGGTCTCCACATACACCACGTAGAGCGACTGGCTGCCGGTCATGAACAGCCGGTTCCGCTTGGCGCCGCCAAAGCAGACGTTGGCGCAAGTCTCCGGCATCCGGATCATGCCGATGCGCTCGCCCTGGGCCGTGACCACCTGAACGCCGGGAGCCGCGCCCATCCACAAGTTGCCGTCCACGTCGCAGCGAAGGCCGTCGGCCGCCGCTGTTCCCGGACCACCCCCACCGGGCACATCGAGCTGGATGAAGCGCTTCCGATTTTTGAGCACTTTGCCGTCCAAATCGAATACCAGGGTCTCGCGCGAGCCGGTGTCGGCCACGTAGACCTTCTTGTAATCCGCCGAGAAACAAATGCCGTTGGGACCGGTGACCTCGTCGGTCACCTTCTCGATCTGGCCGGATTTTCCGTCGGCGCGGTACACGGCTTCCTTGAGCTCGGAATCGCCCTTGAACCCTTCGTAGTTTCCGCGGATGCCGTAGGGAGGATCGGTGAACCAGATGCCGCCGTCGGGATGCACGACGAGGTCGTTGGGCGAATTGAACCGTTTGCCCTGATACTTCTCGGCGATCACGGTCACCGCTCCGGTCTGCTCATAACGGACCACGCGGCGGCCTCCGTGCTCGCAGGAAAGCTCGCGGCCTTCGAAATCGAAGGTGTTGCCGTTGCTATAGCCGGAAGGGTTGCGGAACACCGAAACGTGGCCGTCCTCTTCGAGCCAGCGCATCTGGACGTTGTTGGGAATATCGCTCCACACCAGGAATCGCCCGGCGCCGTTCCAGGCCGGACCTTCGGCCCACA
>JBGPLI010000065.1:0-25102 GCA_041486445.1 Bryobacteraceae bacterium
CGATCTTTCCACTGTCTCCCATCAGCCCGTGGTGAACGCGACGGACATCCCGTTTCCGGTTACCGGCAAGGACATCATTTTGATGGACGATGTTCTTTACACTGGTCGAACCATCCGGTCCGCGCTAGGCGCGCTCTTCGATCACGGCCGGCCGGCGCGGGTGCAATTGCTGGTGCTGATCGACCGCGGCCATCGCGAGCTTCCGATCGAGGCGCGCTACGTCGGCCGAATGGTACAGACGACCGCGAACGAAATTATCGAAGTGAAGTTTCAGGAGATCGACGGAATGGAAAAGGTGCTGCTGGTGGAGAAGGTCGCCGAGCAGGGAGTTTAGGATGCCCGACGGGCTCTTGGGCATCGAAAACCTGACGCGCGAAGAGATTCAGCGAATTCTGGACCGGGCCCGCAATTTTCAGCCTCGCAACGATACTGGTTTCCGCAAGCTCGACCTGCTGCGCGGGCGGATGGTGGTCAATCTGTTTTTCGAAGCGTCCACGCGCACGCGCACCAGCTTCGAGATCGCCGCCAAGCTGCTGGGTGCGGATGCGATTTCGATCACCGCGCAAGCGTCCAGCGTGTCGAAGGGCGAGTCCTTGGTGGACACTCTGAACACACTCGGAGCGATGCGGCCGGACGCGATCATCATGCGGCACGCGGCTTCTGGCGCGCCGCATTTCTTACAGCGTCATATGCTGGGCACCCCGATCATCAACGCGGGCGACGGCACGCACGAGCATCCCACGCAGGCGCTACTCGATGCCCGGACGATCTTGGATCGCGGCGCGTCGCTTGAGGGGCTGCGCGTCGCCATCATCGGGGACATCGCGCATAGCCGCGTCGCGCGGTCGAACGTGTACCTGCTGTCGAAATTCGGCGCCGACATCGTGCTGTGCGGGCCGGCGTCCTTGCTTCCGGCGGAGCTGAAGCAGATCGCTCCGGGCGTTACTCTCACCACCGACATGGACGAAGCGATCCGCGACGCCCACGTGATCATGATGCTGCGCGTCCAACTGGAGCGCCAGCACGAAGCGGCGTTTCCGGCGAGCGAGTATTTCCAGTTCTACGGACTGCGGCTGGAGCACCTGAAACAGGCGCGGCCCGACGCCATCGTCATGCATCCCGGCCCCATCAACCGGGGGCGCGAGATTTCCTCCGAGGTCGCGGACTCGCAGCGGTCGGTGATTCTGACCCAGGTGGAGAATGGGATCTCGGTGCGCATGGCGGTTCTCGAAAGGGTGTTGTGTGGCGGCGCTGCTCATTAAGAACGGACGCGTGATCGATCCGGCGTCGGGGCACGACGCCACCGCCGACGTGTGGATCGAGGACGGCGTGATCCGCGGCGTGGGCGCGGGCTTGTCCGCGGCCGGGGCCGAGATCGAGATCCTGGATGCGACCGGCTCCATCGTGGCGCCGGGCTTCATCGACATGCACGTCCACTTGCGCGAGCCCGGGTTCGAGCATGCCGAGACCATCGAGACGGGGGCGCGCGCGGCGGCGGCCGGCGGATTCACCTCCATCTGCCCGATGCCCAACACAAACCCGGTGAACGACAACGCGACCGTGACCAGCTACATCATTGAAAAGGCGCGCCGTCACGCGGTGGTCAACGTGTTTCCGATCGGAGCCATCACCAAGGGCAGCGCCGGAGAGGAGCTGGCTTCCATCGGCTCCATGCGCCAGGCGGGCGCCGTGGCGATCTCCGACGACGGACGGCCGGTGATGAACGCGCGCGTCATGCGCCGGGCGATGGAGTTCGCGCACAGCCTGGGCATTCCCGTGATCGATCATTGCGAGGACCTGCATCTGAGCGCGGGCGGAGACATGCACGAGGGGCTGATGTCGGTGCGGCTGGGACTACGAGGAATTCCAGGCTGCGCGGAGGACGTGATGGTGGCGCGCGACATTCTGCTGGCCGAGGTCACCGGAGCGCGGTATCACGTGGCCCACATCTCGTCGCGGCACTCGGTCGAGATGGTGGCGTTCGCCAAGGCGCGCGGGCTGGCGGTGACGGCGGAGGCGACGCCGCACCACCTGGCGCTCACCGACGCGCGCATGCCGCCCTACGACAGCAACTACAAGATGAAGCCGCCGCTGCGCTCACACTGCGACGTCGAGGCCGTGGTGGCGGGCGTGGTGAACGGAGCGGTGGACGCTATCGCGACCGATCACGCGCCGCATCCGGGCAGCGAGAAGATGCAGGAGTTCGAGCTGTGCCCCTTCGGTATCCTGGGCCTGGAGACGGCGCTCGGCGTGACTCTCGAAACGCTGGTCCACACGGGAAAGATCGGATTGGCGCGGCTGGTGGCGCTGTTCACGACCGGGCCGGCGCGGATTTTGGGACTCGACCGAGGGACGCTCGCTCCGGGAGCTCCGGCGGACGTTACGATCTTCTCCACCGATCGCGAGTGGACCTACGACGTGAACAAGTCGTTCTCCAAGAGCAGCAATTCCCCGTTCGACGGGCGGACGTTCCGCGGGGGGCCAGTGGCGACCATCGTCGGCGGGCGAGTGGTTTGGCGAGTCTGAGGATTTACGGGACGATCTTCATGACAAACGCGTCTTGAGGATTGAATTGGGTGCCAGTGTAAATGCGGGACGGGTTAGAAGGGTCGATCACGATCGCGTTCACAATCGGAATTCGCAGCCCGGGCATGAGAGCGAAGCGCGCGCCTGCGTCCGTGCTGCGATATAACCCGCCGGCCGAGGGCGCGGCGTAGACCATCGAAGGATTACCGGGATCGACGGCCAGGGCGGTGACCGCTCCGTCCGGCAGTCCGGACCCGATCTTGACCCAGTTGCTTCCACCATTGTCGGTGCGGTAGAGGCCGGGGGTTGGAAAAGACCCGACGGCGTAGACTCGCCCTTGCGTGACAGGATCCGTGACGAGGAGGCTCGCGAACCATCCGGGCGGAAGTCCGTTCGCGATGACCGCCCAGGTCGCTCCGGCGTCGTTGCTCTTGGAGAGGAACCCGATCGTGCCCGAACCGGAAGAAGCATACAGAACCGCCGGATTCAGCGCGTCCACCGCAACCGCGTTGGCAGTTGCGAGGGAGCCCGTGCTCTTCCATGTGGCTCCGGCATCGGTGCTCTTGTAGATGCCGACGTTGGCGCTGGGGCCGTAGTTGACGCTGGAGGCGTAAAGAATGGAAGGCGTCTTCGGGTCGATGGCCAAGCCGCTGACGAAAACCGGCTGGAACTGCGGGCCCGGGAAGGTGATCGGGCTGAGGGTCCAGGTCACGCCTCCGTCGGTGCTTTTTGATACGCCGCAGACCGGTGGGCCGTTGGTGGCGGGCGCGCAGCCAGCCACCGCGTACATGGTCGTGGGAGTGAGCGGATCCAGGACCAGCAGCGGCCCCACGAACGGCCCGAACAGGAGGCCCGGTGTGCCGCTGGGCGAGCCGAGCGGCGCCCAGCTTTGGCCGCGGTCGTTGCTCACGTACAAGCGATCGGACAGCGCAAATACGCGCGAGGGTGTTTTTGGATCGACCGCCACAGCAGGAGGGAAGTTCGGGCCGGGCGGGAGCGGCGTCGACGACAAGGTCAGGGGACTGCTGGTCCAGGTTGTTCCGCGATCGGCGCTCCAGAAGAAGTTGCTGGAGATAAACGGCTGGATGGAATTGGCCGTCGGGAACGTGGCGGAGGAAGTGCTGCCGGTCAAGTACACCTCGCCTGCAGGCCCGAGCGCGATCGCGCTCGGCCTTCCGCCGCCAAGCGAGCTGGACCACGCCAGCACGTTGGCCGGATCGAACTTGGCCACGAATCCGTCCGCTCCGGCGCCGGCGGTGCGAAACGCCGCTCTCGTCGGGAAGTCGGCCGAACTGGTGGTTCCCGCGACGTAGGTGTTCCCGGCTGCGTCGGTCGCGATGGCGGTAACCGAATCGGCGCCGTTCCCGCCGAGGTAGGTCGAATACAAGAGCGACGCGCCGTCGGGACTCAGCTTGGCGAAGAATCCATCGGGTTGCGCGAATGCGCCGAGGTAGAGAGTTCCCGGCGCGCTGGGGTCAATCGCCAGCACTCCGGCGTTGGGGGGATTCGGAAGACCGGTGTCAGCGGGCTGCCAGTGGTCTCCGCTGTCGGTGCTTTTGTAAATGCCGGGGCCGGAGGGGCTGTAGGTGATCGCGTACCAGGTGGCGGTGTCGGTGGGATCGATCACCAACGTGTTCACGGACGCGGACGCGGGCGCGGGTTTCCGGACCGTCACGCCGCCCGGCGGCAGCACAAGAATCGCGCCACCCGACACCGCATACAGCGTGGAGTTTGCGTCCACCAGGATCTGGTTGGCCTCCCCGCCAATGGTAGTCCAGGTGTCGCCTCCGTCCTCGCTGCGCATAAGCCCGCCTTGATGTGTCGAAGCGTAGAGAGTGGAGGCATGCGCGGGATCGATGGCCAGGCCGCAACAGCCTCTCGAGGCTCCGGATAGTCCGGTCGGCTTCCAGGTGTTGCCGCCGTCGGTGCTCTTGTACACGCCGTCGCCGGTGCTGGCTCCGCCCCAGCGTCCGTAAATCACCGACGGGTTTTGGGGGTCGAAGACTATTTGGTTGACCGTGCCCCTGAGCCCTGTGTCGAGGGTGGCGAAAGTTGCTCCTCCGTCGCGGCTCCGCAATATAGTCCCCGCGCGGCCCATAGAGTTGGAACTGCTGACGTACAGTGTGGAATCGGCTGGGTTGATCCACAGGCCGGCGGCCGCAGTGGCGCTGGTCGGTTGCCAGGTGGCGCCACGGTCGCTGCTCTTGTAGACGCGGCCGGAACTGACCACGTAGATATTCGACGGGTTGCGCGGGTCGATCCTTAAGACGCTAACCGAACCGGGCAGGCCGGAGTCGCTACGGCTCCAATTGGCGCCACCGTCGGTGGACTTGTAAGCGAAAACTCCGCTGAACTTGGATTGGAAAGCGTTCGAGGTGGTGCGGAGGTTCCCGGAAAGCGTGCTCCCGGCAACGTAGGCATCGCCCACGGAATCCGCCGCGATCGCCGCAAAGGGTGGATCGAAGCTCGCTCCGCCGAGGTAAGTCGAATACACCAGATCCGACCCGTCCGCATAGATTTTGGCCACGAAAGAGGCGTTGGCGGACGGTGGCCGTGGTTCCATCGCGTTCTTGAGCGGGAAATCCGGGGAGTTGGTCTGCCCCGCGAGATAGATGTTGCCAGCCGCGTCGGCGGTGACGGCGCGGATGGAGTCGCCATTGCTGCCGCCGAAGAACGTCGAGTAAAGCGGCGCGCCATCCGGGCCCAGCTTGAGTACGAATGCCCTCGGGGGCCCTTGGTTCGCCGGCGGGGGACTGGACGGAAGCGGGTTCACCAGCGGGAAATCCGCGGAATTTGTCATGCCCGCAACGTAGGCGTTGCCTGCGCCGTCGGCGGCGATCGCAGAGGGGTAGGAGAACCCGGAGCCGCCGATGCATCCCGAGTAAACCAGCGAAGTTCCGTCGGGACTCAGCTTGGCCACGTACATGGGTGGGCCGAACGGGCCGGGCGTGCCGCAATTTCGAAGGGGCGCGGGCCCCACGACCGGCGGGCCTGAAACGCCTGGAGGCAGCCCAAAGCCGCCACCCGCGAAGTACGTGCTGCCCGAAGAATCGATCGCATAGGGGCGGCCTACGGGTCCGCCTCCGAACAGAAAGGGAAGATAGGTCGAATACACCAGCGCGTCGCCCGCCGGGTTGATCTTCGCCAGGAAGGACGATTGGCCGGACGTGCCGTTGACCACCGGGAAATTGCCGGCGAAGGCGTCCCCGGCCACATACGACGCGCCGGTTGAGTCCACCGCGATCGCGCGGCCCTCGTCCAAGCTGCCTCCACCGAAGATAGTCGCGAAATTCAAAACCGGGTCGATGACCAGCGGCCGGGAACGATCGTACGCGGCTACCTCGAAGGTGACGCTGCCGCCGTGGCGCACGGCGCGGCCTTGGACGGCGCGATCGTCTTGATACACACGCGGCAGCCGGATCCGGAGATCGGGGTCGCTCAGCGCGAGGCGAATCCGGCGCGGGTCGGCGCCCGGTGCTACGACGAAATCGAACTCCAATTCGCGAGGATTTCCATAGTAGACGACGTCGATGCCCGGGTAGACGTTGTGGTAGCGCACCCGGCGGTAATTAGGGACGTGGGTGCGCCACTTACGCGGGTCGGGGTCGAGGAGGTAGTTGGTATAGGTGGCGAGCAGTTCTTCGGGCTGCGCGGGTGCTCCGCTGCGCACGCCCACCAGGCGCATCCGGCTCGCTCCGATGGAAGCACCAGTGGGCGTGAGGGTCACGCCTAGGCGGCCGGCGTGCGCGATGAATTCGGAATTTCGGGACCCTGGCTCGAAACTCAAGGGTACCCGAGCGAGACTGGGAGCGCCGAATAATGTATTAACTGAGAAAGTGGCAACCAGAGCCAGCGTCGAGATGCGCATCACCCCAGCTTACGCTAACCGGAGCCCCAGGCTAGACCCGCACGGAACGGCATTGTTCACACGGGCAGATTTTCCGCAAGTGATCGAACGAGTAGATGCCGGTGCTGTGCCCGTCGCTCCAATCGATGTGGATCGCGTAGTGTCCCACCGGGTCGACTTTCAGCATCTTGAGCGCGGGCTTGTACATCTGGAACGGATTCGGTGGAGCGGAGTAGTCGGACTTCTGAGGCTCCGTTCCATGAGCGCCCGTGCAGGAGGCGCAGGGGCACTCGTCCCGCAGATATGCGAGCGAGTACTCGCTGCGATGGTTGTCCTTCCAGTCGATCTTGATTCCCTTCGACTTGGAAATGGCGATGTGCTCCGGTTCGGTGGACAAGGCGGTCATTGATTGACTCGTTCAATATCCCGGATGCCGGGGATTCGGCGGATGGAGGATACCACGCGCTCGAGTTGTTTCTTATCGCGGACTTCGAGGGTCATCTCGACGATCGCGCCATCGGCCTTGCGGGCGTCCTCCTCACCGCGCGCTTCCAGGCTCCGGATGTTGGTCTGTTCGTTGAAAAGCACGGTGGTGAGCTGGTTGAGCATGCCGGGGCGGTCCTCGGCGTAGACTAGCATCTTCACGGGGAACGATTCCCGCTCGCTGCGCGCCCATTCCACGTCGATCTTGCGTTCCACTTCGTACATCAGGTTCTGGACGTTGGCGCAGTTGAGCGAGTGGACGGCCACGCCCTTGCCGCGGGTCACGTAGCCGACGATGGCCTCGCCGCGAATCGGATTGCAGCACTTGGCGCGATAAACGAGAAGATCGTCCATCCCCTTGACCTTGATGACCAGGTCCTGGCCGCCGGGCGCCGGGCCGGGAAAACGCTCGGGCACGGGAGGCGCGTCTTCGGGCACTTCGGCCGGAACCTGATCGGGCGCGAGTTTCTGCAGGATCTGGCGCGGCGAGAATTTGCCGTAGCCGAGCGCGGCATGCAGGTCTTCGATCTTCGAGTAGCCGTACTCGGAGGCCACGGCCTCGAACTGGCTCTTGTTCACACGCATCATCTGGACGCCCAGCCGGCGCGCTTCGCGTTCGAGATACTTTTCGCCGATCTCGATCGCCTTGACGCGCTCGGTGGTGTTGATGACGTGCTTGATCTTGTTGCGCGCCTTGGAAGTCTTGACCACCGCGAGCCAGTCCTTGCTGGGGAGGCGTCCGGTCTGGGTCAGGATCTCCACCACGTCGCCGTTGCGCAGCGCGTGGCGAAGCGGCACGATTCGGCCGTTGACCTTGGCGCCGATGCAGGTGTTGCCGACGTCGGAGTGGATGGCGTAAGCGAAGTCGATGGGCGTGGCGTCGCGGGGGAGGACGATCACCTTGCCCATGGGCGTGAAGGTGTAGACTTCCTCGGGGTAGAGGTCCACCTTGAGCATGGACATGAACTCGCCGGGGTCGCGCATGTCGCTCTGCCATTCGACCAGTTGCCGCAGCCAGGCGATACGCTGATCGTCGGCGCCCGGCCCTTTCCGGCCCTCTTTGTATTTCCAGTGGGCGGCGATTCCCTCCTCGGCGATGCGGTGCATCTCCTCGGTGCGGATCTGCACCTCGAAGTGGCGGCCGCCCGGACCCATGACGGAGGTGTGCAGCGACTGGTACAGGTTGGGGCGGGGAATGGCGATGAAGTCCTTGATACGGCCGGGAATGGGATGCCACTCGTTGTGGATCACGCCGAGAGCGGCGTAGCAATTCTTCACGGAATCGGTGACGATGCGCACCGCCAGAAGGTCGTACACCTGGTCGAGCGTGATCTTCTGCCGCTTAAGCTTCTCGAAAACGGAGTAGGCGCGCTTGACGCGGCCATCCACGCGCGCCGGGATGCCTTCGCGGGCCAGGTGGAGCTCGACCGTGTGCCGGAGCTCTTTGAGGAAGCCTTCGTTCTCCGCGCGGCCCGCTTCGAACTCTTTGAGCAGCTCGGCCGAAGCCTCCGGCTCCAGATACTGGAACGCGAGATCCTCCAGTTCGCCGCGGATTTTACCCATGCCCAGGCGGTGCGCGATGGGCGCGTAGATCTCCATGGTCTCCTGCGCGATCAGCAACTGCCGGTCGTGCGGCAGCCAGCCGAGCGTGCGCATGTTGTGCAGGCGGTCGGCCAGCTTCACCAGGACCACGCGGATGTCGTTGACCATGGCGAGCAGCATCTTGCGGACGCTCTCGGCCTGGCGCTCCTCGCGCGAGGCCAGGTTGAGCTTGCTCAGCTTGGTGACGCCGTCGACGCAGCGCGCCACCTCTTCGCCGAAATTCTTGCGGATCTCCTCGACTGTGGCGGAGGTGTCTTCGACCACGTCGTGGAGCAGGCCGGTCTCGAGGCAGGCCATGTCCATGTGCATGTCCGCCAACTGGCGGGTCACCAGCAGCGGATGGATCATGTACGGCTCGCCCGAGACCCGCGTCTGGCCGTGGTGGCGCTCGGCCGCGAAGCGATAGGCTTTCTCGAGCGGAGCCAGGTCCTCGGCTGGACGCAACTCGTGAACCCGGGCTTCGAGCTGATGATAGAGTTGTTCTACCTGATCGGCCGGGGGGGCTTCTGTGGCGACAAGCTCGGTCGGCTCAGACGGCATCGGATATTACCAGTGTAGCGAGGAAGCGATCTGGTAGAGTGGAATCAGCATGGACGTTGAAAAGACGATGCAGTTTATCCTCGAGCAGCACGCGGCGTTTTCCGCGGGCTTGGTCGAACAAAAGGATCGTTTGAACTTACTCGGAGAGCACGTGAAGATGCTCGCCACGACCGCCGAGCACATGCTGACGGTCCAGCAGGAACATGAGACGTGGCTGGCCAGGCTGACAGAGTCGCAAACTCGCCAGACAGAGTCGCAAACGCGCCTGACAGAGTCGCAAACGCACCTGGCAGAGTCGCACACGCGCCTGGCGGAATCACACACCCAGCTGGCCGCCTCGCATGCCCAGCTGGCCAACTTGCACATCAGGGTGTCGGACAAGCAGGACAGAAACGAAGACGCGATCAACGTCCTGATCCGTATGGTTCAGGACATTCTGCCGCGGCTGCCGAAGCAGTAGTCCAGTCAGCGGACCGCGGCAACCTTCTTCCGCATCATCGATTCAAACGACACGCGCGGAACGCCGACGTGCTTGCGAAGGGTCCGCAGGTCCTTGCGGAGAGCGGCCGGCAGACGAGCGGCGGCGTCCTCGAACGCCCGCGCATCGGCATTCGCGAAGCCAGCCAGCGCGCGAAAGTAGCCAAGCTGATTGGGGATCTTCCGGCAACCCGACACGAGCGCCGCCAGCACTTCGCCGCGATCCTCGGGCGAAAGCGACGCGTGTGTGGCGGTCCGCGCTCCCCAGTCGTCGAGGAACGGCGCCAGAGGCAGCAGCAGGTCCGGGCTGCGCCGCAGAGCCCGCACGGCGCGGAGAGGATAGTGACGGTGGCCCTCGGCGGCCATACATTGCCGGTAGAGGCGCGCGGCGACCTGGAAGGTCCCGCCGTAGGGCGTCCGGTTCTGGTGCGCCAGACGATGGAAGCGGGCACGCGAGGGGTGCGTGATTTCGCCGGCATGCCAGAAGCTGATCGCCTGGTCCAGGTCGCCGCAGTTGTGGGTGAGGCTGGCGGAGAGCCGGAGCACGTCGAGCTCGGCGCCAGGCGTCGCCAGGGCGGTGCGGAAGGCGGCGGCTTCACGAGCCAGCTCAGCGTCCAGTGCGGCGGCGGTCTGATCGGCGGCGGGGGCGTCCCGGAGCTCGAGAAACCGGCCGTGCGCGCCCGCCACGACGCTCATCCACTCGCCATTGTGACCGCTCACTGGGCCTGTGTCATCCACCGCCGTCATGCGGCGGGAGACCAGCGAAAGATCCCAGCCGGCCGCGCCGAGCGCGTAACCGCACATCTCATGAAGGGCGCCGGGGTCGCTCGACTCGCGCAAAAGCAGGCCGCGGATCTTGGCATCGACATCGGTGGGAACGAAGGTCGCGACGCTCGCGAAGTGCGCCGCCAGACAGAGCTTGAAGTAATCGGGAAGCGGGAGCTCGGGCACCGGGCCGGCGGCGCGAAGCCTGGCAATGAACTCCAGCCCCGGCGTCAAAAAGGAATCGGCGCTCCCTGCAAAGAGGAATGGCGCGGTGTTGCGGACAAGCCCGACCAGATTGGCGGGCGCGATCCAATTTCTCTGCGTAAACCTATTTGTCTTGCACGATTCCGCCGGTGGTGGGCTGGCGGGCCGCCTTGATCTTCTTCGTGTCGAGAGCCTTCTGCACCCAGGAGTCGGCCACTTCGATCTCCTTCTTGTACTCGTCCGAGCTCTCGACCAGGTCGGCGCGCTCGCGAACCAGCAGGTTCATGTAGGCCATGGCGTCGTCGTACTCTTTGTCGATGTCGAGGGCATGCTGGAGATTGGCGATGCCGTCCTCGATGATGGGAGCGAACTTGGACTTCAGCTCCTCCTTCACCTTCTTGTCTTTGAGCGGTCCGGGATCCTCGGGCTTCATCCGGAGGTTGGCGCGAGCCGTCATCAGCGCGGGATACCACCTGGCCCAGGCGATGACGCCCATGCTGTAATAGGCTTCCTTGTTCTTCGGATCGACGTCAATCAGCTTTTTGTACCACTTTACGGCTTCGTCCAACTGCTCTATTTTCTGGTCGGGCGGCAGCGACTGCGCCTTGTTGTAGGCTAGAGAGGCAAGATAGGCCAGGGCCACTTTGTCATTGGCGTCCTTGTCCAGAACTTTCAGGAATTCCGCTTTGGCCTTGGTGGCGAACTCGGCATTCTCGGGCGACTCGGCGCCGGGAATCCATTGCATCATGTACGCCGTGGCGAGATACACGCCGGCGTTGGGATTGGAGGGGTCCAGGGCGATGGCTTCCTTGAAGAACTCCACCGCTTCGGAGTATTTGGCGTTGCGATACGCGGCGACGCCCTTGTTCAGATCGTCGCGCGATTTCAGCTTGTCGCAGCCGGTGCCGAGCAGCATCATAGCGCCGGCCAGCAACGCCGCGCTCACGAGGGTAACATTGCGCATATCGATCGTCCTTATGCCGTCCTTATTGTCCGAGCTCGATCTTGGGAGTGATCAGACCGATCTTGTCCATACCGGCGCCCTTGGCGATGTCGATGGCTCGCGCGACGACGGAGAAATCCAGGTCCGGGTCGCCCTTGACGAACACCACGCGCTCGGCGCGGGTCTTGAAGACCTCTTCCAGGCGCGCTCCCAGAGCGCGCTCCTCGATCGGGTCCTGGTTGAGCTTCATCGACTTGTCCTTTTCGATGACGATCACCACGGTGCGGTCCAGCCTCGGGTCAGGGGGCGGCTGGTTGGGCGGCGGCGGCTGGGGCGCAAGCGTATCCAGCCCGTGCGGCGTCAGCGGCGTGATCACCATGAAGATGATGAGCAGCACCAGCAGGACGTCGATCAAGGGCGTCATGTTGATATCGGATTTGGCTCCTCCGGAGCTTCCCACTGCCATGGCCATAGTAAATTCTCCTGTTTCCTTCTGAAATCCTCTAGCGGTTGACGTTGGGAGGCGGGGTGCGGGTAGGCTTGGGGTCCTGCGGGATCAGCTCGGTGATCAAGCCGACCTGATCGACGCCCGCCGATCGCAAATTGTCAACCACCTCCATCACCCGCTCGTACTTGGCGCGCGCATCGCTCTTGATGTAGCAAGTCTTGTCGAGCCGGTTGGTCAGCAGATCCCTCACCTTGGCGGGCAGGTCGTCGATGCTTCCCACCTGCTTGTTGCCGGGGCTCAGGAACAGCTTGCCGTCGCGAGTGACAGCGATCAGGACGGCGTCGTCCTTATCGGCGTCCTTCATCGCGATCGGGTTCTTGGCCCGAAACATTTCCACGCTGACGCCCTTGGTCAGCATGGGCGTGATCACCATGAAGATGATCAGCAGCACCAGCATCACGTCCACCATGGGGGTGACGTTGATGTCGTTGATCACTGACGGTGCTTTCTTCAGTTCCATAACGGGTCTCCTCTTTTGCAAGCCCCCAGCCCGTACCGCCGTCTCTTGAAAGAAACAAGGCGGCGGCACGACCGGATTTCAACTCGTTCGCCGCGATCCTTACTTGGCCGCGGTGCGTTGCGACCGCTTCAGGAAGTAGTCGATCAGCTCGGAGCTGGAATTCCCCATCTCGACGTCGAACGCCTCGATCCGGCTGGTGAAGTAGTTGTACATCCACACCGCCGGGATGGCGACGAACAGACCGACGGCGGTGGTCACAAGGGCCTCGGAAATACCGCCAGCCACCGCGCCGAGGCCGGTGGATTTCTCGGTCGAAATGCCCTTGAACGCGTTGATGATGCCGACCACTGTTCCGAACAGTCCGACGAAGGGCGAGGTCGAGCCGATGGTCGCCAGACTTCCGATACCGCGCTTGAGCTCGGCATGGACGATGGCTTCGGCGCGTTCCAGAGCGCGCCGGGAAGCATCGATCTCGCTGCCCGAGATCTCCGCGCTCAACTGGTGCGCGCGGAACTCCTGCAGGCCCGCCACCACAACCTTCGCCAGGTGGCTCTTGCTGTAGCGGTCCGCGATCTTGATGGCCTCGTCGAGCTTGCCCTCGCGCAGAGCACCGGCCACGGCCGGAGCGAACTGGCGGGACTGCTTGCGCGCGCCGTTATAGGCGATCAAACGATCGATCATGACGCCGATCGACCACGCCGACATGACAAACAGCACGAGCACGACGATTCGCGCCAGCCAGCCCATCTGGGTCCACATGGCACGCACATCGAAGCCGATAGCGGGCGGGGCTGCCTCCTGAAGAAGCATGAACGCCCAAACTTGCAACTGTAACACCATGATTGTCTCCTACGAGTTGAAATTGAAAGGCGGGAGCTTGCGCCCCCTCCTTCGGACCTACTGACTCAAAGTGAAGTTTACGTCAATTTGAGTAATCACTTCCACCGGCTCGCCGTTAAGCAGGGTCGGTTTGTAAATCCATTGTTTGACCGCCTCGGTGGCGCCGGGAACCAGCAGGGGATGGCCACTGACAAGCTGCAGGTTCTGGATGGTGCCGTCCTTGCCGATCACCGCCGTGAAACGCACGGTCCCCTGAATGCGCGCCTGCTTGGCCAGCGGCGGATAGGGCGGCGTAATTTTCTTAATGAGGTTGGCGGCCTGCACGTTGCCGCCCACGCGGATGCGCTGCGGCGCCGCGACCTTCACTTCCTTCACTTCCGGAGGAGGCGGCGGCGGCGGCGGCGGAGCCGCTCCAATCAGACCCAGGCCGCCGAGCGGGCCGCCCGGAACGCCACCGGGAACGCTCCCTACCACGGCCCCGACCACCGGGGCCGGTGTCGTGTCTTCCACAATCATCGCGACGGTCTTCGGGACTTCCTTGGGGGCCATCAGACGGCCCGCGTCGAATTGCTTGGGGGCAACCTTGATCACTTTCACCGGGACCGCCGGGGGAGGCGGAGGCGGAGGAGGAGGCGGCGGCGGCGCTGTCAGAAAACTGGTCAGCTGCGCGCGCGGCAACACGTCCGTGTAGATCAGCGGAATCAGCACCAGGATGCCGATTATGAACATCTGCCCGGCGAACGAGAGAATCACAGCCCAACCCCGTCTTGTCTGTGCCCCCCCTACGAAGGTTTGTTCAAACATCTCTAAATCCTCCTGCGTTACGACTTTCTTTCCACTAACGCTTCCGCGAGCCAACAGCCTCTCTGGTCGGCGGAGCCGCCGGGGGTTTCCTTCCACCCGAGATCTCCCTCACCGAGGGAGGCTCGGCCGGGGGCTTCCGCTTCCTGCCTTCGAGGAAGTTCTGCCAGAATACCAAAATTGGACTGGCCACGAAAACCGACGAGTACGTTCCGATCAAAATGCCGATCACCAGCGCCAGCGAGAAGCCGTTGAGCACCTCGCCTCCGAACAGGAATAGCGACATCGCCGTCAAGAACGTCAGACCGCTGGTGAGCACGGTCCGGCTCAGGGTCTGGTTCACGCTGATGTTGATGAGATTCTCGAGCGACTCCCGCCGCAGCAGCTTCAGATTTTCGCGAATGCGGTCGAACACCACGATGGTGTCGTTCATCGAATAGCCGACCAGGGTCAGCAGCGCGGCCACCACAGTGAGCGAAATTTCCTTGTTGATCAGCGAGAACAAACCGATGGTGATGATGGTATCGTGAAACACCGCGATCACCGCGGCCACGCCGTAGATCCACTCAAAACGGAAAGCCACGTAGACCAGCATCCCGCCCAGCGCATACAGCGTCGCCAGGATCGCCTGCCGTTGCAGATCCTTTCCGATCTTGGGTCCCACCACCTCCGCCGAAAGAATGGTGAAGGGACCGAGCGTGCACTGTTGCTTTAACGCGGCAAGCACCTGTGGGTTTACATCCTTGACGGCGGAAAGCTCGTCGATCGACCGCAGCAATCCGCCCTTGGAGGCGCGGTAATCCTCGATCGCGTTTACCATCGTCTGCAACTGATTCTCGGACATGGCGACGCCGGACTGCAGCAGAGGGTCGCGCAGACGGTCGGCGAGCTGGCCGGCCGAGGCCGTGTGGAGGTCGAGTTTCCCCTCCGAACCGCTGAAGGTGGTTCGCAGCGTGTCTTCGATGATCTGGCGGTTGGAGTTCAGTTCCTTTTCGTCCCGGATCTCGGTGCCCACCAGCACCTCCGGCTTGCCGGTGATCTGCTGGACCGAAATTTCGCCCTGGATCTTTCCGTTGAGCGCGGCGCGAATACGGTCGAGCGGCGGCTCCTGGTTGAAGCGGAGGTACATCAGCGCTCCGCCCTTAAAATCGATCCCGTACCTGGGCCCGCCTTTGACGCCCAGGCTGGCCAGTCCGGCCACCGAAAGCACCAGCGAGGCTCCGATGAACGGCCACTTCCAGCCGAGAAAGTCAAAGTTTGTGTTCTTGAATAGTTCCATCGAGGCTTGACTACCGGCCTAGTCTTACAGACACCGGCGATTGTTCCAAAGTTCCTTCTTCGGTTCCATTTCCTCCACGAGCGAGCTTTCCAAAGTACCACAAAAGCCAAAGCGAGTTCAAACGGTCCTGGCAGGTTGCCCACCTGCCCCACACTCAGATGCTCAGCGTCACCACCTGCTTCTGCCGTCCCAGCTCCCAATCGAAAATCGTCTTGGAGACGAAAACGGCCGTAAACACATTGGCGATCAGACCGATGACCAGCGTGACCGCGAAGCCCTTCACCGGTCCGGTTCCGAACAAGAACAGAAAGGCGCAGGATACCACGGTGGTGACGTGCGTATCGATGATGGTCAGGAACGCCTTGCTGAATCCGGCATCGACGGCCGCGATCACGGCCTTGCCGGCGCGCAGCTCCTCACGGATGCGCTCGAAAATCAGCACGTTCGAATCGACGGCCATACCGATGGTCAGGATCACTCCGGCGATGCCCGGCAAAGTGAGCACCGCTTCAAAGTAGCTGAGCGTGGCGATCAGGATCACCGCGTTCAAGACCAGCGCGAGGGTGGCGTTGATGCCGCTGCGCCGGTAATACACCAGCATCACGGCGACCACGGCGAGAACGCCCGTGAGACCGGCCACCATGCCGGCCTTGATCGAATCGTTGCCGAGCGAGGGACCCACCGTCCGCTCCTCCAGATACTCGACGCCAGCGGGCAAAGAGCCCGCGCGAAGGTTGAGCGCCAGGTCCGCGGCTTCGTCATGATTGGCGGCGCCGGTGATGCGGCCGGTATCGCTGATCTTGTTCTGAATGGTGGGCGCGCTGAGCACCATCTTGTCGAGCACGATGGCCAGGCGGTTGCCGACGTTGGCTCCGGTGAAGCGCTCAAAACGCTTGGCGGCGTCCTGGGTGAGAACGAAGTTGGTTTCCCAGCGCCCCAGTTCGCCCTGCTGCGGCTGGGCGTCGCGGAGGTCGCGGCCGGTGACCACGGGCGTGCGCGCCAGGATCCAGGTTTCCGAGGGAGCTCCGCCCCGGGCCGCGCTCCTCAGGATCTGCGAATTGAGCGGCAGCACGCCGCCCTTTTTGGCCATGGCCTCTTCGCGCGAGCCGAACGGCCCGTCGATCACGTCGTAGAGCTCCAGCATGGCCGCAGTCTTCAGGATCTGCTTGATGCGGGCCGGATCGTCGACGCCCGGAAGTTGCACCAGGATCTCGGACTCGGCGTCGCTGCGCCCGCGCTGCTGCACGCTCGATTCGGCCAGACCCAGGCCGTTGATCTTCTTCTCGATGGTATGCATGCTCTGGGTGAGCGTGTCCTGCCTGAGCTTCAACGCTTCGCTCGGCTTCAGGGTCATGCGGTAGTCGGTCTGGTTGACCGGCGTCACGATCCAGCTGCCGCCGTAGTTATCGTTGACCAGCATGCGGAAGTTGCCCGCTTTGGTGGAGGGAACGCCGGTGATGTTGATCTGAATGGTATCGGCGTCCTTGATGGTGGCCGGCTCGTTGCGGCTCATCTCGGTGTACTCGATGGTCGCCTGGCGCAATTGATCCTTCAGGCGCTCGATCACCGAGTCGGCTTCGGCCTTGAAGGCGTCCTGAAGCTGAATTTGCAGCACCAGGTGGCTGCCGCCTTTGAGATCGAGCCCGAGGCGGATGTTTCTCTTCCAGTTGTCGACCAGATCCTGCCTCGATTTGGGAGGGGTCAGTCCATTGCCAAAAATGCCGAACAGGCAGGCCCCTACGATGACCACGATCGCGATGAACCTGTATCTGAGACTGTTCTTCATAATTATTTCTTCTCCTCAACTGGCTTGTCCGAGCCGACCAGGCTGGCTACCGCGCTGCGCGAGACTTGCAGCTTGATGTTATCCGGCTTCACGCGCAGCACCAGCGTGCTGTCGGAAATGCTGACGATGGTTCCCAGGATGCCCCCGGTGGTGAGCACTTCGCTTCCGGTCTGCAGATTGGCGAGCATCTGCGCCTGCTGCTTCTTCTGCCGCTGCATCGGCATGAACACCAGGAAATAAAAGATGGCGACGATGAAAATCAGCGGCAGAAAACTCATCACGGGGTTGGACGCGGGCTGCTGCTGGAGGAAGAATGCGAGATGTGCCATCTGAGGGTTTCACTCGGCCGCGTGCTGAGCGGCTAGAAACTCAGGGAAGTCCCCAATCAGTATAGCCTGCCTCATCTCCCGCATGATGTCAAGGTACCGGCGCAGGTTGTGGAGCGTGGCGAGCGTCGAAAAAGTCATCTCCCCGGCCAGGAAGAGATGGCGAAGGTAAGCGCGAGAAAACTGGCGGCAGGTGTAACACGAACATTTCTCGTCCACCGGCCGCGCGTCATCCTTATATTGTGTCTGTTTGATGATCACCCGCCCAGTACTGGTGAACAAGTACCCGTTGCGGGCATTGCGCGAGGGCAGCACGCAATCCATCATGTCGATGCCGCGGGCGACGTACTCGGCGAGCTCCTCGGGCATGCCGACGCCCATCACGTAGCGCGGCCGCTCGCGCGGCAGAAGCGCGGCGGTGATTCCGGCCATCTCGAGGCTCAGCGCGCGAGGCTCGCCGACCGAGAGTCCGCCGATCGCGTAGCCGTCGGCCTCGAGCCCGCACAGCTCCTCGGCGCAGTGACGGCGGAGATCGGCGAACATCGAGCCTTGCACGATGGGAAAACACGCGCGGCGGCCATCGGCTCCATGCGCGCGATAGTGGGCGTAAGCGGCACGCGCCCAGCGCAGGGTCCGCTCGGTCGCGACGCGGGCGGCTTCGTGGCTCACCGGATATTCCAGGCACTCGTCGAGCACCATCATGATGTCGCTGCCGAGGGCGAGTTGGACGTCGATGGTCGACTCCGGAGTGAACAGATGCGGATCGCCGTTCAGATGCGAGCGAAACCACACGCCCTGCTCGGTGATCTTGCGGAGGCCGTCAAGCGCACAGGGTGCGTCGCGCTCAGCGGAAGAGGAAGACGCTCGCGACGCGCTCCGTTGTGCGCGCTTGCCAGATAGACTGAAGACCTGGAATCCGCCCGAATCGGTGAGGATGGCGCGCGGCCAGCCCATGAACTGGTGCAGGCCCCCGAGCCGGCGGATGGTCTCGTGCCCGGGCCGCAGGAACAGATGATACGTGTTGCCGAGGATGATCTTCGCGTCGAGGTCGTTCAGCAGGTCCCGCGGGAGCACGCCCTTGACTGTGGCCTGCGTGCCCACGGGCATGAACACGGGCGTCTCCACGTCGCCGTGCGCGGTGTGCAGAATGCCCGCGCGCGCGCCGGTGGTGGGGCAGACGGCCTGAATCTCGAAGCGGAACACAGCTTCATTGTATGATCGGGTCAGTGCGAGCCTGGCTGATCTTGGTTATCTCCGCCATTGCTTCGGCACAAAATTACCCACCCAGGCCCATCTTCCCGAGCGACGGGTTAGGCCCAAAGGAAGCCGGCGGCGCGGAAATCCTGGAGGCGGTTTGCCCTGGGCAGGTCCTGACGGACGACCGGATCCGATGCCGGACTCGTTGTCCGCAGTATACTGGCTTCGCAGAGTCGGAGGTCGACTGGGTTCTTGCTCGCGTGACACGAGGCCACTTTCTCGCGCCTGTCAGCGACGATGCCATTCTCTGGATTGAGGGTTGCGAGCCTCATTCTCGGCTTTACGGCGGGAGTATCCTGCTAACGCGGAAGTCGGGAACGTGGAAGATGCTGTGGTACAAAGCTGGCGTAAAAACCGACCAATGCCATAAGATTGCACTTCGGACTGGGCGCGAAGTCCTAATTTGCATCGACGACAATTTCTTCCCTCTACAAGGTTACGTTGCGACTACTCTTTACGCTGAGGATCTCCGTGCTCCGAGGAACAATTGGGATGTGAAGCCGCTCTTCTCGATCGCCGATAGCGTTGCAAGCTGCGGCTCAGACAGCCGTGACAAATCTAACCCGGATCCCCTCTTCCGCGGCTACATCGAACGGATCGCTTTCGGTCCCCAAGGCATGCTTTCTTTAGTGGTGTTCTATGGCAAGAGGGCGATGATGCCGGCCGACGTCCGTTCGTGCAGCGAAGGAACGGATCTGTCTCCTGCCGCCAAACGCGTCGAAATCGACTTCCTCTTCGACGGCAAGACATACCGGGTTGCACCGCAGAGTCGCGCTGCGGCGCGTGAGTTCGGGAGGTAACGGCTGATACAATCAAAGAGCCAATGAAGATCGAGGTCGATCTACCGGAAGACGTTGTGAGGGATCTCTACCGGAAGAGTGGGGAGCGCGGGCTGTCGCTCGACGCCTACGCGGCCGAACTCGTCTGCCAGCTCCTGGCCCAGGCTGAACTTGGGGAAGATGGAAAGATCGAGAACCGTCCCGACTGGCAAACGGCGCTTGCTCGCTCGCGCGCGGACTTCGCCGCGGGCCGCGTGGTCCGGCTTGAAGAGGTCGAGCAGTGGCATCAGAGCCACCCCGCAGCATCTGGGCCAGAGAGTCGCTAGACAAATTTCAGCGTCTGGAGCACCGCACGCGTGAGCAAATTCTCCACCGCGTGGAGCTCCTCAAGACTAGCCCTATGCTCTATCAAGTGGAACTGCAAGGTCCGTGGGCGGGGCTGAGGCACTTCCGTGCGCTCGAAATGATCGTCTTCTAGACATATTGGCACCAGGACCACACGGTGTACATCGAAGCCATCGTTCCAGCGAGAAGTGGAGTGCGGTGATTTAGGCCGCGGATGGACGCCGATGAACGCGAATTCGCGTGGCGAGCCTGATGCGATAGAAGTCTCCACGTCGCCGTGCGCGGTGTGCAGAATGCCCGCGCGCGCGCCGGTGGCGGGGCAGACGGCCTGAAGCTCGAAGCCGAACACAGCTTCATTGTACGGGCGCTGATACAATCAGACCAGCAAATTGTTGAATGCGAAATTCGCACCAAGGAGGCCTGGGAGGATGAGGCACAGAATTGGCGTTTGGCTAGCCGCCGTGTTCGTGGGGGCCTTGGGGGTGATGGCTACGGCGAGTTCCGCACTTGCCCAAAACGTTTACGAACTGAAGGCCAGCCCAACCAATGTGCACTGGGGATATTTCAGTGCCGCCGTCAAGCCGGTTTTAACAATTCACTCTGGCGACGTCGTCGTGATCGAGGATGTTCCCAGGGCGGAGCCACAGGCGGTTGAGGAGGCAGGTGTACCTCCGAGCGAAATTCCTGACAACCACCGGGCCATTTACCGGGAAGTCAAAGAGCGAGGCCCGGGACCGCATATTCTGGTAGGTCCCGTCTATGTGGAAGGTGCTGAGCCGGGCGATATCCTCGAAGTGCGCATTCTGGACGTAGAGCTTGCCTACAGTTATGCATACAACCGGCAGGCCCCGTACGGGGGAACCCTTCCGGACGAGTTCACGCACTCCTGGCAGCGAATTCTTCGCATTGATCGCCAGAAAAAAATATCCGAAGTTGCCCCGGGCGTTGTGATTCCGCTGACACGCCCGTTCTTCGGCACAATGGGCGTCGCCCCAGACCCTGGCATGGGGCGAATCAGTTCCCGTTTCCCAGGCGTCCACTCGGGAAACCTGGATAACAAGGATTTGGGAGCAGGGAGTATTCTCTACATGCCGGTCCATGCCAAGGGCGGGCTCTTCTCCGCCGGGGACGGTCATGCGGCTCAGGGGCAGGGGGAAGTGGACGGGACTGCCGTGGAGACGGGCATCCGCGGTCGCTTTCAATTCATCGTCCGGAAGGACATGAAGCTGAGGTGGCCGCGCGCAGAGACCACCACCCACTGGATCGTCATGGGGCTACATCCGGACCTGGATGAAGCGATGAAGATTGCTGTACGGGAAACCGTGGATTTGCTGGTTGAGCGATTTCCCCGCCTCACGCGGGAAGAGGCCTATATGATCGCCAGCTTGAGTGTGGATTACCACGTAACCCAGGTCGTAAACCAAACCAAGGGCATCCACGGCTTGATTCCCAAAGCAATCTTTGCGACTCCGTGAACGAACCGCTCTCGCGCCCTGGTCGCCACCGGTCCGCTGAACCCCGAGCGTGAGCGAGGGAGCGCGAGCGCGCATTTCGGATGCCCTCCGCTCCCTCGCGGTCGCGGTTCTGTAGGTGGACGGCGCGGTACGATAGAGAATTACTCCTCGCCATGGCCCTGCGGTTTTACAATACCCTGACCCAACAGGTGGAGCCGTTCGCTCCGCTCTCGGACAACGTCGTCCGGATGTACACCTGCGGGCCAACCGTCTACAACTACGTTCACATCGGCAACCTGCGGACGTTCACCTTCCAGGACATTCTGCGGCGATGGCTGCGCGCCCACGGCTACCAGCTCGATCACGTGATGAATATCACCGATGTCGAGGACAAGATCATCCGCAATGCCGCCGCGCAACATAAGTCGATCGGCGAATACACCGCGGTCTACACGCAAGCCTTCCTCGAGGACTGCGCAACCCTGCGCCTGGAGAAGCCCGAGCGCCTGGTGATGGCTACGCACCACATCGACGACATGGTGGAGGCGATTCAGAAACTCGGCGAGCGAGGGTTCACGTACTTGAGCGACGGCTCGGTCTACTATCGCATCTCGAGCTTTCCCTCCTACGGACGACTCTCGCACAACGATTTCAGCGGTATTCGCGCCGGCGCGCGCGTGGACGTGGACGAGTACGATAAAGCCGACGCGCGCGATTTCGTGCTGTGGAAGGCCAGGAAGGACGGCGAGCCCGCGTGGGAATCGCCACTCGGCGCGGGGCGTCCGGGCTGGCACATCGAGTGCTCCGTGATGGCGATGAAGTATTTGGGCGAGACGCTCGATATCCACACGGGCGGCGTGGACCTCACGTTCCCGCATCACGAAAACGAAATCGCGCAATCGGAGGCGCTCACCGGCAAGCCGTTCGTGCGGTTCTGGCTGCATGCCGAGCACCTCGGCATCGACGCGCAGAAGATGTCGAAATCGGCGGGCAATTTCTACACGCTCCGCGATCTGGTGAAGATGGACTACGCGCCGGAGGCGGTGCGGTATCTGCTCGCGTCGGTGCCCTATCGCAAGAAGCTCAACTTCACTTTCGAAGGGCTGAAGGCCGCGGCGACGTCGATCGATCGCCTGCGCAATTACAAACTGCGCCTGGAGACAGCGAAGTTTCCCCTGGGTACGAACGAAAAGCTGGAGCAGCGCACGCTCGCCGCGCGAAAGGCGTTCGACGAGGCGCTCGACGACGATCTGAACACGGCCGAGGCTCTGGCCGCGGCATTCGAGTATGTCCGGGACACCAACACCGCCATGGACGCCCGCGAATTCCTGGCCGGGAACACCGTGGGCGCGCTCGAATTCCTCACGTGGTTCGATTCGGTGTTTGACGTCCTCACGCCTTCCGCGAAGCCGGGCGGGCTCTCCGACGCCGAGGTCGACGCGCTGGTCGCTGAACGCAACACCGCCAAAAAAGTCAAGGATTTCGGCCGCGCCGACCGGATCCGCGATGAGTTGTCCGCGCTAGGCATCATCCTCGAAGACACCAAGGAAGGAGTGCGCTGGAAACGCCAATGAAGTTCGAATCCAAGGCCGTCCACTCGGGCGACCGCAAGAAAGCCGGCGACTTCATTCCCGTAACTACGCCCATCTACGCGGCGGCCAGCTATTTCTACGACTCAATGGACCGGCTCGACCGCGTCTTTGGACGCGAAGAGGAAGGGCCTTCCTATGCCCGCTACGACAACCCGACCACCAGCGCGCTCGAGGAACTGGTGAACGATCTCGAAGGCGGCGACGGGGCGCTGGCGTGCGCTTCCGGCATGAGCGCCATTCATATGGCTCTGCTCGCGGCGCTGCTCGACGGACCCAAGCGCGTGGTCGCCGCGAACGTTCTCTACGGCGCGACCACCAATCTGCTGATGAGCGTGTTCGAGCCCATGGGCGTCGAGACTACGTTCGTCGATATCTGCGAGCTGGACGCGGTGGCGCGGGCAGTGGAGGAAACCAAGCCCGGCGCGTTGATGATCGAGACCATCTCGAATCCGCTGCTACGCGTGGGCGCGGTGGATAAGATCGCAGAGATCGCGCGGCGGGCCGGCGCGGCACTGGTGGTGGACAATACGTTCGCCACACCGATGCTTCTGCGCCCGCTCGAACTGGGGGCGAGCATCGTGGTCCACAGCGCCACCAAGTATCTCGGTGGGCACGGCGACGTGCTCGGCGGCGTGATCGTCGCCGGCGCGGAGCATATCGGCGCGATCCGGACGCTGGCGCGCACCATGGGTCCCAACATGAGCCCGTTTGAGAGTTACCTGACCATGCGCGGCATCAAGACGCTGGCCTTGCGCATGGAGCGGCAATGCTCCAACGCGTGCAAAGTGGCATCGTGGCTGGCCGGGCACCCGCGCGTGGAGCGGGTCCATTTTCCAGGCGATCCCGCGCATCCCGATGCCGCCACCGTCGCACGGCTGTTTCCCAAGGCTCTCTACGGCGCGATGGTGGCGTTCGAGATGAGGGACGCCGGGCGCGACGAGGTCTTCCGGTTCATGGAGAAGCTCAAGATGATCGTGCGGGCGACCTCGCTCGGCGACGTCCACACCATGATGCTCTATCCCGCCATGGCTTCACACCGCGACCTGGCGCCGAAGCAGCGGCGCCGGCTGGGCATCGGCGACAACCTGGTGCGCATCTCGGTGGGCATCGAGGCGGCCGAGGACATCATCGCCGACCTCGAGCAAGCGCTTGCGTCTTGAATTTGCTATAGTCAAATTTTATGTTCACCGCCAGGCACCATCGCCACCATCATCACCACGGCCATCCTGTGCTGCGGCGGGCGAACTCTTAAGACGCAATCCTGATTTAGAAAGATTCGAGAGCCCGCCGGCAAGAATGGCGGGCTTTCTTTTTGGGGTGTACATAATGGAACTCGATTTCAGCAAACTCGACGGACTGGTTGCCGCCGTGATCCAGGATCATCAGAGCGGCCGCGTCCTGATGGTAGGCTTCATGAACGAAGAAGCGTTTCGCCAGACGGTGAAATCCGGCTATGCGATCTTCTACAGCCGCTCCCGGAACAAGCTGTGGCTCAAGGGCGAGACCTCCGGCCATCGCCTGGTGGTGAAGGAAATCTCCACCGATTGCGATCGCGACGCAGTGCTTGTGAAAGTGGAGGCGCTCGGACCAGGCGTGTGCCACGAAGGCTACCAGAGTTGTTTTTTTCGCCGGCTCGATGATGGCCAGTGGCGGGAGAGCGAGCCGCGCACCTACGATCCAAACGCGGTCTACGGGAGTTGACCAGATGAAATTGAAGCTTGGAATTCCAAAAGGGAGCCTCGAAAACGCCACGGTCGAGCTGTTCCGGCGCGCGGGCTTCCAGATCGTGACCAGCTCGCGCTCCTACTTCCCCACCATCGACGATCCCGAGATTGAGTGCATGCTGATTCGCGCGCAGGAAATGGCCCGCTACGTCGAGGACGGCGTGCTCGATGCCGGCCTGACGGGCCGCGATTGGGTGGAGGAAAGCGAGGCCAAGGTGGAAACCGTCGCCGATCTCATCTACGCCAAGCAGAGCTTCGGCAAGGTGCGCTGGGTGCTCGCGGTGCCCGAGAGCTCGCCATTTCATTCAGTGAAGGATCTCGAGGGCAAGATCATCGCCACGGAACTTGTATCGGCGACGAAACGCTACCTGGCGGCGAACGGAGTCACAGCCAAAGTGGAATTCAGTTGGGGCGCGACCGAGGTGAAGCCACCGGAACTGGCCGATGCGATCGTCGAAGTGACCGAGACCGGGTCGTCGCTGCGCGCCAACAAGCTGCGCATCGTCGAAACGGTGCTCGAGTCGAACACGCAGTTGATCGCGAACGTCGCGTCGTGGACGGACC
>JBGPLI010000066.1:0-24889 GCA_041486445.1 Bryobacteraceae bacterium
AAGATCTCGGACTGGACTACTTCAACCGACTCCACAAACACCATTTGGAAAAAACTCTGGTCAAACGTCTGGAAGGGCTCGGTCACCGCGTGATCCTCCAACCTCGGGAACACGCCGCCTAGAACCTACTTTCAGGGGAGCAGTTAGAACCACTGCTGCAACCCCTCGTTAACAAACTGAACGTATCGGATAAGGGTGCGGGTGAAGAGTACCTGACTGCGCCCGAGGCTGCCAGGCTGCTGAAGGTCTCGCCGATCACCATGTCCATCTGGCGCCATGAGAAGCGCGGGCCGGAGTATGTCCGCCTTGGCAACGGGCGCGGTGTCCGTTACAAACGCAGCACACTGCTGGCCTTCATTGAACAGAATGGCTCGCTGATCGGCAAGCGCGGGCGTCCACCGAAGAAACTCGCAGCGGAAGCCAATGCGGTGGCTGTAGCTACATCCGGCGTGCCAACCGGGCGCGTCAAGAAGACGGCGAAAGCGAAGGTGGCGTAGCCATGGCCGCCGAATACACAACAGTGCTGATTTCAGGAATGGAGGCAATGGCACAGGCGGAAAAGTAAGGGCGCGGTGGATAGCCCGCGCCCATTCCGCTTGCTGGCCGATTCGAGGCGTCCAGGGCAAGAGTGATCTACGCTCTTAGTTTATAACGAACGCCCGGCCCTCCGGCAAACGGAGTCTCCGCCATGGCCCGAGACAAAGCCATGGGTAAAGTCAATCCTTTGAACAATAAGATCGAACAGTTGCGTGAGGCAGCGCTCGAAATCGCACGCGATGGTTTCCCTGTGTTCCCTTGCCAATACATGCGCGTTGGTGGTAAGTGCTCGTGCAGGAAAGGACGCGAAGTTGGGAAGGACGGGAAACCGAAATGTGCATCCGGCAAGCACCCGGCGACCAAGAACGGTTTCCACGACGCCACCATTGACGAAAGCGTGATCCGCCAACTTTGGGCTGACAAGCCCTACAACATCGGCCTTGCGACTGGCCATATATGGCGCGCTGCCACTGGTGACCACAAGAACGTGGCAGTAGTTGACAAAGACATAGCGAATGGGAAACTGGGTCAGCAGTCGCTCGATAAGCTGACGGCGCGGTATGGGCCGCTGCCAGAAACGCGCCGTGTGAAAACCGGGTCTGGCGGAACACATTACTACTTCCTGACGCGCCGCCCGGTCAAGAGCTTCAAGGCTGATGACAAGCATTGTCCATTGGGTCCACACATCGACGTTCGCGGTGCTGGCGGTTACGTGCTGGCTCCGGGCAGCAATCACTACTCCGGCGACCACTATGAATGGGAAAATCCTGGCTCACCCATCGCGCCAATGCCGGAATGGATGGAGGCGTTGCTGGAATATGCGGATGCTGAAAGCACTCCCGCACCTATCAATGGGACAGGCCCGTATGACCCAAACCGAGATGTCTTCGATGCTGAGGCCGCCAAAAACACACTCGAACAGTTCACCGATGTGGAATTGGATGATGCGCTCGATGCTATCCCGGCAGATCTGATCACCGGATATGAGGCTGGGAGCAGTCAGCCGGGCTGCTGGTGGGAGGTTGGTGCCGCCCTCAGGAACGTGTTGGGTGAAGGCGCACTTCCGCGCTGGATGAGATGGTCGGAGAGAGACCCGAAATGGAAGACGGATTACTCCAAGGATGCCGATAGCCTCAGGCAGTGGAAGTCGGACCTGGAGCGTATGTGGAGTACCTTCAGGGACAGCAAATATTCCATGGGGACGATCATCCACTATGCACGTGAGAATCAGAAGTACAAATTGCCAGAGCGTATCCTGAACGCGCGGAAAGATGCCAAGCGGAATGCCGAAGCAATCCTGGTTACTGGCCAGAGCAGCCGGGCCACGGCTGCACAGACGTGGGACAAGCTGAATGTCACCGAGACTGGAAGCAAGGCCCTCTACCTTTACGGCAATCAAGTGGCGCGCGTGGAAGATGGCAAGATCAGGGTCCTGAACAAGGAGCAGTTGTGGCAGTTGGTGACGGCGCGCGTGGACTTCCAGCAGTGGACGAAATCCAACGGCTATTCCAACTGTGATCCGCCAGACAACCTGATCAAGTACATGGCGAACACGCCAATGGAGGAAAGCCCGCTGCCGGTGATCGAGGGCGTTACCTGCGTTCCGGTCATGTTGCCGGATGGATCTATCCATACCGCGCCCGGCTACTCGCCCGTCAGCAAGCTGTTCCATGCTCCCAACGTGGAAGTCGGGGAGATCCCGAAGGACCCATCCAAACACGATCTTGAAAAAGCGAGTGGCCTGCTCAAGGAAGCCATCCAGGACTTTCCTTATGCCGATCTTTCCGGCTCCGACTTAGCGCACGCACTTGGAATGATGATCTTGCCATTTGTTCGGCTGATGGTTGGCAAGGGTTCAACGCCAATCCATCTACTTCACAAACCAGTGGCCGGCACTGGCGCTACGTTCCTTGGGCAGATCATCACCCTCATCAAGACAGGAGAAATGTACCCGGCTGGTAACCCGCCCAAGAGAGAGGATGAGTGGTCCAAGCGCATTGTGTCGAAGCTGAGTGACAGATATGCGGAGTTCTTCTTTCTGGATGATGTGGAACATATCACATCCAAGGACCTTGCAACCGCTGTTACGTCGCCTGATTATGAAGATCGCAGACTGCACTCGAATGAGATCATCCGCGTGCCCGTCCGCTGTGTTTGGATGTTCTGCGGAAACAACCCGGATATTTCAACGGACAATGCGCGCCGCGTGGTCCACATCAGGTTGGATGCGAAAATGGTAGACCCGACAAATGGCCGGACGTTTCGCCATCCTGACCTGGAGGGCTGGGTGCGAAGGGAACGGGGACAACTCGTCACGGCAATTCTGACTCTAGCCCGCGCTTGGGTGGTGGCCGGTAAGCCGAAACCATCGGTGACTCTCGCCAGCTTCGATCTGTGGGCGTGGGTGATTGGCGGAATCCTCGGCATAGCTGGCGTTAAAGGATTCCTACAGACTCCCAAGGAAGAGAAGGAAGCCAGCAACCCAATGTTGGAGATTGAGAACAACTTCGTAACGTGCTGGTTTGCCCATGTGCTGTATGATAAGGCGCGTTACCAGGGCGTCAAGGCCGCACACTTGGTTGGAATGGTGAGTGAGTCTCAACTGGAATTGGATACGAACACGCGCACGTATGTCACTGATCGAGGGCTACAGACCATCATCGGCAATCTGCTGAGTAGGATGCGGGACAAAGTGTATATGGTAACCGAGGCTGACTTTCTGGCGAAGAATCCCATGCAGGTTACAGTGCGCGTACAACAGGCTGGCAATGGAGGAAGTAAGCGATGGCTGTTGGCGGCTGACTCGGGAGTCATTGAGAAACTGGAGAAAAAGCACAATGAGTTCTGGGATGGGACCGCAGAATGGACCATGCAGGCGGCTGGCGTCAAGAAGGGCCGCTGAAGTTCTGGTCAATGGCTCGGAGACCTCGGCAACCTTCGGCAACCTATTGGCCATAAGGTTGCCGTCAGTAAGTGATTGAATTGGCTGTACTTGACGAGCGCGCGGCAACCCGGAGACCTATATACTAAGTAAAGAGGAGGAGGAGGAGAGTAGTAGTAGAGGGCGCGCGCCTCGTCACGAGCGTCCGCGTTTCTCGCGCGCCGGAGATGTTGCGAGTAGGTTGCTGGGTCTCCGGGTTGCCGACCCAGGGACATCTATAGGAAAAGGCGATAGTTAGCACCGGCAACCTCAGTTTTGGAAGGTCTCCGTTCGGCAACCTCAAATCCCGCGCCGCACGCGTATCTCTGACCATTAAAAAAGAGCGTCTTCCCTGTAGGAAGGAGGTTTGAACCCACAAGACACATGCCCGCTGTGCTTCGAGCAATGCCGCCCGATGATGCGAAAGCCGTCCGAAAGCCGCGCTGCGTCTTACGTCTAGTCCGGCCCTCCGATCCTACCCAGCGTCCGACCCAAGGATAGGCCGTTGCCGGGCTGCCCGGTGGGCGGGGCACACTCGCCGGACCCGAGACGGCCCTATCCTCCAAGCGCTGCCGGACGCGCGCCTACGCCAGCACTGGCCAAGCCTTTTGGGACGCCCCGCGCTACAATCACCTTCAGCATGCCTGTCCAACAGAACAACTACCATCACCGAGGCAAGGGCAACTATGGAATCGTTGTCTGTTGTCCGACGACAGTCGCACCTGAGCGCCTTGTCTACTTCGACTACAACCGGCAGAGTGGCAGTTGGGTGGTAAGGGACTTCATCACCGGGCATCGGCTCGACAATTACCACTCGGCCTTGACGGTCCAGCAGATCGAAGCGGATGCGGTCCACGATGAGTTTCCGCCGTGGCGCAGCGTCGAGGATGAACCTGATGATTGGACGATTTACCTCCGTCTGCGGACCACGGCCTATCTTAGGCGCGGTGCTGATGTTCCAATGCAAGCGCCAAATCCACAGTCTGGAACATGGGAGCCGATATAGGGCCAATTAGCGCAATATGCCTGAGTTAATCCCAGATCCGGTCCGGCTGTTGAGGAACCAGCGTAGTGCGACCTCGACTCGGGAAAGACGGCGGTTGAGGAGCGCCGGTCTCGATCAATGTGAGGTGTGTGGATGGAAGACTCCCAAAAGCATGCAGTTCTACGTCCTGGTCACCATCCATCACATCAAGGCGGTTGCGGACGGTGGAAGTGTGGATGACCGAGAGAACTTCGCCGTGCTCTGTCCGAACCACCATCGCATTGCCGACCTCATCTGTAGGCCACATAGTGCGCCGCAATCGAAGGCAGAGCTTCTACAGAGGCTCAGGGACATAGACAACGGGCTTTAAGCCTTAGAACTCCCGCTGTGGCCGGAGGTTCACGCGCTTCGCTACCAGCCCGTACCGGCAGGCATCCGCGCCGTGATCGCACACGCCCTCCAGGTCTTCGGGATGCCGCATCGACCGCGAGAGCATCGGTACCGTCTCCCACCAGTACAGGCATCTGTCGCTAACGAACAGGCCCGGCTTGTCAATCCGCACCAGCGAAGTGTTGAGCAGCAATTCCCGCATGTACTGCCAGCCTGAAATCCGCGAACCCTTCCCAGCCTCATAGAACGTGACACCCGCAGCGGCAAACTGATCCATGATGGAGATTCCTTTGTCGTTGCGGGTGCCGCACGCGTCATCACAGCAGCCCTGCGCCTTGACGCCCCACCGCTTGCACATGTCCTTAACCAGAGTCGCCACATCTTCTACGGACAACTCGCTCCCCACATGCGGCTGTCCGGGCCGCGCCGTGCAGATCTCGTCCATCAGCAGCACCGAACCGCGACTATAAAAACGGCCATCGACGGTTGCGCCCGGCGACCGTGCCATCAGGTACACCACGCATGGTGCCGAATATCCCCAGTCCATCGCCAGCCAGAACATCCATGGCTCCAGATCGGGTGCCATCAGTGCAATGCCATTGCCCACCGGAGTAGCCTTCGGCTGAAGCCAGCGCCGCGCCGGCACGCCCTCGGGCAGCTTCCACCCGGCAAACATCACCCGCTCTTCATTCAGACATTGAGCGAAGTAGCTTCCGCCGCGCACCACATCCCACCGCCCATCCCGGAAAGCCATCAGCAGTTGCCCGTCGAAGCTACATGCCGCTTCCAGATCGCGCCGGTATTTGTCGCGGTCGATAAACGGATTGTCGGTAAACAAAGACGGCGCGGTCACCCACGTCTGCCCGTCAACCTCATAGGGATGCCAGGGCACAGTCCGCACCACGTGCTTCCGGTAGATCCACGAATGCCCCACACCGCAGGGATTCGACGCCACGATCATCCTCTTCGGAACATCTGCCGGGCCGCGAAGATTCGACCGCAGCAACGACGGCAATTCATCAGTGTCGAATTGCCCCATCTCATCGACGCAGATCAGCGTGAACGAACGCCCCTGGAACTTCTGATACTCTCCGTGGTTTGACAACTGCGAGATTTCCAAAGTCCCACCACCCGGAAACCCGCGCCAGATTCCGTCATTGGCATTAAACCGTACAGCCGGACCCCACACCCGTCCGAACAGTTCCCGGCAGATCATCACGAAGTCTTCGCATCCGGCGTGGGACTGCCGGACGAATAGCACGCGGGCCTTCTCACCGTACTTGACGATGTGGCGCATGACCAGCACGCATATCAGGTAGGACTTGCCACCACCGCGCGACCCGGTGAGTGCCAGGTTGTAATCCTCGGGCACACAGCACGCCCGCTGCTGGAAGGGCGACAGCGAAATCGCTTCCTCTTGCTGGTTAAACTCCATTTCCATCAGGGCATCATTCTTGACAGCCATCTTGCGTCTCCTTGCTGCGCTCCATTGACAGTTGCTTCAGCACCTTCCCCTTGATGCCCGGCTTCGCCAGCGCCCGCGCCGCGTCACCGGGTGCGATCACTTCCGCCGTGGCCGCCAGTGTCTTCAGGTAATCGGCAGGTGCCAGCGCATCCGGCAGCGAGAATGTGATTGCCACCCGGTTCTCGATAACCTGATTGACTTGGTTGTCCATCATGCCGTGCCGGGCCTTCAGGCAGTAAATCAGGCAAGCAACGTTGCCATCGAGCGCCATCGAGACCAATTTGTTCACTAACCTATCGTGCTCGATCATCCGCCCGGCCTTCACCGCCTCAGCGAACTCAGGGTACTTGTCCCTCCACGCCCGGAATTGCCAATCCGAAATGCCGAGCACCGCGCATATATTGCCGACGGTGGCACCGTCCGCACAGGCTTCCCGCACCAGTTCCAGCGTCGCGGGCGTCACGCGCGTCTTGTCTTTCCAGCGCGCCATGATGGCCGCGCGGTTCTTAGCGCTGATCTCTTCAGGAGTTAGTTTTGGCTTTTCAGTCTTCGCCATGTCTCTAATTTACCGTGCGAGTAACAATGGCAGGCAACAATAGTCAGTAAGTTACAACTAATGATTTGGCCAAAGGACTAAGAAATAGCTTGCCGGCAAAAATATTCTAGGAGTAAGATCGGATCGGTGATGGACGCCTTGTGGAAGCGCGGGCGGGTGGGCTGTGTAGGCCCTTCTCCGGCCCACCCGCTGGCCAAACAGGGTAACTGAAGCCAATTTGCAATGGGCCGGTGATGTGACATCGGTCGCAGCGAGACTAAGTGATGACTCGCAGCGATACCTTCCTGGTTGCAGGAATCTCCGATGTTGCCGTTACCGGCCCAACTTTAGGAGATTCTGAATGCTACTTCCGTTGAAACCTCGATTGGACTTTGGGGGCATCCCCTTCGATCCACCCGTTTCCGAATTCACCCTCACATGGTTGAAGGGCAACTTCCTACCCGCAGTCCGCACGCGGCGCGATACCGTTATCAACGCCGTGTCCGCTGCCAACAAGCGCATTGACGCGGAACGCGAACGTATCGCCAAAGCCGCACCCGCCACGGGTCAACGGCTCACTAACGGCAACATCCTGAATGATCCGCGATTGGAGCAGGCTGCCAGGACGATTGCCGATCATCAGATCATTGATGCCATCCGAGTCATTAAGGCGGAATCGGATGCCACCTGCATTCCGGCGCTCAAGTACCTGGAACGGGCCGTGCTGACGGGCAAGGTCCTGGAAGAGCGGATCTTCGATAAGTTCAGTTGCCTGGCACGCGTCAATGCCGGGTTCAAGAACGGCGATGAGATGGCATTCCGCGCCAACTGCAAGACGCTGGTGGAGGGCGCGGAACCGATCACGCTTCACCGCCTCGCACAGGCCGCTATCGACTGTGGCGCGCCGGAAGACATTATGCTGTTGACGGCCATCCTCAACGAGAACATCAAGCTGCCCAAGGATCGGCGCGCCTTCCTGAATCAAACGCTTCTTGAACTGCTGGAACCCGAAGAGTGGACGGCATCCAGCGCCCTCCTGGCACAGATCGTGGACCTACACAAGGAAGCGGGCGCGGCATACGCCCGGCTGGCGGGTCACGTGGGGCAGGCGTCCCTCATGCGAATTTCGCGCGGACTGGCAGCGGTACGACTCGACAAGGACGGTATCCCGCTGGCGGGAGATGAGGAGTAATCGCAATGGCCACCAAAGGCAGGTTTCCGAAAATGCTTGGCGTACCGGCGCGCGTCACGAGCAGGATGCCGCCGAAGTTCAGCGCGCCCGTTACTGGTGGATCGGTTCCAGCCAGTCATCCACACTTGACGCCCGGCACCCGCGCCCGAGGGCCGAAAGGGATGCCATAGATGCAGGAATGCTGCGGGACCTTCCGGGTTGGCCCAGGCACGCTGCTGTGGGGCTTGCTTCCGGTGACGGCGCGCGCTGCGGAGTACTTCCTCGTGCAGGCCGCGCCGGACAACCCTGATATCGTTTCGATCAGTGGCAACATCGTCGCGCCGGGCGAGAGACGGGCGTTGCACCGGGACGGTATGCAGCGCGCCCGCGTCACCAGCCCAGACCCAGCTTGCGCGGTGCAGGTGTGGGCTGTCTTGGAGGGCCGGTGAACGTTTGGGCCATGACCGTGGCAGAACGCGCCCGCGTCACGAGCGCACTGGGCCGTGATGTGCTGCGGGCTGCTGATGCCCTTTCGGTGCAGTTGAACCATCATGGGCAGGCATCCGCCGATCAGTGGCGCGCGTTCTTGCAAGCCCTGATGGATGGGGGTGGGGATGCGATGTCCTCACCCCTGGGATTTGCGATTCAGATGGCGATTCTTGGCAAGATTCAGGGAGAAACAAATGGCAACAACGACACGAGTGAGTGCCGTTCAAGGAAACCCGGTGGCGGCTTCCAACGGCAATTCCGATGAGTACCTCCGCAGTCTTTTGCGTGAGACTTTGCGGCGCGTAGACGGGCCGGGGCAGGGACCTGTAACGCGGAGGGCTACAGTTGCTCTCCTGCACGATCTGGGGCGGAACATCGCCAATGCCTACCATTGGCACCATCTGCTGTTGGCCGTCCGGCGCGATGGCGAAGTGGACCCGGCCACGGAGCGGGCGATTCAGGAATGCATACGGGCGATAAATAACGGTGGGAAAGTGCCCAGGGATAACCGGCGCTTCCGAGATGTACGAAGGGCTTGGAACGAACGGACGCCCGCGATGGTGATGTGAGGGCAGGCAGGCTCGTTTACTGTGCAGGCTGCGTAACGAAAGCCTACTTCCAACTCGACTCCATGGCCTTCTCGATGGCTTTCATTTCCGACTCCATCTCAGTGATCTGAGACTCACAGGACCCCATCTCGCCTATGAGCTTATTTCTGTAGTTTTCTCCGATCAGATCAGGATGGCGAATGCCGTGCGACTGCTGTTCCTCCTGGTATTCTTCACATTCCCGCTCCGACTGCTCGTAATCACGAGTCATGCTTGAATGCTTGGTATGAAGCGTTGAAATGCTACGCTGGCGCTTCTCATACTCAAACTTCAACCGGTCAATGGGCATTCCCCGCAGTGACCGGGACCACTCGCTCTCCACTGCCCCAGAACCGTTACAGGTCGTGCACTTGATCTTGCCCGTTGCTCCGCACTGGTTGCAGGTGGCGTTACGTTTCGTCCCTTTACAGGCCGTACATGTGCCCTTGACCTGTGTACTGCTATTGCACGTAGGGCATGTGATGCGCCGCATTCCTCCACAGTGCGGGCAGGGTCCGTACTTGTCCCCAAAGAACCCCTTCTTGACGACCACCTGCCCGTTACCCTCACATCGACGGCAGGTAATCTTTCCATCTTGGCAGGCTGAGCACTTGACGGTGATTTGGCCGGTGGCATCGCAGCGCGTGCAGCGGCAGCTTGTACAGTCGAAACTTCTCTGGCCCTTGCAACCAGGACACGTATCGTAGAGCGCCATGTCTGAATCCTTTAGCGAATTGTCATAACACACGCAACGGTGGTCGCGCAACTCGGAAAGCAGTACAATGAACGACCGTGGCTCAAGTACTCGCGATCATTGCGCTGGTTGCCATTGTTCTCGGGATCATCAAACTCACCTACCCGAGGCAGAGCATGGATCAGGCTGTTGGAACGGCTGCTAAAGATGCGGGCGGTTGCTTGTTCGAGGGTTGCATGGAAGTGATCATCATGCCGCTATTCCTCTTCATCATCGTTCCGGCGCTGTGGATCGGGGCGATAGCGCTGGTGGGGTTCCTAATTGGCGTGGCGTGTGGAGTGATCAAGTTCTAGGACGCCTCTTGCATCCCCAAACATTTTGCCCCATACTGTTCCCAGGATGTGGCTAGGCCCGATGCGGGACGCTACGGGCGAGTAGGCCATGCCCCGACAACGCCTCGTGGTGAGACGCCACCTGAACGGGATGTTCAGGTTCCAAGCGGACGTTGCAAGTTTCAGACTTGCAGCCTGATCTGCCTTGGGACGGATGAACGGCGTTGACCCTTCCTCGATTGCCTCTGGTAGATGCGCGTGGCCGCAAGCAAATCTTCGCTTGTGAAAGGGATCTATGCAGAGCATCGACACGAACGTCCAAGGAACTTTCCCCATTATCATCGGAACCATCTGGTCCTCTGACGCTATCGAACAGTTCATCCTGAACTTCCGGGAGCGCCTCGCGCGTCATGGTGCAACTGTGACGATTACGGAGTGGGAACACATCCCGGCTAGCGGCGGATTGACGCTTCGTCTGCCGCGTACAACACCGCCCGCTAATCAAATCGCTATTGAGGCTCATGTTCCAGGCGGGTGAAATCGACTACTGCTGGCTTTCGTCGCGCCTTTCAATGAGGAAGGTACTCGGCAACCCAGTGATCGACACATACAGCACGCAGGATGATCTCGTGATTCTGACCGATGTCAACACCGGGAAGATCACGCGGCTTCCATGGCACGACCTCCTGAAAGTTGAGGAGGACTCCAAGCGGGAGGGCAGTATCTCTTTCGAATCCCAACGGCTGCTGGGGATGACGGCGTAGCCGACGTGGGCGCGCGCCGGTCATGGCTCAACGCGCCCGCTTTCCGAAAGCCGGTGTTGCCGTGGCTTTCGCATGGCTTTCTGGTGCATTTGCTTTTTGGGAGCCAACCACCCGTAAGTGATTGATTTAAATGGTGGGCGCGCGCGGACTCGAACCGCGGACCTCCTGCGTGTGAAGCAGGCGCTCTAACCAACTGAGCTACGCGCCCTCGTGGCGGGCAACTCCTCCATTCTATATCAGCGTGCCGCGCAAATCCGGAATCCTCTCGCGCCGGTTCGCTAGAATAAGTCGATGCCGGATGAGGCGCCGTTGAGTTTCGAGGCCGGCCTCCAGCAACTGGAGGCGATCGTCAAGGAGATGGAGAGCGGCGAGCTGCCGCTCGAGCGGGCGCTCGACCTTTTCGAGCGCGGCATGAAGCTGAGCGAGGCCTGCCGCAAGCAGCTCGAAGAAGCCGAAACACGGGTCGAAATCCTGATGAAACGCGCCGGGGAAGTGCAGCCGCAGCCGTTCCGCCCCGACAAGTGATGGATGCCAAGTGATGGGCTGCCAGGACCTGATGACGCTCGACGCTTACATCGCCGTTCAGCAGAAGACGGTGGACGCGGCGCTCCACTGTTGGGTGCCGGCGGAGACCCAGGATCCCGCCACCATCCACCGGGCCATGCGCTATAGTCTGTTTGCCGGTGGGAAGCGCATCCGCCCGCTGCTGGCGATCGCCGCGGCCCACGCTGTTTCCGATGCGCCGGTGGGCGTTGAATCGGCCGCCTGCGCGCTGGAGCTGATTCACACCTATTCATTGATCCATGACGATCTGCCGGCGCTCGATAACGACGACCTCCGCCGCGGCCGTCCCACCTGCCACAAAGTTTTCGGCGACGCCATCGCGATTCTGGCGGGCGACGCGCTCCTCACCCTCGCCTTCGAGGTGCTCTCCAAGCTCGAACAGATCGGCCCCGAGCTGCGGATCCAACTGGTGCGGGAACTCGCCACGGCCGCGGGAACAGTCCGCGGCATGATCGGCGGGCAGGTGAACGACCTCGAAGGCGAGGGCAAGTTCCCCACTGCGCCTCTGCTCGACTCGATCCATCGCGCCAAGACCGGAGCCCTGCTGCGGGCGAGCGTGCGCATGGGTGCGATCTACGCCGGCGCCGGCTGCGAGCAGCTCGATGCCCTTACTCGTTTTGGCGAACACGCCGGCCTCGCATTTCAGATCGTCGACGACGTGCTCGACGTCGAGCAGCCCTCTGAGGCGCTCGGCAAGACCGCCGGAAAGGACGCCCAGCAGAACAAGATTACGTTTCCCGCCGTCTACGGCATCGAGCGCTCGCGCGAGATGGCTGAGCAGGAGCGTCAGGAGGCGCACTTGGCCTTGAAAGATTTTGACGATCGAGCCGAACGGCTCAGGGAGCTGGCGGACCTGATCGTCCGCCGCAGCGCGTGATGCGCGTGACCGCGAAAAAGATTCGAGCCGATCAGCTCCTGGTCGAGCGGGGCCTGGCGGAGTCGCGCGAGAAGGCTCGCGCCCTGATTCTCGCCGGCCAGGTGCGGATTGACGGGCAAACCGGCGTCAAGCCCGGGCACAGCATCGCCGGCGACTGCCGCGTCGAAATCCTCGAGAGGATGCCGTATGTCAGCCGCGGCGGCGTGAAGCTCGCCGGCGCGCTCGACTCTTTTGGAATCGATGTCGCCGGGTGGATTTGCCTGGACGTCGGCGCCTCCACCGGCGGATTCACGGATTGTCTGCTCCAGCGGGGCGCGGCGAAGGTTTTGGCGATCGACGTCGGACACGGCCAGCTCGACTGGAAGCTGCGCAACCACCCGCTCGTGGTGGTGCGCGAAGGCGTCAACGCCCGCTACCTGCGCCCAGGGGATTTCCCGGATCGGTTCGACCTGGCCGTGTGCGACGCCAGCTTTATCTCCGCGACGATGTTGATTCCCGCGATCGCCGCGCTGCTCACGCCGCGCGGTGAAATGGTCGTCCTGATCAAGCCACAGTTCGAAGCCGGACGGGGAGAGGTCGGCAAGGGCGGGATCGTGAGAGATCCGGAAACACACCGCGCCGCCTGCGAGCGCGTCCGCGCTTGCGCCGAGGACCTCGGCTTTCGCACCGCCATCGTCGAGAGTCCGATTCTGGGAACGGAAGGGAACCGGGAGTTCTTGCTGCATGCCCGTCACAGCCATTAACACCGTCGGCATCCTCTCGAAACCGCGCAGCGAGCATGCGGCCAGGCTCGTGCCGGAGCTGATCGCGTGGCTGGCCGGACGCGGCGTCCAGGCGCGGATCGACGAGGAAAGCGCCGCTTACGCCGGCCGCGCGGACGGATTGCCGCGCGCGGAAGTGCCGCAGGGCACGCAACTGGTGATCGTGCTGGGCGGCGACGGGACGCTGCTCTCGGCCGCGCGCGCCATTGGAGGCCGTGACATTCCTCTGTTCGCGGTGAACCTCGGCAGCTTGGGATTCCTGACGGCGATGACCATCGAGGAGCTCTATCCGCAATTGGAGCGCGCGCTCAAGGGCGACTTTCGCATCGGACGCCGGCGCATGCTCCACGGCGAGCTGTGGCGCGGCCCGGAGCGCGTCGGCGCCTACGAGGCTCTCAACGATATCGTCCTCGCCAAGGCGGAGATCGCGCGCATGATTGAAATCGAGGTCCAGGTGGACCACCATTTCGTCTGCGTCTACCGGGCGGACGGGCTGATCGTGGCGACGCCCACCGGCTCCACCGCGTACTCGCTCTCGGCCGGCGGCCCCATCGTCTTTCCCAGCGTCGCGTCACTCTCCATCACGCCCATCTGCCCGCACATGCTGACCAATCGCCCGGTGATCGTGCCCGATGACAGCGAGATCCAGGTGATCAACCGCGATGCGGATCACGCCGCCTACCTGACCGTCGATGGCCAGGTCGGCGAACTCCTGGAACAGGGCGACCGCGTCGTCTGCCGCCGCTCGGAACACTCCATCAGCCTCGTCCGCCCGCCCCAGATGCTGTTTTTCGATGTGTTGCGGGAGAAGCTGAAATGGGGCGGTCAATGAAGCGTCCCTCGCTGACGACGTGGATTCTGATCGGCCTCGTTGCAGGCATCGCCTTCGGCGCGAGCTTCCCCGGACCCGCGAAAGAAATGGGCCTGCTCGGCGCCATCTTTCTCCGCCTGATCAAGTCCATCATCGCGCCGCTGCTGTTCGGCACGCTGGTGTGTGGGATCGCCGGCACCGGCAATGTGAAAACCATGGGCCGCATCGGCGGCAAGGCGATTCTATACTTCGAGATCGTCACCACCATCGCGTTGTTCGTCGGCCTGGGCGCGGTGAACTTGGTTCAACCCGGCGTGGGTGTACAGCTTCAGAGAGGAGCCTCGGCGGGATTGCCACAGACCAACGCGAGTTTCTCGGACATCCTGGAGCACACCTTTCCCACCAGCATCATCGACTCGATGGCGCGCGGTGAAGTGCTCCAGATCGTCGTGTTCTCCTTCCTGTTCGGGACTGCGTGCGCCGCCATCGGAGACAAGGCGCGCCCCGTGGTGGCTTTCTGCGAAGGGCTTTCGGAAGTGATGTTCCGCTACACCAACTACGTGATGCTTTTCGCGCCTTTAGGCGTGTTCGGCGCGATGGCCGCGACGGTAGGCGACAAGGGCCTGCAAGTTCTGGTGAATCTCGGAAAGCTCGTGTTGACGCTCTACGGTGCGCAGGTCTTCTTCGTCGTCGTTGTCTTCGGCTCGGTCACGGCGATCGCGAAGGTGCCTTTGAAACGCTTCATCGCGGCGGTGCGCGAGCCCTTCCTGATCGCCTTCTCGACGGCCTCGAGCGAAGCCGCTCTCCCGCGCGCGCTTGAGAACATGGAACAGTTCGGCGTGCCCAAACATATCGTGGCATTCGTGTTGCCCACCGGCTACAGCTTCAATCTGGACGGCTCGACGCTCTACCTGTCGCTGGCGGCGATGTTCGTGGCGCAGGCCGCGGGCGTGCATCTCGCCTTCAGCACGCAGCTGGTGATGCTGCTGACGCTCATGCTGACCAGCAAGGGCGTCGCCGGCGTGCCACGCGCCTCGCTGGTGATCCTGGCCGGAACGCTGGCCACGTTCCACCTGCCGATCGAAGGCGTGGCGGTGATTCTCGGCGTCGATACGCTCATGGATATGGCGAGAACGTCGGTGAACCTGCTCGGCAATTGCCTGGCGACGGCCGTGGTGGCGCGATGGGAAGGAGTGGATCTATCAACCGCCCAGCCTGCCCCCGCCGTCGAGAACGTCTAGTGATGCTTCTCACCCGGCTGCATGCCCACCATGTGATTCTGGATCACGACGTCCTTGTTGTTCTCCTGGCAGACGTATTCGAGAGGATCCCAGCCCGGTTGCCACTTGACCTTCCAGCCGGCGGTCCACGGTTTCGTATAAGCTCCCGGATCGTCGATGGTGGCTTGGTAATGGAGAGTGCTTTCGTCGGTGCGCGTGTAGCGCTCGATCACGTGCAGCTTTTCGGTATGCGGATGACCCGCGGCGTCGAGCCAGGTTCGGTCATTGAACCCGACGACGTCCACCACCAGCGTGTCTCCCTCCCAATGGCCGATGCCTTCGCCTAAATACGTGGGATTCAATTTTTCCGCTGGCGTATGTTTGCGCCCATCCATATAGATGATGCGCCACATATGCGCGCCGCCCTCGTACACTTGCAGGATCCGGTCCGGCAACTGGTAAATCTGCATGGGGAACGGAGTGTTCATCATCCGCGGAATTCCCGGCGGCAGGCAATACCCTTCTGGATCGTCTTTGGATAGTGTCGCCTCGCGCTGTTCATAAACCGCTTTGGCCCAAGGTTGGAAAGGAACGTCAACCCTCTGGTCCACCATCTTCATCTGGCGAAGCCGCGTCGCCTGATCTTTCTCGCCGCGTCCGCGTCCGGAGATGTCGTCGATGATTTGGGGACTCCAGGCGCCCTTTCCATTGCCCAGGTCCGGATGGCCGTCGGCCAGGCGCGGCGCCGGCCTTGCCGCCTGAGCATGCGCCAGGAACACGCTTCCCAACATCGCGGCCGCAATCGCAATCCAGTCCACGAATCGGTTTTCCACGTTGAAAACATTGTACCCGTTTGAGAGACCCTCGGGTCTAGCAAGCACCCGACTCGGTGGCGCAGGCTCCGGCCTGCTAAGACTTCCGCGATGGGCTCCTACGGACCGAGCCCCGCGCAGTGTAACGCCTGATTAAACAGACATACGACAGTATTAAGCTAACATTACATAGAGTCTTAACCATAAATCCTCAAAAGGCGTACATATTCTCCGGTACAGGTGATTTTTATCTTGATTTGTCCTAACATGCATGGTACTCTTCCTTTGTTGGTTTTCGGGAGCCTAGATCGGAGGGTCTAGCCGGCTCCGCGAAACAATCACGGTTTGTTTTGCATACCCAATTCGAAGGAGGCGAAAAGTGTATCTACACATGTCTATTAGTAATTCCGTTAAGATTAGTTGTGGAGTCATCGGCTTGGCCGGTTTATTGCTGGCTCAAACCGATCCCGGAGCGCGAAGTGGTGCGGCCGGAGCGGGGGGTCCCATTGGGGGTCTCACGGTCAAGGAAGGACGGTTCTTCACCGACGGCCAAGCCGCGTTTGCCGAAGTCGATGCCGTGGCCAACGGGCTCGGGCCGCGATTCAACTTGAACAGTTGCGCGGGCTGCCACGCGGCCCCGGCGAGCGGCGGATCGAGCCCGGCCTCGAACCCTCAGGTGAGCGTCGCTCCGGTCTCGCAGGTGAGCTTGCTCACCGGGCTGGGCCTGATCAGCGCCACTGGCCCGGTTCGTGAAATCCGGTTCAGGTCAGACGGAGGAGTGCACGACCTGTTTACGATCGCCGGCCGCAGCGATACTCCGGCGGGCTGCGTCATCAGCCAGCCGCTTTTTGGCGCGCACCTGGCCGAGATCATTTTTCGCATTCCCACGCCGACGTTCGGCGCCGGCCTGATCGAGGCGATTCCGGACGCTACCATCGCGGCCAATGTGTTTGGGGGCAAGCCATTCGGCATCATCGGTCACGAGAATCGCAACGGCAATGATGGCACCATCACCCGCTTCGGTTGGAAGGCTCAGAACAAGTCGCTGGTCATCTTCTCCGGCGAAGCCTACAACGTGGAGCAAGGCGTATCGAACGAGGCGTTCCCAGATGAGCGCGGCGAGGGCGGTGTCCAGGATTCGGTCGCCTGCCAGACTCCCTTCCCCAACGACCACACCGACTTCGAGCGGACCGTTCCGAATGCCGCCGATAACGACGTGCTCGGGTTCTCGAACTTCATGCGGTTCCTGGCCCCGCCCACGCCTGTCAGCTCTTATGGCAGCGTCAGCGCGGCTTCCATCACCAATGGAAAAGCGGTGTTTGGCGCCGTGGGCTGCGCAGCCTGTCACATGGCGTCCATGTTGACCGGCAACCACTCTACCGCTGCGCTTGCCTTCCAGACGGCCAACCTGTACTCGGACCTTCTGGTGCACAACATGGGTCTGCTCGGGGACGGAATCTCGCAGGGCGCCGCCGGCCCGAACGAATTTCGCACCTCGCCGCTGTGGGGCCTGGGGCAGAGGCTGTTTTTCCTGCACGACGGAAGAACCAGCGACCTGCTTTCCGCGATCGCAGCACACGCAGCCGGCGGGACCGATGGGACCTCGGAGGCGGTGATTGTGATCAATAACTTCAACGCCCGGTCGTCAACCGACAAGCAGGATCTTCTCAATTTCCTGCGGTCGCTCTAACGGCTGTCAGGAGTGAGGCAGGTTCTTAGCCCATTGTCACAGTGGAGGATTCCCTCGGGCCACGGGCAGGGCCTGCCCCACAGAATCAGCATCTTACCAAAGAATGTCTAAAACTAAGTGACATTGCGCACTCTTGCGTCGCACGAGTGCGTGCGCCACCTTACTGCTTCTTATCCAGATTGTAGGGAGCGTCGGGCGAAGACGAACCCAGGAACAGCGTCTGTCCGTTGGGCAGCGTGATGTCGCGGCCGTTGGCGCGCAGCGACCCATCCTTGGACTGGTAACCGTCGACGATCACTTCGGTCCCCGGCTTCAGCGAATCCCGCGTGAAGCCGCGCCGGAGCAGCGTGTTCGGCGTCCCGGCCTCGATCATCCATTCTTCGGTCGAGCCGTCGGCTTTCTTCGCGTCGACGTGGATCCAGGCGTGGGGATTGATCCACTCCATCTTCGTCACGGTTCCCCGCAGCTTGATGGGCTTCTTCGAGTCGAATTCCGCAGCAAAGGCGTGATGGGCCCAGGCCGGCATTCCGCCCACAGCCAGGATTAGAACTAATGCGGCAGTGATTTTCATTTGGCTTCTCCTCTTCGTTCTCGGTCACGGGCCCCTGTCAGGAAGTGAACCAGGTCGTAGTTGTCTTCGTGACAGGCGTATTCGTACATCTGCTCGTCGGGATCGATCCTGTTCCACGGAATTCTCGCGGTCCAGGGCTTGGTCCAGGTGGCCGGATCGCTGATCGTGAACTCGTAGTTGATGGAGGTCGCGTCGACGCGGATAAAGCGTTCCGTGATCTTGTAGGTCTCGCGATTCCCGCCCTGGAAGATCACGCCAGGGTAGTTTTTGAAATTGGTGGTCTCGATCACCAGCATGTCGCCCTCCCAGTGGCCGCGCGAGTCGCCCAGCCACTGCGGGAGGTTCTTGTTCAGGTGCGGACGCCCGTCGAGCGGAATGATCCGCGCGCTGTGAATCATCTCCGGCTGGATGACTACGTAGCCGGGGCTCTGGTAGATCGTAAAGTCGTTGTTATAGATGGTCGGCAGATACGGCGGCGAGTCGGTGCGGATGATGCAGCGCACCGGCAGCGAGAAATCGGTGACGGCCTGGGGCAGCCCGGCGTTGAAACGATCATTGGCGGCGGCGCGCTCGACCCTGATCTTGTCGCGGTCCGGGGGCAGCGGCACTCTCGGAGGAATTCTTCCGTCCGGGGGATCCACAACCAGTGATGTGCGCTTATCGGAGGTGATTTTCAAGCGGCGCGAATCCATCCAGTGATCGTTATACGCGCGGTTGACGTCGATGTCCGCCCCTCCATCGCGGCGGTCGCGAGTCAGGTCGAAGGCGAGACTTTCCTGGAAGTCCGCGGCTTCCTCGTCGGTGAGCACATCCTTACCTTGTCCGTTGGGACGCTGGAGCGGCGTGCTGGTGGCGTCGTTCCAGACTCCCTGCAGATCCGGATCGCCCCACGGCGTGCGGAAGGTCTTCTTCGCCGCCGGCGCCGCGGCCTTGGGGGCAACTTTCTTAGGCGCCGTGTCCGCCGCAGCGGCGGGTTTCTGGGACTGGCCCGCGGCCGTCGACAAAGAGACGGCCGTCAGAACACCGATCGAAATCAACAGTCGATAATTCATCCGATCCTCCCGGTTACTTGCTTGCCTTGCGTTCGTAGTTGCCGAACAACAACTGTTCGGTAAACGGCACACACTTGAATTCCAAAAGCTGAACGTTCTTTTCCATGCGGCGATACAGAGGGAAGCTGATCTTCCAGGGGCGCGTGTACACCTTGGGGTCATCGATTGTCGCTTCGTACATCATGTGATACGGGCTCACCAGAGTGTAGCGCTCCACCACGTGGAACTCGTCGCCGTGATAATCGCCCGCCCGGTCGAGCCAGCTCTCCTCGCGCTGGCCGGTCACGTCGACCACCAGCGTGTCGCCTTCCCAGCGGCCGCGATTCCAGCCCATCCAGGCGGGCGTGGGGTACTCGGCCTTGAAGTTCATGCGAATCGTGCGCGTGGCGGTGGTGAACTCATACGCCATCAGGATGAAAGGACCGGAGCCCTGCACGATGCGGAACGGAAACGGCATGTAGGTCGCGCGCGGCACGCCCGGCATGTAACACTTGAACTCCGGATCGCCCAGATTGTGCCACGTTTTATCGCTGCTGACGTCCACTTTCGCGCGATTTTCGAAGTTCTGCCGCTTTTTCGCGAGCGCCTCCGGCCTGTAGGGAATCTCGCCGCCCTCGACGATGCTCTGGCCGGCGGGTTCGCCGCCGTATGCGCCCATGATTTCCGGATGCGGCCCCGGTTGCGCCTCATGATCCTGGAGGTCCACGTTGGCGGTGACGAACGCCTGCCACAGGCCGTTGAGGTCGGGATGCCCGTCAGCCATGCGCGGCGGTCTGTACGGCGGAAACTGTCCGTTGGCGGGGACCTGCTGACCCGCCGCCGGCAACCAAACGAACCCAAGCAAGACCAGCGCGGCGAACGGAATACGGTTACGCATGGATATAGTCAACCGCCCCTCAGTATACAACAGAAGGGCCTTCGGCGGCTAGGTGCTGGTGCAGTCTGTCTACCGCTTTTTCCGCCGGCGCTCCGCTTCGCCCGCGGCAACCGCTACCGGCTCAGGCTCGGGGGTCACGGGCGGCCGCACCAGCAGGAAGAACACGAACAGCACGGCCGGCCACACCTGCACCAGCAGGCGGCTGTTGGACGTGGCCAGATGCCAGCCCAGGTCGGCCGTCGTGGTGAGATAAACTCCGACGTCGGCCGCGAGCAGCCCGGCGACTGGCAGCAGCAGCCACAGCCGCGATCGCGCCTCCTGCTTGCGAACGAACCCCAGCACTAACGCCAGCAATGCCAGCAGCAGAATCGGGTGTGCCCACCACACGCCCAGGTCCCAAAGATTGCGCAGGAACGAGCCGATCACCTGGCCCCAGCGCCCGCCGTTGCCCAGCTTCGCGACGGCCTCTCCGAAGCTCTTGGGCAGGACCGCCTCGCCACCCGGCGGCGCAACCCACACCTTGAAGGCGATCGTGACCAGCGCCGCCGGCGCCGCGCCCGCGGCCATCCACTTGACCGGATCGATCGCGCCGCGCCACGCTCCCGCCCGTCTCCAGGCCCGCCACACCACTACTGCGACGGCCACCAGCAGGAACGCCAGGCCCTCGTTCTTGGTCCAGGCCGCGAGTCCGGCGGCGAGACCCGCCAGCGCCAGCACGCTCGCAGGCCACTCATGCTCCGCCGCGTATGCCAGCAGCCCCACCGTGGCCAAAATGAAAAAGCTGAGCGGAATATCCGCGTACTGCGAGCCCGCCTGCGAGACAAATCCCTCGGTGGCGAGCGCCACCAGCAGCGCCAGCAGAGCCGCGCTCTCGGCGCGCATCCACGCGATCATGCCGCACATCAGCCCCAGCGTGGCCAGCGTGAACAACAGGCTGAGCGCGGACGGGGCGCCGCTCGAAGTGTCGCCCGCCAGCATCCACACCCGCGCCACCGAGGCCGACAGCAACAGCGGATAGCCGGGATGGCTCGCGCCCAGCAACTTCCCGGAGGACTCCGCCGCCACCGCGTAGCGCCAGGTCGAGGGGCCGCCGGCCAGGAATCGCGCGCGCACATTCCAGATCGAGAACGCGTCCCACTCGCCGTCCGGGCTGGCGCCGATCGCTTGCGAAAAATCCATCAGGAACAGCAGCAGACCCAGAACGGCCGCCAGCCGCAGCGCCCAGTTCCAGGAAAATCGCAGAGGCGGGGCGGCGTTCGCTTCCGCTTGCTTTCGGCGAACCAGCAACCACGCTGCCAACGCCAGCGCCACGGCTTCCACTCCCAGCTCGGACGCGCGGCTGGCAGCCTTCGCCCACACCAGCAGGAAGTAGACGCACGACGTGAGACCCGCGCCCAACCCCGCTCCGAGCGATATCTCCATCGCCCATCGGAGCCAGCCGCTCCCAGGCGCTTGCGGGGGAAGCAGCAGGCGCACCAGCATCCAGCCCAGCGCGATGAAAGGCAGAGTCGCCAGCACCGCCAGGATCACGGCTTTGCCTTCCGGTACACAATCACGCCGGAGCCGAAGTCGCGCACCATGGTGAATCCGATCTTCGCTCCGGCGGCGGCATAGTCACTCGGCTTGGAAAAGTTCCCCACCGCCCACTCGGCCGCCGGGTTCTCCTCCGCCGGGATCACCATGCGTGGCGCCAGCGCGTACTGAGCCGCCAGGTAAGCGGTGGTACCGGCGAGCTCCCCCAGCCGCATATCGCTCACATATGCCAGCACCGCGTCGCGCGGCAATTGTTCCAGGGCTGCGGCAAAGCGCGTCTCGGCCAGCGCCGCTCCATAGGGATCGGCGAACTGGATCGCGTTGGCTTGGGAAACCTGGTAGGAATTCAACGCAGCCAGCACGGTCAGCACTGCCACCGCCAGGACGCCCGCCACCACGCGCCCGCTGTCCACAGGCGTGTTCTTTCTCTCTGCCATAGCCGAGAGTTAAACGATCTTCGCCGCCAGATCCACGAAATCGCTAGCCACCACGTCGAAAGATTCTCCCGCGGGCGAATCCGCCTTTTTGGTTGGTCCATACTCCGTCGGCCGGGACACGAACGCGGTCTTCAGCCCCAAGGCTCGCGCCGCCTTCAAATCCCCGACGTGGGCCGCCGTCATCATGACCTCCGCCGGCTTGCACCCGAGCAGCTCGGCCGCGCCCAGGTACACTTCGCGATCCGGCTTATAGTGCCGGAACAGCTCCGCCGACAGCACGGTATCCCACGGCAGGCCCCCGAATTTCGCCATCTCCGTCAGCAACGCAACATTACCGTTCGACAGCGTGGCAATGATGTATTTCGTCTTCAGGCGCGTGAGCCCGCGCACGGCATCCGGCCACGGCGACAGCCGGTGCCACACTTTGTTCCAGTGTTCCTTCTCTTCCGCGGTCAGACCCGTGATGTTGAACTCCTTCAGCAGGTCTTCGAGCAGCATGCGGTGCAGCGCATCGAGGTTGGTCCACGGCATTTCGCCCTTGCGCACCTTGTCCATCGAGGGACCGTAGCCGGCCCGCCACCGGTCGGCGAATTTCCCCCAGTCCACCTGTAGTCCCTTGGTCTTGCCCCATTCCGTGCCTTCCTTTATGATCGACCCGCGCCAGTCCACCACGGTTCCGAACGTGTCGAAGACCAGCGCCTTGACGCCGGTGAGGTTGGAAGGCGCGGCCATCAGGGCAATGGGCGTCGCCAGGAATTCTCGTCTGCGCATGGGGTTCCTCCTTGGTCCATAAATACTGGTACCGTTTTAGCACGTTTCATTCGATCCGGCCCCGTCAATTCACCAACCGCAGCGGAGTGGCCGGACTTCCATCCACGCTGATGGAAGCGTGAGCCCGCCCATCCCATGGCTTGACCATCCAGACGTCCTGCATCGGATTGCCTCGCGCTCCACACGGGATGAAATCGAGCACGTGCCATTCGCGGCCCAGCGCGTCCCGCACCCACGCTTCAGGATGGAAGGAATTGCAATAGTTCGTGCCGCTCGCTTCTAAATGGCGCACCACGAGTTCGCCCTGCTCGAAGCGGCTTCGTTCCTCCGCGGTCAGGCGGTCCCGGTAGTGGGTTCCGTGCGTGCTGAAAATGAGAAAGCCGGAGGGACGCAGAATCCTTTGGAATTCGCTCAGCCATGCTTTCTGCAAGGCCGCCGGCATGTGCGTGAAAACCGAGAACGCGTAAATGAGATCGAACCGGCCGCTCGGATAACGAAGAGGCGGCGCGGGCCCGTTCACCTGCACCGTGCTCCCCGGTAGATTGCCGCGGCACCAACTTATGGCGTCAGCGTTGAAATCGGTCCCATGCACTTCCGTGGCTGCGGGATTGCGCCAATGCCTCAAAACACGGCCGCACCCACAGCCGAAGTCGAGCATGGCGCAAAGCTGGTTCAAGTCCACACCATGCGTCGAGAGCAATTCCCGAATCGTATCGGCGGCGTTCTTGCCACCCTCCAGGAAAGAGACGATGTCGGCCGTGCCGGCAACCTTCACTCGCAGGATCGCAGGAGGGAGCGCAAGACCGTCTTCGTCACCTCCCCGCGGGTAGGCGGCGTTGCGATTCCATACGCGCCAATCCAGGGATTTCAGGCGCTCATAGAGCCACAGCAGACCGGAGTACCAAAGTTGTTTCATGCAAGCGGGTTCCACTAAAAATGACGGCGCAAGTCGGAAAATCTCTCGACCCTTATCAATCGACCATCGGCGCCGTCCCGCACTTCCGCGCGCTCCAGCACCCAGGTGCGCGGATGCGGCACCAGCACCGCGTTCAGCCCGGCTTCCAGCGCCGGGTTGATATCGGACTTGGGCGAGTTGCCGATCATCCAGGTTTCTTCCGGACGGAGCCCGCGCTCGTCCACCAGCCGCCGGTAGGCGTGCGCGTCCTTCTCCTTCACGATGGCGGTGTGAGCGAAATAACCGGCGAGCCCGGAGCGATCCACCTTCATCCGCTGTTCCTCCGGGTGACCTTTGGTGAAGAGCGTGAGGTCGTGGCGCCCCGCGAGATACTCGAGCGTCTCCTCGACGCCCTCCAGCAATTCCAGCGGCTGCTCGAGGATTCGCTCCGCCAGAGACATCACGTGCCGCAGATCGTCCTCGCGGATCTCGCGCTGGGCCAGATGCCGGTAGGCCTGCTGCAAATTGCACCCGAAGTTTCTAGCGCCATAGCCGTGGATGCGGGCGTTCACCAGCTCGATTTCGTTCAACACGTCGCGCACCTGCGGCGGCGTGAGCGCGGAGTGATCCAGAAACCCGACAAAATCGTCGAAGGCGTGCTCGAAGTAGATATTGTTTTCCCATAGCGTGTCGTCGGCGTCGACGAGCAAGGTCCAACGCATTACTCGATGCCGGCGACCCCGCGGCCGTGGCCGTTGCGGGGCGCCACTTCCTTGACGTGCTGAATCCGCCGCTGACGGACCACGTAGGAGGGGAAAAAATCGGCGAGCTGCCGGATTCGATCGGCTTCGCTGCGAGTGGCGAGCAGCACCTGGCGAAAGCTGACATCGGGCACGGGCTGGGCCAGGCGGAAGCTCAACTGCGGCGCGCCGGCCTCGGTTCCTTGCAGGGGCTCGTTCTGCGAGAGAGCCGCGAGCTGATTGTAGCCTTCGATGGCGCGCTTCTGGAGATCGGGCGCCGGCGGCGTGGATTCGTCATCGTCGAAAAATTCGACCGAGCCGCGCAGGAACGCGCGCTCGTCGTTCAACAGCAGGATCTCGAACCGGCGCAGTCCGCGCGTCAGGATGTCCATCCGGCCGTCCGGATACT
>JBGPLI010000067.1:0-24832 GCA_041486445.1 Bryobacteraceae bacterium
GCCTTCGCTTTCGACCAGTGGGCCGGCCCAGCGGAACTGCTCTCGGGCATGAATCAATCGCTGGTGAATCAGGCGACAAGGGTCAAGGTAGAGCGCGGCCGGACCGAATACCTCGACCTGCGAGTTGCGACTCGTAATCCGTAGATGGCCTCCAGCCCTGTGCGGGCTTACAAGGGCAACAATATGGACAAATCGACCGATTTGTCCACTATATTGTTGCCCTTGTACGTTCTTTACCCAGAACAGACCCTCTATACATCATTAAATATAGTCATTTAGTATCATCGTTTTAGCACAATACAATGGTCTTGACACATTTGGATATCTTTGATAAAATCATGATTCTTAAGAGGATAGATCTAACTGGTGAAGAGCGCGGTACGTGGTCTCCTGCTTTGTGCTATGCTTGCACGCGCAACGCCCAACGCCTGCCCCACGGCCACAACGACGCAATCGGTGTCCAACGGGGCTAGTTCCGCAAGCGTGACGGTCCCAGCGGCGGGTCCGGGCAACGACACAACCACGATAAACAGCGCCGGCGGTTGCGCTTCGGTCAACCTGATTCTTAACAACTTTACGCTGGTCACCAACTCCACCATCGGCTTTAACGGCGTGCTCACTTTGGGCGGAACCTACCTGGCCACATCACCCGCGGATACGGCGCTATTTTCGTCCGTGCGAGGGTCGGGCGCCTCCAGCATCGATGGCAACAACGACGACGGCAACAACAACTTCGTTAGCAAGTCCAGCTCCGCCGGTCACAGCGTGAATTGGGACTTCGCTTATACGGTGTCCGCGAGCCCGTACTTCGTTTCTCGGATTGTTCTCACCGTGAACCAGCCTGTAGTCGAGACCGGCACCTCAGGCTCTTTGCAGCTTTTCGTCTGCCAAGGCGGGACACAGACGGGCGTTTTCACCGCCGGGAGTTGCGCGGGGGGCGGGACGTTGGTCTCAAGCCCTGTGTTCACCCTGTCGACGGGCACTTCCAATCAGTTTATGTTCGGGCTGAGCGCCAATCAGACTTACGTGGATGTGACCACCGTGATTACGCTGACGGGCGCAGGGAGCAAGTTCGCGGGCTTCGATACGTTTTCCGAGGAGTTCGTGGCACCCGAGCCTGCCACCTTTGTCTTGCTCGGAACGGCACTCGCCAGCATCGGATGCCTGCGTCATCGGCGTAAGCGAACGTGATGGGCACTCAACCAACCCCGTATTCTAAGGGCGCTATATCATAAAAATGGTGTCAGAGAAGGAAGTCAGTCCAAACGAATCGCTGGGAGCCGAACCTCCGCTGATTCTGGTTCCGGTGACGGCCGAGGACTTTGCCCGGCGCTCGCGGCGGCGCAAGGCGGCCTGGGTGGCTGCGGCGCTGGCGATCGCGATACTAGCCGTCGTGATTCATACGCGCGCTGTCGCTCCGGTTGATGCCAAGGAGTCCTACGATGCAGGCGAGCGCCTGTATAGAGCCGCACGGTACACCCAGGCGAGTCTATCCCTGGATCGCGCGATCGCCTTGAAACCCGACTTCACCGACGCCTATTACCTGCGGGCGCAGGCAAACCTTGCCGATTCCAAGCTGGAGCACGCCACACTCGATTTCACCAAGCTCATCCAACTCGAGCCCGGCAATCCACGCGGGTTGCTCGGCCGCGGCTTCATCCATCTGGAGACGGAGGAGTTTGCCTTTGCGCTGGCGTACGCCACCCGGGCCATCGAACTGGATCCGAAGCTCGCGCCGGCCTATAACCTGCGCGCGCTGGCGGCGCGTGGCGCCGGCGATCCGCGGCGCGCCCTGGAGGACTTCACCAGAGCGCTCGATCTGGCGCCCGTCGGCGAAACCTACTTCCAGCGCGGCGCGACCCACCAGATGCTTGGTCAGCACCAGCTCGCGCTCGCCGATTTCGATCGGGCGATTGCGATCTTCCCCGATGCGGCGCCCCTTTACTTCGCGCGCGCCGAATCGCGCCTGGCGGTGGGCGATTTGCAAGGCGCCCATGCGGACCGGCAGCGCGGCCGGACCCTGGATGGCAAGTAAATGCGGCCGGTTCGCGCCCCTAGGAAGCTGCTCAAAAACGCTCCTCTCCGCTCCCTCAAAGTCGCGGTTTCCGAAAGACGTCCGCTGATTCCAAGGCAGTTACTGAACCGCGCGCGTCAGCAGGCGGAGCCCCAAGCGCGTTTTTCTACAGCCTCCTAGACTAGACGCTGTATCCGAGGGCGCGCGCGTACATCTAAGGAGTTATAGTAAACTACTTTCAGAGTTTCACTGATCCGGAAGCGGGGAAGTTGGGCATGCGCTGGATGGTTTTAGCCATATTCGCGTGTTCGGTCGCTGTCGCGGCAACGGCGCCGGAGTGGGACCAAGCGCATGATCTCTATCAACGCACCGAGTACCAGCGATCCCTCGCTGTGCTGCTGCCCTTGCAGCAGAGAGACGCCGCCACGCTCCAGCTGATTGGCCAGAACTATTTCATGCTCGCCGAATACAAGAAGGCCACCGAGTTTTTGGAAAAGGCCGTGGCCCTGGAACCGAATCATCCCCAGTCGCTGCTTTGGCTGGGCCGCGCTTTCGGCCGCCGCGCGGAAACCAGCGGTCCGTTCACCGCGCCGGGCTACGCCCACAAGGCCCGCCAGATGTTCGAGAGGTCCGTGGCGCTGGATCCATCCAACAAGGATGCCACCGGCGACCTGCTCGATTTTTACCTGACCGCGCCCGGATTCCTCGGTGGCGGACTGCATAAGGCCCAGGAACTGGTGGCGCGGATCGCGCAGAGCGACCCAGCCGAGGGACACTACGCGCAGGCGCAGCTGGACGACCGGCGCAAGGAGTACACCGCCGCGGAAGAGCACTTGCGGCGCGCCGCGGAACTTGCGCCCCGCCAGGTAGGGCGCCTGCTGGATCTGGCCAACTACGTCTCTAAACGGGGGCGCATCAAGGAGAGCGACGCGCTGTTCGAGCAGGCGATGCGCATGGCCCCGGACAACCCCAAGGTGTTGTTCGAGCGCGCCGACGCCTACATCAAGGAGCGGCGCAACCTGGAGGAGGCGCGCGCGCTGCTGGAGCGCTATCTCCACTCCCCGCTCACACCCAGCGATCCTCCTCGGGAGCGCGCCGAAGCCCTGCTCAAGAAGACCGGTTCCTGATGTTTCACGCCGAGGCGCTGCGCTCGAGCGTTCAGGCACTGCGCGCCAACAAGTTTCGCGCCTTCCTCACCGCGCTGGGACTGGTGATCGGCAACGCGTCGGTGATTCTGGTGGTCACTATTTCGCTCACCAGCCGCGATTACGTCCTGGAGGAGATCCAGCGCATCGGCTCCAACCTGATCTACGCGCAGTACGAAACGGGGAACAACGGGGCCATGGCCGCGGCCGACGCCGACTACATCAAGGTGAGCGACGTCGAGGCTGTGCGCAATCAGCTGGGCGCGCGCATCGTGGCCGCCACCGGAGTGATGAACAGCTTCGACCGCATGCGCATCGAGGGGCGCGAAGAGGACGTCGCCATCATCGGGTCGGACCAATACTACCCGCTGGTGCGCAATCTCCAACTGCTGTCCGGCCGGTTCTTCGACTCGGGCGATGTGGGCGATCGCCACCGTGTCGCCCTGCTGATGGAGCGGCTCGCGCGAAGGCTGTTTGGCAGCCAGACGGCCGCGGTGGGCCAGTCCATCAAACTGCACGGCTTGCAGTTCACCATCATCGGGACGTTCCGGGAGAGGACCGAAAGCTTCGGCCTGTCCGAGCTGACCGGCGAGAACGTGCTGATCCCGATCAGCGTGCTGAAATATTTTGCGCAGATCGAGCGCATCGACCCGCTGTACATCCAGGCCCGAACCGCGGCCGAGGTGCAGCCGCTCACCGGCGTGGTTCGCTCGATTCTGGAGAGCCGGCACCGGCTGGGCGCGCGCTACCGCGTCGACAACCTGGCGGCGATTCTGGACGCGGCCCGGCGCATTGCGGGCGTGCTGACCGCGGTGCTGATCGTAGTCTCGGCCATCGCGCTCATCATTTCCGGCATCGGCATCATGAATATCATGCTGGTGACGGTGACCGAGCGCACGAGGGAGATCGGCCTGCGCATGGCCGTGGGCGCCTCGCGGCGCGACGTGCTGGAGCAGTTCCTGGCCGAGGCGGTGATCATCAGCCTGGTGGGAGGCATGGCCGGCATCGTGATCGGCGTCTCCCTTCCACTCGCCGCTCAGCATTACACGGACGAAGTGCGAATCCCCATCTCTGCGATCTCGATCGCCGTGGCGTTCACGGTCTCGTTGCTGGTGGGCCTGGTGTTCGGTCTGCTGCCCGCCAATCGCGCAGCGCGGCTGAATCCGACCGAAGCGCTGCGATACGAGTAGCTATCGCTACACTGGGGTGAGTATGAAGCCCCTTGTTTTTTTTCTCTTCTCCGCACTCGGCGCTTCGGCCGAAGTCCGGACCATGACGCTCCGGCAGGCGCTCGACCTGGCGCTGGCGCAGAGTCCCGAGCTGATGCTGGCGCGTTTGGATCAGCAGAAAGCCCGCGATCAGGTGGTGATCGCGCACGACCCGTTCACTCCCAAAGTGTTCGCCGGCAGCGGCGCCGCCTGGACCACCGGGTTTCCGAACAGCATTGAAGGAAACGCGCCCTCGATCTTCCAGGCCAAGACGGTGATGGCGCTGTATGACCGGCCCCAGAGCTACCAGGTGGCGCAGGCCAACGAGGGCATTCGCACCGCGGAAATCGACACCGCGCGGCGCCAGGAGGAGGTCGCCTACCGCGTGGCCTCTCTGTTTCTCCAGGCCGAGCAATCCTCTCTCAGTCTGAGCGCCGCCCAGCGCCAGGCGGAGAACCTCGCGCGCGTCCGCGAGCTGGTGGAGGCGCGTGTCGCCGAAGGGCGCGAGCTGGCCCTGGAATCGAAGAAGGCGAACCTGGGGGTTCTCAAGGCCAGGCAAAGCGTGGATGCGCTCGCGCTCGATGTGATCAACGCCGAGACCGCGCTGGCGCTTGCGCTCGGGCTGGGGCCGGACGACCGGGTGCGGGCCGCGCAGCAAGAGCGAGCTTCCATCGACGTGCCGGAGTCCGAAGAGGGGTCGATCGAAGCGGCGCTGGAGAACAGCAACGAACTGAAACGCCTGGAATCCAACATGCAGAGCAAGACGCTCGAGATCAAAGGCTACCGGGCGATGCGGCTTCCCAAGGTCAACCTGGTGGCGCAATATTCGCTGTTCGCCAAGTACAACTACCAGGATTACTTCGCCCGCTTCCAGCGCCACAACGGCCAGCTCGGCGCTTCCTTCGAGATTCCCCTGCTGGTGGGGCGCGCGGCATACGCTTATGCATCTCAGGCCGAGGCCGACGTGGCCAAGTTGCGTATCGAAGTGAGCCGTACGCGCACCCGCATCACCGCCGACCTGCGCCGCGCCTTTCAGGACGTGCGCCGGGCCGAGGCCTCCCGCGACGTGGCTCGCGCGGACCTGGACCTGACGCGCGAGCAGCTCACCGTCGAGCTGGCGCAGCTGGAGGAGGGCCGGCTGCCGCTGGCCAAGGTGGAGGAGACGCGCGCGGCGGAAAACGAAAAGTGGCTGGCTTACTATGCGGCGCAGCACACGGTGGAAGCCGCCCGGCTCAACGTGCTTCGCCAGTCCGGGACTCTGCTGGCGTCGCTCAAGTGATGTGGGGCAGGCGATCTTGTCGCCTGCGAGAGCCGCTCACGCCTGCGCTCTCAAACGTCGCCATCTCGCGGTACAGCTTCACGGCCGCCTCCAGCACGCCGATGCCGAGCGCGGAGCCGGTCCCTTCGCCCAGCCGCAGATCCAGGTCGAGAAGCGGTTTCGCGCCCAAATATTCGAGCATGCGGCGGTGTCCTCGTTCGGCGGAGCAATGCGAGAAGATCGCGTAGTCTAGCGAAGCGGGCGCCAGCGCGCCGGCCACCAGCGCCGCCGAGCAGGAGATGAATCCGTCGAGCACCACCGCTTTCCGGCGGGCCGCCGCGCCGAGGATCAGGCCGGCAATGGCGGCGATTTCCCGGCCTCCGACCGCAGCGAGTACACCGACGGGATCTCGCGGATCGGGTTGGTGCAGCGCAAGCGCACGCCGGATCACTTCGGCTTTGCGGATCACGCCCGCATCGTCGAGGCCAGTTCCGCGCCCGGCCGTCTCGGTCGGGTCGAGTCCGGAGAAGGCGCTCAGCAGCGCGGCTGCGGATGTCGAATTGCCGATGCCCATCTCTCCGGCGCCCAGAATATCCGCGGCGCAGGCGTGAGCCATGCCATTTTCGATCGCCTGTTCGACTTCCTCACGCGTCATGGCGGCCTCGCGGGCGAAGTTGCGCGTGGGCCTGCCCACACCCATGTTCACTACGATGGGCTCGATTCCATGATGGCGGCAGAGCACGGTAATGGCCGCGCCGCCCGCGTGAAAATTCGCGACCATCTGACGCGTCACCTCGGCCGGATACGGACTCACGCCCTCTTCGACAACCCCGTGATCGGCGCAAAAGATCAGCATCGCCTTGCGGCCGATGGCCGGCATATCGGTGCTCTGAATCAATCCCAGCCGTAGCGCGAGTGCTTCGAGCTGGCCCAGGCTGCCGGGCGGCTTGGTCAGCGAATCGAGCCGTCTTTGAAGACGGGCCTCCAGATCCGGATTCGCGATGGGAGAAATGGGTTCGAGATTCACGTCACCATCCGCAGGCCGAACATGTGAACAGGAAGAGCACGAAAATTTCCAGGAGTTGTTCCGTCGCGCCCAGGCAATCGCCGTTGACTCCGCCGATGCGGCGGTAGAAGTACCAGCGGGCAAGCCGGACGGCGGCGTACGCGCCCGCGAGGATCACCAGACCCGGCCGCAGCCCGCACGCGAGCGCCGCCGCGATGCCTTGTCCAATGGCGATGAGCGCTCCTGGCGTCGTGAGCGTCGAGGAAAAAGCGAGCCCGAGCCCTGCGCTTGCGGGCCTCGACACCCAGGCCAGCGCCACCATCGCGGCGCGCGGAACGGCTTGCGCGGCGATGCAGATTTCGAGCGTGCGGGGCACGGCCAGATGCTCGAGCGCCTGCCACCGCGCCAGCACGCTTAGCACCAGGGCCATTGCGCCGAACGTGCCGATGCGGCTGTCCTTCAGGATCGCGAGCATCCGCTCCTGGGTGCGTCCCGCGCGCAATGCGTCGGCGACGTCGGCGAGCCCGTCTTCGTGAAGCACGCCGGAGATCGCGGTCCAGAAGGCGACGGTCGCCAGGGCCGCCAGAGATAAGGGCAGGACGCGGCTGGCGGCGAGCAGGACTCCGGCGCCCACCGCTCCGAGCAGCGCTCCGACAAAGGGGAAAAATATCGCAGCACGGCCCGACGGAACGGGCTCGCCCGGCACGGGCAGGATGGTGAGAAAGCGGACGGCCCCGAGCAGCGTGCGCATCACTTCACTTTCAAGGGGTATCCGAAGATCATCCAGTAGACTTCCTCGGCCGCGGCGGCGACGCGCTGATTCAGCATGCCGGCGCGATCACGGAAGTCACGGCCCAGCGTGCTCTCCGGCACGATGCCGCAGCCGACTTCGTTGGTAACCATGATCACCAGGGCAGGACTCGTGCGGGCGGCATCGACCACGGCTTCGATGTCGGCGTCGATATCGCGCCCGAACGTCAGCATCACGTTCGATAGCCACAACGTCAGGCAATCCACCACCATCACGCCGGCCGCGGCCGCCTTGAGGATGCCCGCGATTTCGAGCGGCTCCTCGATGGTCGCGAAGGCTTCGGCGCGCTCGGCGCGATGGCGCGCGATGCGGTCCTCCATTTCCGTATCGTGAGGCTGCGCCGTCGCCAGAAACGTGAGCCGTCCACCGCGGGCGCGGGCGAAATCCAGCGCATAACGGCTCTTGCCGCTGCGCGCGCCGCCCCCGACGAGCACTATAGCCACAGGCTCCTCCGCTTCGATCGCAACAGCCAGATGAAAAACGGCCCGCCGGCGAGCGCCGTGATCACGCCCACGGGGATCTCGGTGGGAGCAATGACGGTTCGCGCGAGCGTATCGCAAGCCGCCAGAAACGCAGCGCCTAGCAGAAACGAGCACGGAAACAGCACTCGATGATCGGCGCCCAGCTTCAGGCGCAGCGCGTGCGGCACGATCAGGCCGACGAATCCGATGGGGCCCGTGAGCGAGGTCACCAGCCCCGTGAGCACGGACCCGGCAATGTACCCTAGCGCCGTGTGCGCCGTGGTAGCGACGCCGCGCGAGGCCGCCCAATCCTCGCCCATCGCCATCAGGTTCCACTGGCGCGCGCGGGCGATCACCAGCGCGCTGACCGGCAGCACCGCGGCGGCGAGCCAGGCGAGCGTCGAGTACTCGACCGCGTCGATGCCGCCCATCAGCCAGCGCGTGATCGCGAAGGACTGCGCGAAGCTCGCCAGGTTGTGCAGGAACAGGATCACCGCAAACGAGATGCTGTTCATCGTGACGCCGGTGAGCAGCAGCGTGAACGACGAGAGGCGCCGTCCTTCAAAGGCGATGCCGAGCACGATGAGCAGCACCGCCGCGGCTCCGGCCAGCGACAGTACTCCGGTGGCGCGGAAGCCGAAGCAGATGCCGAGCACCGCGCCCAACGACGCGCCGCTCGAAACGCCCAACGTGTACGGCTCGGCGAGGGGATCGCGCAACAGGCACTGGAACAGGACTCCCGTCACGGACAACGCCGCGCCGCCCAGCAGCGCGAGCAGCACTCGCGGCAGCCGCGCATAGAACAGGATTTCGTGATCCGGCGAGGCGCCCGAGATCGCGCGGCCGAGGCCGATGTGCGTGCTGCCGATCAGAGGCGCAATGATCGCAACGGCTACCAGCACGGCCAGCGAGGCCCACACTTTACCATCCATAGGTGATCCACGGCCGCTCCGGAGAGCCGCGCAGCTCGGCCTGGACGCCGAACACCTTGCCGATGAGATTGGGATTCAGCACGTCGGCGGTCACGCCGTCCGCGGCCACGCGTCCCTGATCGAGCACGAGGAGCCGGTGGGAAAACTGAAGCGCCAGGTTGAGGTCGTGCGTGACGGCCACCACCAGCATCCCGCCGCGCACCAGGGTCGCGAGCAGGCGGTAGAGCGAGAGCTGATGCTGGAGGTCGAGAAACGTGGCCGGCTCGTCGAGCAGGAGCGCGCGCGGTTCCTGCGCCAGCGCCGACGCGAGAATCACGCGCTGCCGCTCGCCTCCGGAAAGCGACCGGAAATCGCGCGTGCGGAAGGCGGCGCAATCGGTGATTTCCATCGCCTGCTCTACCGCGGTGCGATCCTTCTGCGATTCGAACCAGCCCGCGGCATAGGGAGTTCGTCCCATGAACACGACCTGCTCGGCGGTGAACGGAAACTCGAGGCGCACGGATTGCGGCAGGAACGCCACCCGCCGGGCGAAATCGCGTTTTCTCCAGCGGCGCACTTCGACGCCTTCGTAGACGCACGAGCCGCGGTAGGGATGACGCAGCCCGGCCATGATTCCAACCAGCGTCGACTTCCCCGCGCCGTTCGGGCCCGCGATCGCGACCAGTCCGGACTCGGGCAGGTCGAACGTGGCTTCGTGCAGGCCGTAGGCGAAGCCGAGGCGTTCGATGCGGAAACTCACCTGGGTCTCCCATGCAGCATGTCGAAGATCGCGTGCGCCGCGTCCACGACGCGCGGCCCGGGCACCACGTAGATGTCCGACGCCACTGGGAACACGCGCTGCGCTCTTACGGCCGCCAGACCCTGCATCCGCCGCCACAGCGCGACCACTCCGCGCTTGTGCTCATCGGTGACGTTGACGGTGTCCGACATGTCGCCCATGTCGAGGATCACTTCCGGATTGCGGGAGAGCACGTCTTCGAGCGAGACGGCAGGATACGGCGCGACGGCGTCGCGAAAGATGTTTTCTCCCCCCGCAAGGGCGATGACCTCATTCAGATAGGAGGCCTTGCCGACCACCACGAGGTCCTCCAGGCGGTTAGGTGAGCGGCCGACGACGAACATCACGCGGGTGCGCGGAAGCGCCGCGGCCCGCCGCTGGATCTCGTCGAGGGCGCTTCGGATCGAGCCAGCCAATTGCGCGGCGCGCGCGGGAGCGCCGGTGGCGTCGCCGACCACGCGGATCGAATCGTAGAGCGCTGCGATCGTGTCCTGATTGATCTCCAGGACGTGCAGCCGCAGCGCGGCGAGCCGTTCTTTCAACCGCACGGGGTTGGTTTGAACGATCACCAGGTCCGGCTTGAGCGCCGCGATCGCCTCCAGGTTCGGCGAAGTATAGTCGCCGATCTTCGGCTTGCTCTGTGCCTCCGGCGGGTAGCGGCAGAAACGCGTCACTCCCACAACGCTGTCTCCGAGGCCGAGCGCGTAAAGCAACTCGGTAATGCTTGGTGCGGTGGAAACGATCCGTCGCGGCTGCGCCGCCAGCGTCGCCGCCGGGATCAGGCATAGCGCTTCGCGCCGCGTCATCACCATGTGATTCGCAATCCTCCGATGACGTTGCGCGAGAGGGCGCTGTAGCCGAGGACCTCCTGGTATTGCTCATCGAGCGCGTTTTCGATGCGCAGGAACGGCGCGACGTGGTGCGTCGCCTGCCACGATCCGTTCACGAAAACGTACCGATAGCCCGGGTTGCGGTTGACGACGAAGAAGATGAAATCCGATTCCTGGCGCTCGCCCACGAACCGGCCGCCGGCAATCAGGTTCCAGCGCCGGGGCGTCAGATCGAGAGAAACCGAGCCCGCATTGCGCGGGCGGCGCACGAGGTCCTGGCCGAGGTCGCCGTTATTGCTTTGCGTGATCCGAGTGTAGAGCTTCGTGTAGGCGCCGCGCACGGAGGCATTGCGCGCCAGCCGCAGCGTGCCCGAAATCTCCGCCCCGCGCGTCCAGCTTCGATTGATGTTGCGCCAGGTAGCGGGAAACGCCGAAAAATCGAATTCGATCAGGTCCTCAAAAGAATTGCGAAAGACCGAGACCTCGGTTCTTAGGCGGCGCATGAACCATTCGCGAAAAATTCCCGCCTCGTAGCTGTCTGTTTTTTCCGGGCGCAGCGATGGATTCCCCGCGTAGAACGATTCTCGCGCGAAGTTCTCGATCAGGCTCGGCTCCAGAATGCCTCGGGCGGCGCTGAAGCGGAGGAAAGTTTCCTTCGGCAGCCGGAACGTGACGGCGCCGCGCGGCGCCAACTTCGTACCGAATGTGCTGCTCTGCTCGAAGCGCGCGCCCCCGCTCAGGAAAATACGCGGTGTGAGCGCATACCGCTCGTGCGCGAACACTCCATTATCATGGCGGGCGACGCCCGATTGTGAAATCACGCCGGCCTGGCGCTCGTACTCATAACCGAACACCAGCGCGCCGCCACGATGTGTGAGCGTTCCCTGATAACCAGCGCTCGCGCGATCGGTCACAGTGAGGCCGGAGCCAGGACCGAAGCCGGGCTCGCTCGCGGTCACGAGTGTGGTCCCAGGATCGGCCACGGTGGTCAGACGCACAAAATAGACTCTCGGCTGCGGGCCGGGCACGGTGTGGATCAACCCCGCTACGTCGTAAGGCCCCAGTCCGTCCGGATCCAGAAAACGATCGCGATAGCGATGATAGCCGAAGGTCACGCGCTGGACGAATCGGCGGCCGCGCGCGTCATCCAGGCGTACGCTCAGCGCCGAATCCCGGTCCGATGAATGGGCGCCGTAGTCGATCAAACCGTAAGCGACCTGGCCCGGCACGCCGGTCCAGGAATCGAACGTGCGGTACACCGCGCGCAGGCTGGTCGCGCTGGAGAAGCGATACCCGAGGTTAGCCGTGCCGGTTGTGATGCGGAAGGCGTCGTTCGGAAACTCGCCGGTGGTTCGAAACTGGCCGGCCGTGAGCGCGTAGTCGATCCGATTCCGGAAGCCGCCCTCGAGCGAGGACGCCCAATGATCGGTGGAGAAGGAACCTCGCTCGTAGGAGATAGCTCCGTGCGGAGCCGCCGCTTCCGGATCGCCGTGGCGCGTAAAAATCTGGATGACGGCGCTCGAGGCCTCGGCGCCGAACAGCGCGCTTTCCGGGCCGCGAACCACCTCCATGCGATCGAGGCCCGCGGAAGTGAGGTGCACGAAATCGAGAGAGCTGCCGGGCTCGGTGAGCGGAACTCCGTCCAGCAGCACCAGCGACGTGTTGCTGTCGCCTCCGCGCGCGAACAGACTGGTGATGCCGCCGTTGCGTCCGGTTTGCACTACGCTCAACCCGGCGACGTCGCGGAGGATGTCTTGCAGGAACGGAAACTGCCGCGCTTCGAAATCGCGCTCCGTGAAGACGTCGGCTGCAACGCCCGCTTCTTCAAGTGCGACGGGAGCGCCGGTTGCCGTTACGACAACGCGATCGCTCGCCGGCGCCAGCGCCAGCGTGACCTGATTGTCGTTCGATGCGGACATACGGGCATTCTGCGTGGTGAAGCCGGGTTTCGTAACGACTGCGTCGCAATCGATCGCCGTCGGAAATTCAAACCGGCCGCGTGAATCCGTCGAAACCGATTCCGAGCCGCAGGAAACCTGCGCGGCAGGGACCGGTCGCGCGGTGGGGTCCAAAACCACACCACGCACGTTGAATAGCAATAGCAGGAAAAAAGTAGGTGTCATTGAGACGTTCCCCCTCGAAACGTACTTCAGTCTGTCGTCGAGGAACCGGTCTCCTGACTTACGGCTGGCTTTTCGTGGGGCCGATCTTCCCGCTTTCGCAGTGACCATCCCCAGCCATGACTACGTGCCGATTACAGTTGCGGGGCAGTGGCGGAATTTCACCGCCTTCCCGTGCATTCCTCGATCACAGCGTATCACGAAACCAGGTGGACGACGGTTTCCAAATGATAGGTCTGCGGAAACAGATCGACCAGCGTGAGGCGCTCGATGCGGTAGGCGGGCAGCGCGGCCAGATCGCGCGCGAGCGTCGCCGGATCGCAGGAAACGATGGTGAGTTGCGGCGGGGCCAGCCGCGCCACGTGAGTGATCACGGATTTGCCGAGTCCGGCGCGAGGCGGGTCGGCCAGCACGAAGTCGGGCGTGGTCTGAAGCTTCGCCAGATAGTCGTCGACGCGGCTCTGCGCGATGCGAATCGTCAAGCCCGCGCGATCCGCGTTGAACTCCAGATCGCGCGCCGCGCTCGAGCCGGCTTCGACCGCCGTGACGATCTTGAACCGGCGAGCCAGAGGAAGCGCGAACAGGCCGACGCCCGCGTAGAGGTCGAGAGCCGTCTCCCCGCCGCTCGCAGCCAGCGCGGCTTCGACCAGCGACTCCACCAGAAAGCGATTCACCTGGAAGAAGGACCGTGGGCTGACGCGAAACGTGCCCACGGAAGTCGGGTACTCCAGCGCAACCGGCGACTCGCACCATTCGTAGAACGATCGCGCCACCGGACGATCCGCCTCGACCACGTTCACCTGCACGTCCGCTTCGTTGGTGAACAGTTCGATCGAGCGCACGAAGCGGGGGAAGCGTGGATCGTGGAGGCGTTCGCGCATCGCGGCCATCGCCAGATTGAGGCGGGGCGAGGCGACAGGGCAATCGCCGGCCAGCGGCACCAGATCGTGGGAGCGCGCGGCGAGGTATCCCATCCGGCCGTTGGCGACGTGGAGCTGCACGCGGTTGCGATAGCCGAGCGGCGGGCCGCTCACCACTCCGATCTCGCCCGCGTAGTCGATCTTGCCGACGCGGCGTAATTGCTCGCGCAGGATCTCCACTTTGCGCGCGAGTTGGAACTCGTACGGCGCGTGCTGGTAGTGGCAGCCGCCGCAGCGCATGAAGTAGGGGCACGGGGGCGCAATGCGCTCGGGCGCCGCGGCGATCACCTCGAGCAGATCCGCGCGCACGCCTTCGTGCACGTCCAAACGCGCGGTTTCACCCGGCAGCAGAAAGGGAGCCAACACAACTCTGCCATCGACGCGCGCGAGCGAATCGCCGCCGTAGACCCACTTTTCGGCGCGGACTTCGTTTACGATGGAACTTTCCCCCAACTCCGCATGAGAGCACGAGTCTTATCCGGGATTCAACCCACCGGGAGCCCGCACATCGGGAATTATCTCGGCGCGCTGAAAAACTGGGCCAAAATCCAGTACGACTACGATAGCATCTACTGCATTGTCGACCTGCACGCCGTCACGCTGTATCAGGAGCCGGCCGAGCTTCGGGCGAAGATCGAGGAGCTCGCGGGGATCCTGCTGGCGATCGGTATCGATCCAACGCATTCGGCGCTGGTGGTGCAATCTTCGATACCCGCGCACGCCGAGCTGGCCTGGATGCTGACGTGCGTCACGCCGGTGGGATGGCTGGAGCGCATGACGCAGTACAAAGCCAAGACGCAGGGCCAGGAGACGGTCGGCGACGGACTGCTGCAATACCCGGTACTGATGGCGGCGGACATTCTGCTGTACCAGGCGGCGATCGTCCCGGTGGGCGACGATCAGTCCCAACATCTGGAGCTGGCACGGGACATCGCGCAGCGCTTCAATTCGCTGTACGGAGAAACGTTCGTGATGCCCGCGACGCACCTTCCGACAGTCGGAGCGCGCGTGATGGGACTCGACGACCCGGAGAAGAAAATGAGCAAGTCGGTCGCGGGCAGCGGGCACGCCGTCAGCCTGCTCGATCCGCCGGATGTGATCCGCAAGAAGATCATGCGCGCCACCACGGATTCAAATCCGGCGGTGGATTTTTCCACACTCGGCACGGGCGTACGCAATCTGCTCACTATTTTTCAGGCGTTCACGGACTGGCGCGACGCCGAGGTGGAAGCGCACTTCGGCGGCATGCGCTACGGCGATCTGAAGAAGCAGGTGGCCGAAGCCGTGATCGCCGGGCTCGAGCCGAGTCAGAAGCGCTATCGCGAGATCGCCGAGGAGACCGGCTACGTCGCCCGCGTGCTCGAAGAGAGCGCCGAGCGTGTCGCGCCGATCGCCAACGATACCGTGCGCAAGGTCAAGAAGGCGATGGGGCTGTATTCGGTGTGACGCTCGTCGCGTATTGGCGTCTGATCCGCGGCAACCGGAACTTCCGCCTGCTGTGGCTGGCGCAGATCGTGAGCGAGTTGGGCGACTGGTTCTACTCGGTCGCGATTCTCAGCTTTCTGCTGGAGCTCACCGGCAGCGCCCAGATGGTGGCGCTCGCCTTCATGATGCAGGTGCTGCCGCAGTGCCTGATGGCGCCGACCGAGGGCGTGATCAACGATCGAATCAGCCGTAGGAAGGTGATGATCTTCGCGGATTACGCGCGGGCCGGCATTGTCCTCTCGATGATGCTGGTGCGCTCGCGCGACACGCTGTGGCTGCTGTTCGTGCTGCTGTTCTCCGAGACCGTGTGCCTGGCCCTGTTCGAGCCAGGGCGCAGCGCCGTGATCCCGAACATCACCGAGCCGGCCGAAATCCCCGTGGCGAACGCGCTGGCCTCAGCCACCTGGAGCGTGAATTTCGCCATCGGCGCGGCGCTGGGGGGCCTGGTGCAGGTGTTCTTCGGACGCGAGACCGTATTCATACTCAACTCGCTCTCCTTCGTCGCTTCGGCGCTGCTGATCCGGAGAATGCGTTTCGGCGAACCGCACGCGGAGAACCTGCCGCCGCTTCGCGCGCGGGATCTGGTCGATTTTTCTCCCATCGCGGAAGGCGTGCGCTATGTGGCCGCGGATCGCAGACTGCTCGCAACCATGCTCGTCAAAGGCGGCATCGGCTTGATGGGCACCAACTGGGTGATTCTTCCGGTGCTGGGCACGCGCGTGTTCCAGGTGCGCCTGCATGGGCTGAGCGAGCCGCAGGCGGGCACGCTGGGAATGAGCATTCTAATGGCCTCGCGCGGACTGGGAGCGATCTTCGGGGCGTATCTGGGCGGCAATTTCGCCGGACTCGATGGGACGCGGCTGCGGCGCACGATTCTCGCCGGGTTTTTGATGGGCGCGGCGGGATACGTGGCACTCGGCGGCGCGGGTGCGCTCGGGTTCGCCCTGCTGACGCTGGTGGTGGCGCACGCGGGAGGCTCGGCGGCGTGGACGGCATCCACCACACTGCTCCAGCAGCAGACCGAGGATCGCTTCCGGGGCCGTGTCTTTTCTGCCGAGTTCGCCTTCATGATGCTTACGCTGGCCATCGTGAGCTTCATCGCGGGAAGGTTGATGGACGCGGGCGTGGGCGTGCGTGCGATCGCGGTGGCCACCGGGGTCTTGATGCTGGCGCCCGCGGCGGCGTGGACGATCGCCGTGCGCGCGTGGCGCGTTTGACCGCGGCGCAGACGGCGCGATATCCTGAAAGCTCGAATGGCAAACACTATTTCCGCGCTGAAGCGCGTGCGCGCAACCGAGCGAAGGACGGAAGTCAACCGGGCCCGCAAATCCCGGTTGCGTCACCAGATCCGCGCGATGCGGCGCCTGCTCGAATCTAAGGACACCGCGGCGGCCGCGGCGCTGGCGCCCCAGACATTCTCCCTGATCGACCGCTCCGCCAAGTGGGGCATCATCAAGAAGAACACGGCGGCCCGCTACAAGAGCCGGCTCACGCTGCGCCTCCGCAAGGTCGCCACGGCCTAGTCAGGAGTGGGGCAGGCCCGTGGCCTGCCCCACAACGCAACATCACTGGCTAAGGCGCCGTCAGGGCGAGGATCATTTCCTCCATCACGATGCGGTCGTCCGGACGCGCGTCGCGCAGGGACCGGTCCGCCTGGAACACGCGAACCACGGCGCGCTCCAGCCGCGACTTGGGAAACGCCGCGACGGTCTGCTCGATCTGCCGGGCTCTCTCCGGCCAGATTCGCGCGCCCAACCCATTGAAATGTGCTTGGATCTCGGAGGCGCCGCGCAGCCCAGCCTCGCGAGCCGCCAGCGCCATGCGGAATTGCGTGGCGAGAAACGTCAAAGCCAGCGGCATGTACTCGCCTTCGCGCGCCAGCGTATCCAGGGTTTCGAGCGCACGCGCGCGATCGCCGCGGCCGAGCGCGGCCACCAGGGCGAAGATCGTCGCCGCCTGGGCGTCCGGCACCAGCGCGGCAATGTCCTCGGCCGTGATCTTGCGGGTGGCGCCGGCATAGAGGCGCAGCTTCTCGATTTCGACGGCGATCCGCGAGGCGTCGCCGGCCACGGCTTCAAGCAGCAGCGCGAGCTCCGCCAGGCCGAGTTGCAACCCCGCCTGTTTGGCGAGACTTTGCGCCAGCGAACGCGCGGCTTCCGGCGAGAACGGCTTGAACTCGACCTGTGCCTCCACGGCCGAATAAAATTTCCGGACGCGCTCCAATCGGGCCTTGTCCTCGCCTTCGAAATCGAACCGGCTGGCTTCGATCACCAGCACCACGCCGGGCGACGGCTCACGCAAGTACGCGGCCAGCTCGGCGGGGTCGCTTTCACTCGCGGCCTCGTCGTCGGAAGAGGCGGCCCGCGACCGAGGCAAAGCCGCTTCTGCGCTTCCCAACCAGAGCACGCGGCGCGAGGCGAACAGGGAGAGCGCCCGCGCATCGTCGAGCGCCGCCGCGAGTGGAACCTGGTCCAGATCGTGGCGGGTGAAACCGCTTTCTCGATCCTCCGGCCCCAGCACGGCGTCGATCAGCGCCCGGCGGCATCGCTCGCGCTCAAAGGCTTCCGAACCGAGGAACAGATAGGCCGGCGCGGGGCCGTTTTTCTTGAGACGGTCGAGAAACTGACCTGGTGTCATTAGAAGTTCTCGAGAATCGCCGTCACCACCTGCCGCGCCACCTGCTGGCTCACGCGGTTGAGCGCTGCGTCGCTTTCCTCGAAATAGGCTGCCGCATCGGTAGAGATCTGGTAGCGCTCCCGAACGTCGAAGCTGGGACGAGTGAACAGCACCTTGCCGGTGGCACGCTCCATCAGGCTCACTTGAAGAAGCACGTGCATCTCGACGCCGCTGGCGCGCCCGGTGGCCGGATCGAAAATCGTCGGAAAGGATTGATAGCTGATGACGGCTCCGCGCAAGATCGCGTCCGACGCGTTCTGATCGGGGATCACTCGATAACGTGTGCGCGAGATAAACTCGTGCGCGATCGCCTGGGGCAGCCGGTCGGTGAGCTTGTATCGCGTGGTGATGTTCGCGAACGCGGGCACGGCGATGGTCTTGATTTCTTTCGGCAGCAGGTCGGCGCGTCCGGCGACGTGATAGCCGCAGGCGCTCAGCGCCAGCAGTGCAGCAAGAAGGGGAGCGCGCATCATAGCGATTCTCTCGCCACCGCCAGCGCGTTTTCCGCGGTCAGGCGCAGATTGTCCGCCACCAGCCAGAGCCAGCAGGCGCGCGGGTTGTTGCGATCCGGAGCGATCGCGCCGGCGCTCAAACCGCCGTGGCCGGCGATGCCCACCGCAGTAGGAGGATCGTCGGGCCGCACGTCGATGCCGGTTTTCGCAAGAGAGCGCGCCAGAGCCTCGGCGCCGGGGTTCTCCTCAAACTCCACCCACGCCGAAAAACTGTGGCCGTGAAACACCGGCGCCTGGATCAGGCGCAGCGACGGCATCGGAATCGACGGATAGGCCGCCAGCAGCGAGGCCAGATGGCGCTCCAGGCGCTGCTCGATTCCATCGAGCGGCTCCATCGCTTCCTCGCCGTAACGCGCCAGGATGTTGAAGCCGAGCTGCGCGTCGAACACATCTGTCTTGAGTTTCTTGAACGCAAGCACCGCCACGGTCTGCTGTTGCAGCTCGTCGAGGCCGCGCCGGCCACGCTCGCTCGCCGGCTCGAAAACGTGGATCAGCGAACGGCGAATGGCGGCGATGTTCGCCAGACGCGCGAGCAGCATCGCGATCGCGACGGCGGCGGGATGCGCGATCACGGAGATCGAGTTCGGCGCGGTCGGAACCGGAGCGGGCTCCGCCAGAGGCGCGCGCAGACGGGCATGCGGCTGATCTTCAAGCGCCGCGGTCAGATCGATGAGCACGGGACCGTCCGCCGGGTTCACTCGCAGCGTCCGGCGGCTGGAGGCAGGCGAGCCGGCCAAAAACACCACCCGCGCCTCCGCCAGACTCTCCGCCGCGAGAGGGACCATCACCACGGCTTCGCCCTCTTCGACGTTGAGCGCGGCCGTGCTGTCGGCCGCCGCGGAAATCAACTGCACGCGCGGAGCCGGTTTGGCCTCGCTCAGCAGATCCAGCAGCTCGCGGGCCAGCAACGAATCGCCACCCACTACCGCCACCAGAGGGCGTTCGCCCGGTCTCGCGGCCGCCTCAGCCAACTTGATGCTCCGGATGGCGCGGGGACTGTTTGAATCGCCGCCGAACGATTCCGCCCAGGCGAATGACGATGCCGCTGCTCACGTAACATGCGCTCATGCCGAGTAACGCCGGTTGCGAGAAATTCCAGATCAGGTAGATGAGGCTGCCGAGCAGCACGAACATCAGAGGCGAGCGCGGCCGCGTCAGGTTCAGATCCTTGAAGCTCGGATAGCGCCACGTGCTCACCATGAGAAACGAGAGCAGGCCCAGTAGCGCCAGCCAGCCCACTGAGAGAATCCACCAGCGCAGCGGCTCGCTGTCAAAAACGTAGACCACGCTCGCCACCATCGCCGCCGCCGCGGGAATCGGCAGGCCCACGAAATACTTTCGATCCGGACGGCCAGGATTTTTCGGCACGGGGTTCTTCTGAATGTTGAACCGGGCCAGGCGCGCGGCTCCGCACATCAGGTAGAGGAACGAGAGGAAATAACCGGCGCGCCGGAGCTGCTCGAAAGCGGCCCCGTTGACCGGTGGCTCGAGGAACTCAACGCCCCAGGCGAAGGCGAGCACCGCCGGCGCGATGCCGAACGTGATCACGTCGGCGAGCGAGTCCATCTCGCGGCCAAACTCGCTTACTGTGTTCGTCATGCGGGCGATGCGGCCGTCCAGACCATCCAGGAAAACAGCCCAGCCGATGGCGATGGCCGCGCTTTGGAAATGGAGGTTCGCCCCCGCGGCGCTCTGCGCCATCTGCATCGCGCCTTGAAACACCGCCAGCAGCGCGTAGAATCCCAGGAAGACGTTGCCCGCGGTAAACAGCGTGGGCAGCGCGTAAGCCGCGCGGCGCGGACGGCGGTCGGGCGATCCCGGATCAACGAGTCGCTCGCGAAGGTTCATGCCGCTTCTCCCGATTCGCGAGCGCTCAGGCGCGCCACGATGCTGGAGCCTCCCTCGACGCGCTCCCCCACACGCACCGCAACTTCCCACTCCGGCCCGAGAAACACATCGACCCGCGAGCCGAACTTGATCAATCCGATCCGCTCGCCCGGCTTGAGCGTATCGCCCGGTTTTTTGTAACAGACGATGCGACGCGCGATCAGGCCTGCGATCTGCTTGAAGACTACGCGCGTGGGGCGGCCGCCGGCAACGCCGTCGACGGTAATCGTGTTTTGCTCATTCGAGTAGCTGGCCTGCTCTTTGCTCGCCACCAGGAATTGGCCCTTTTCATACCGGATCGAGGACACCTTCCCGGCGATCGGAGTGCGGTTCACATGAACGTCGAAAATATTCAGAAAGATGCTGACGCGATTTCCACCGGACTCCTGCGGTATCACAGCCACTACCTTGCCATCGGCCGGGGAGACCACGACCGGGCCGGGAGGGATCGCGCGCTCGGGGTCGCGAAAAAAGTACAAACAAAACGCGGCCAGAATGTACATCGGCGCTGCGAACACCCAACTCGCCAGATACGTGACGATGGCGGCGCCGGCGACGAACGCGAGCGCGTAGTAGATGCCGTAAACGACCATTCCTAGGTCTATTGTCGCATTCCGGGGGCTCAACACAGGCAGGAATGCCCGTGCTACTTCTTCACCGCAAGCACGCCCGCCGGCGCGATGGCAACTCGCACGGGAGGCTGGCGCAGCGTGGCCGAAAAGGACGCGGAGTCGCCCGCGGTGCGGACCCAGATGGTCTGCGGCGCGCCCCGGGCGAATTGGATCTCGAGCGGAACGTCGGCCGAGAAATCGTCATCGACGCCGCTCTGGGTCAGCGCACCCGCCACCGTCCAGGAAGGCGCCGCGCCCTTCACCGTGTAGCGCAGCTTCAACCCGGGGATGCCCGTCGAATACACCCAATTGTCGAAGAAGGTGTCGATCGACTCGGCGGTCACGCCCGGCGGCAGGAACTCCTTGACCAGGGCACGGTACTGTTCGGTCGAGACCGAGCGGGAGTCGTAGCGCCGCCGCAGCTCCGCCAGCATCTTGAGAAACCGCTCGTCGCCCAGTCGCCTGCGAAGCATGTGCATGATCCAGGCGCCCTTTTCATAGGTGATGGTACGCCACGCGTCGGGAAAGCCGCTCGAGACCAGCCGCCGCCCCCAGATCACCGGACCGGCCGACTCGAGCGGGCGGCCCTGCCCGTTCGTGGCGATGAGTTGGTTGCGGTAATCCTCCAGCACGCTCTCCACCGCCTTCTCCCCTTTTTTCTTTTGCAGCCACAGCAGCGCCGAGTAGTTCGACAGCGACTCGAGCAGCCACTCGTCCTGGTAATCGGTCGTCGTCACGACGTTGCCCCACCACTGATGGGCAACCTCGTGGGCCTGCATCAAATCGGAGAAGAACACCTGCTGGCGCGGGTCGCGCACAGCCGCGGGGCGCTCCGCCGGATCGAGATAAGCCAGCGTCGAAAGATACACCAGGCCCGGGAAACCCTGGCCGAAAGTGCCGGGGATGGGAGCGACAGTGAGGGTCTTGAGCGTGGGCGGACCGAAGACGCCGGAAAAATATCCGAGCGAGGAGGAGATGTCCTCGGCCACCGTGCGCAGGCGCGCCAGAGGGTCCGGAAGAACGGGCGTCACGGCCTGAGGCAGGCGCGTGAAGTCGGGCCGCGGCATGCGCATCGGGCGCACCGGAGGGGGCTGCGGCAGTGTCTCTACCACTCGCATCCTCGGCTGGAGCGCGGATTCCAGATGACGGTTGCCGTATACTTCGACCGTCAATCCGCCGGCCGAGCCCGACACCTTTTCGTAATCGCCCAGATTGAAGCCGGCCATGCGGATAGGCGTGGCGGTGCGGCGGCGCGTGATTCGCCAGTCGCCGTCCACGCGATCGTCGACCACGTCTCCGGGCGTGACCAGAGTCAGACGCCGGGGATAGCGGAACGTCAGGTCGTAGGTGGCGAAGTCGGGGGTGCCGTGCGGATACCAGGTGGCGCGCGCGCCCACATAGAAGACGCTGTTGCCGGCCGAGGTGATGACGGCGCCCTCGTGCTCGAACTCGAATTCGTGCTCGGTTCCGGCAGGCAGCGCGTCCGGGGTCACCACCAGGAAAACGTCGTCGCCGGCATCACGCAGGGCGCGGCCACGAACCGACTCGCGGACGAACAGCTCGGCCGGCGCGCCGTCGACGCGCACGGAGTTGACGCGCATCGCGCTCACAATCGCGAACGGGAACGCACGCATCGGATTGGCTCCGACGCGGACGGAAACGCGCGTGGTGGCTTTCACCTTCAGGTCCGAGTCGAGCGCGGCATCGATGCGGAAGTTTCCGAGCGAGAACTGCCCGTGCGCCGCCGGCTTGGCTTTGGCGGCGGTGCGAACGCTGCGCGCCACAAAACTCGACCAGACGTTGTAAACGGTCCGGCCGTCCCGCTGCACCATCTGCCCGGCCAGAATCTGCTCGCGGGCGTCCGGGTCGTAGAGCACGTCGAAGCTGCCCAACTGTCTGCCGTTCGCCGCCAGAAACAGCAACCCGGGCCGCTCGGGCGCAGAGGAATGGGGCGAGGCCGCCATCAGCTCCTCCACCAGCCTCATCTGGAAACCGTCGATGACGTTGGCCACCACCGGCGCCCACTTCTCGGCGAGCAGCACGCCCATCTCGGGCGCTTTGCGCCCGCTCTCCTCTTTCTCCATGCGGTTGATGAGCGTGCGCGCCGTCCCACCGGTGAAGATCATGAGCGCCGCGCGGAGGTGCTCGTCGAGGTTGGGCGATTGCGTGAAGGCGGCCATGGATTGGCGCTCGCCGCGGTAGGGCGGCAACAGCAGCACTTCGCCGTCGCCGCCTTCGACGTCGGCCGTAAAGACGGCGGAGAGCCGTTCGCCCATTACCGGTTTCGAGAAAATCAGATAGCCGTCGGTGAGGTAGACGCGGATGTCTTCCTTGGAGAAACTCAAATCGCGAACGCGGTAGCACGCCTCCGGATCGAGACCGGCCTCGCGTATGGTGCGCGCCATTTCGGCCGCCGACGGAGTGGCCGGCGCGGAGAATGCGGGCCAGAAAAGGAGAAAAACAAGCAGCCGAGGCACGTTGTTCCTAGTGTAACTGGTCGGAGTGTCCGATACTGTAAGGAAGATGAGGAGCACAGGGGGTTCCACCCGGTGGTTGAAGCTTGTCTGTCCCACGCTCGTGCTGGGGCTGAGTCTTCTCGCTCAAGGCCGGTACACGTATTTGCCGCTGTTCATTGTCGAGAGAAACGTGAATGCGAACGTGGTTCATTATGAAGCCAAGGTGAATGCGGAGGGAAGGCTCGACCCGAGCGAGCCCGTCGTCGCCTATTGGATCATGGCCGCCGAGGACGGCCGCCGGCAGCCGTTGAACATTCTGGAAAAGGCCAAGGCGTACGGATTTTCCACCCGGCCCAACGGCGACAGTGATTCCTACAAGATGTTCCTGGTTTCCGACCGGAGACGGGAGATCGACGTCCGCAGGCAAAGCGGCGTCGTGCACGCGGAAACGCAGATCGGAGGGCACCGCGCGTATCTTCAAAGGATCTTCATCACCGTGCGGAAATCGCGGTTGCTGGCGGGCACGCCCGAGTCGGCGGAGCTGTTCGGCCTGGACATCGCCACTGGCGAAGCGTGCTACGAAAAGGTGGCGGCGGATCATTGAACCCATTGTTGGGCTAGAATGGCCGCATGGCTGAACGTTCCCGAACAAAAATCACCCGCCGCGACTTTGCAGGCGCAAGCGCGGCGGCTGCCGGAGCCGCATTTACAAACTTCACGCCGCAGGCCCGCGGCGCCACCACCGTGGACCAGAACCCGATTCGCCGCCGCGGCACGGGTCTGCGTGCGATCGACCCCGCTCGCGCATCGGCCGGCTTGACGCTGTTCGCGCCCAACGCGGGCAAGACTGTTTACCTGATCGACCTTCACGGGAAAGTGGTCCACACCTGGAACATGCCCTACCCGGCGGGCTTGTACGGTTACCTCACCGAGAAGGGCACGCTCTTCTACAACGGAAAAATTCCTAACGATACCTACCTCGGGAAGTCGGCGTTCAAAGGCGGCGCGGCGATGGAAGTGGACTGGAACGGCAAGGTGCTGTGGGAGGTTCGCCAGCCCGATCATCACCACGACGGACGGCTGCTCGCCAACGGCAACATCCTCCTGCTGTGCGCCACCGAAATGCCCGACGACGTCGCCCGGAAGGTTCAGGGCGGCCGGCCGGGAACCGAGGAGCACGGAAAGATGTGGGGCGACTACGTGGTCGAGATGACCAAGGACGGCCGGACGGTCTGGGAGTGGCGCTCCTGGGAGCATCTCGACCCCGCCAAGGACGTCATCACGGCCGTGCAGGACGAGCGCGCGGAATGGATGCACGGAAACGGGCTCAACGAGCATCCCGACGGGAATTTTCTGGTCAGCTTCCGCAACATCTCCACGATCATCAAGGTGGAGCGGTCCACCGGCCGGATCGTGTGGAAGCTGGGGGCGCCGCCGCTCTCCGGCTCGCACGCGCCCACGCCGCTCGCCAACGGCAACATCCTCATCTTCGACAACGGTCCCCACCGGTTGGATCAGAGCATGCCGTTTTCGCGCGTCATCGAAGTGAACCCCGCCACGAACGAGATCGTGTGGAAATATCAGGAACCGACCCTGATGAACTTCTACAGCCCCCGCATCTCCAATGCGCAACGATTGCCGAACGGCAACACGCTGATCAACGAAGGCTCGTTCGGGCGCTTGTTCGAGGTGACTTCGGATGGCGAGGTGGTGTGGGAGTAC
>JBGPLI010000068.1:0-24640 GCA_041486445.1 Bryobacteraceae bacterium
CGGTGGGATGGTACTGGACGAACTCCATGTCCTTGAGCGGCGCGCCGGCGCGGTAGGCCAGCGCCATGCCGTCGCCGGTCTTGATGGCGGCGTTGGTGGTGAAGCGGAACACGCGGCCGCAGCCGCCGGTGCATAGGATCACAGCCTTGGCGGTGATGGCCTGAATTTTTCCGGTGGTGAGCTCGATGGCGACTACGCCCTGCACGCGCCCGTCGTCTGCCAGCAACCGGGTGACGTAATACTCGTCATACCGGGTGATGGCGCTGTACTTGAGCGAGGTTTGAAAGAGCGTATGGAGCATGTGGAAGCCGGTCTTGTCGGCGGCAAACCACGTGCGCGTGACTTTCATTCCGCCAAAGGGGCGGACGGCGACGCGGCCGTCGGGCTCGCGGCTCCAGGGACAGCCCCAGTGCTCCAGGCGCATCAACTCATCGGGCGCCTCTTTGACGAATGCTTCGACGGCGTCCTGATCGCAGAGCCAGTCGCCGCCGGAGATGGTGTCGTAGGCGTGCTCGTCCAGGCTGTCCTCGGCGAGGTGGACGCCGGCGGCGCCGCCCTCGGCCGCGACGGTGTGGCTGCGCATCGGGTAGACCTTGGAGACCACGGCGACGCTGAGGTTCGGATTCGATTCAGAAATTGCGATCGCGGCGCGGAGGCCGGCTCCGCCGCCGCCGACCAGAAGAACATCATGAGAAGAGAAATCCAGCATGGGTCAAAGAAGGCAATTGTTCATCATACGCAAACTTGCTCGTCGAGTTCAACTCTCACCGCTCATTCGCCGCTCGCTGGTTCGGGTATAATGAGCGTCAAACGCATGAGACAGTGTTGGATCGGTGCGGCGGCCGTATTCGCCGTGTTGCTGCTGGCGGGCGCGCCCGCGGCGGGCCAGAATAAGGCGGTGGCCAAAAAAGCGGCGCCCGCGCCGCGCATGCCGGACGGAAAGCCGGACCTGAGCGGCGTGTGGGACCATCCCTTCGTGGTCGATATGAGCAAGGATTCGACCAGCGACCGCTGCGGCGCCGCCATTCGCGGTTGCAGCCAGAAGGGGCCCGGCGGCGAGCTTCCCATGACGCCCTGGGGGGCGGAGTGGACCAGGAACTACGACGCCACCGATTTCGACTCCTCCGGGCAGTGCAATCCGTTAGGGTACACGCGTTCCCAGAACTCGCCGACTCTCACCCAGATCGTGCAGACGCCCAGGGACCTCACATTCCTCCACGAATCCTTTTTTGTCTTTCACGTGGTGTATCTGGATGGGCGCCGCCATCCGACGTTCGAAGAAGCCAGGGAAACCATGTGGTACGGGCACTCGGTCGGCCACTGGGAAAAGGACACGATGGTGATCGACACGGTGGGTCCGTTCTTCGGCTCGCCGATGATGATCCTCGATACGCGCGGCCATCCGATGAGCGACCAGCTACACGTGCTGGAGCGTTTCAACCGCATCGACCATGACACGCTGGCCTACGGGGTCACGATCGAGGACCCGAAGGCGTACACCAGGCCCTGGAAAAACAACCGGATCTGGAAGCTGATGCCGGCGAGCGAAGAGATCATGGAGTACGCCTGCTCGGAGAACAACAAGGAAGTGCGCGAGGGCCTGATCAGCACCAAGCCCTCGGAGAAGCAGAAGCCGCCGGGGAAGTAACTATCCGACGTCTCCGCCGCCGGCTCCGACGCCGGGGGGTGGACCCGGCCACGTGACGTCTTCTTCGAACTTACCCTGCTCCGTCGCGGACCGGGCCTTACCGAGTTCAATTTGCACGCCGGGGGGGTCGCCAAACGGAGACTTCCCTCGGAACTTTATCACAGCTTTAGGCTCTCCGGGAAAGTCGAACTGCAAGGGTTCGCCTTTCTTTACCTTAAAGGGCGGCACATCGCACTCCCCGGGCTTGCCGTCTTTCTTGCGAATAGTAACTGTGGCCATAGATTACCTTCCTTTCATTGGTTTTTGAGTTTTCTCGCAATTTCCTGATACACCGGATCCTTTTGCAATTCCCCGGTTCTGCGCGCCAGTTCCAGTTCCTGCAATACCTGCTTATTCACGCCGCGAAGAATTTCCAGGGCCTTGCTCCGCAAGCCTAAACTTTCATAAGTTAGGATGCCGTACTTCTGAACGTTTTTATCCAGCGGCGAGCTCTGAAGAGCCTGCTCCAGCTCAAACAACGCTTGTTGCCGCTCGCCGATTTGCGACAGGCAGTAAGCCAGGATCGCGCGCGTACCGCTATCGCGAAGGTTCACCTTAAGCTCGTCTTGCGCCCGGGCCACGGCGCGGTGAAAGAACGCCTCGGCCTCCTGTTTCTCGCCGGGGGATCCCTGCTCAGCCAGGTATGCGTGCGCGTCCGCAAGATTCAATAGCTGTATGACGCTCGGGGTGCCGAACGTCAGGGCGCGATTGTCAGCTTCGATCGCCTCTTGCATCCGCCTCTGGCGTTGCAGGGCGATCCCCAGATTCACATAGCACCTTCGGGCAGGCGTGATGGCGCAGGAGCGTCTCGAAACCCGTTCGGCATCGGCGTTGCGGCCCATATCGACATAAACCCCTCCGAGGTCGGCTAATCCCTGAGCGTGATCCGGCGCCCACCGGACCAGTTGTTCGAACAAGTCAGCCGCTTCCGCCAGCCTCCCGCGCCGGTAATTGAATAGGGCAAAGTCAAGATATCCCTCCCAATAACGCGGTTGCAGCTCGAGCACGCGCTTGAACTCCGTCACCGCCTCTGTATCGCGTCCGAGCGCGTCATATCCCTGCGCAAGTCTGATGTGAAAGATATGATTCGAGGGATCCGCCTGCAATGCAACCGAGAACTCCCGCACCGCATCCTCGTATCGTCCCTCCAGCCGGGACAGGGTGCCAAGCGACGCGTGCGCGTCCGGCAAAGCGGGATAGGAAGTCAGAACTTCATCCAGAATATTCCGCGCCTCGTCCAGTATCGTCTTGTCGCGCACTTCGCCGAAGCGCAGGATGTAGGCATCCGCCAGAGCCACCCGCGGCTGGGGCGCGGAAGGGTCGTTGGCAATCGCCTGTTGAAAAAATGGGATCGCGAGACTATAGCTCACCGAGTCCCGGCGCAGATACCGCAAGCCTTGCAGGAAATAGGGAAGAGCCTTTTCCGAAATTTGAGGCGTCAGAACCGATGACGAGCTCTTCGGAACGAAAACATTGCTGATTTCCTCCAGCATGCCGTCTTGCAGGCACACCGCGTTATCCAAGGGGCAAGTTTTCTGAAACGAGGCAACGGACCTGGAATCTTTCGTCTGGACCAGCCGTCCGGTGATGCTGATCGAGTCCTCTTCGAGAATCATCGTGCCGGCCAGGACGTAGCCGGCGCCGAACACCGCCTTCGCCTGCGCCGCCGTTCCCACGCCTGCCTGTCGTGCTTCGGCCGGCGAAAACACGACCCACTTCCGCCGGATCACCGGGTTCCTTTGGATCTGATCCGCCAGGTAGTCCAGCAGGCCGATTGGCGGCCTCTCCGCGCCCCGAACTTCGAACGGCAAAATTGCAACCGCTTGGGCGGGCTGCGTCATGATTGGCGTGAACCACAACGCAAGCAATACCAGAACACCGGCAGCCGCCAGAAGGGGCCAGTCCCTCGGCCGCAATGCCTCGACCGCATCGGCCGCACTGGAGAATCTTTTTTTCGGACTTGGATGAAGACACCGCAGGATCGCCAGGTCCCACCTTCGCGGCAAATCGCGGCGAATTGCGCTGGGCGCGAGCGGTGGCTCACGGCGTTGCCCAGCTGACATCCCCGGCGCGAACGGTAGTTTCCCGGTGACCATCTCGTAGAGAATCACGCCGAAGGAATAAATGTCGGCCGGCCGTGTCGCGCCAGCATCGCCGATTCGCTCCGGCGCCATGTAGGCGTCGGTTCCCGTGCCACGCCGGAACTCTTCCTCCTCCCCGCAGGCGATCCCGAAGTCCATGATCACCGCCCGGGTCGTCCCATCCTTGCGCGGGACAAGCATGATGTTGTTGCTCGTCAGATCCCTGTGAATCACGCCTTCCTTGTGCGCTGCGTCCAGTCCCAGGGCGATTTGGCCGGCATAGTGAAGCGCGTCGTCGATAGCCAGAGGACCGGCTCGTTTCAGACGCTGGTGGAGCGTCTCACCCTCCAGCAGATCCATGGTCAAGAACAACAGGTCGCCTTCCGGCCGCGGATCCATGTCGAACTGGTGCACCTTGCAGACGTTGGGGTGTGCGATCTTATGGACCAACTGGACCTCGCGCCGCAGACGGGCGGCGGCTTCGGCCAGGCCAGCCAGATCGCGACGGATGGTCTTCAGAGCCACGCGCTCCGGATGGTCGGGATGCGCCGTGTCGACAGCCTCGTAGACTTCACCCATGCCGCCCTTTCCCAGCCGCTGGAGAATCGTGAAGCGGCCCTTCACCAGATCCCCTGGCTCCAGCATGGGAAGGTTCAACAGTTGGTGCAGGAGCGGCGTCTCCAAAAACTCAGTATCTTTCTCGTGGGATGCGGCCATGCGCAGCACGTCCTCGCGCAGTTGCGGGTCGTCCGGACAGGTTTCCTCCAGGTAGGCGATGCGCTCCTTCTCGGTTCGCTGGATCGCGCCCTCAAACAGCGTCTGCGCGAGTTCCATCTGTGCGGGACTTATGGCCACCTTCTGTCCTCAAGTTCCATGCGCAGCCATGCCTTGGCGAATCTCCAGTCGGCTTCGACCGTGGAAGGGCTGATTTCAAGGTATTCGGCGATTTCCTTTTCCGAGAAACCACCAAAGAACCGTAGTTCAACGATCTTTCCCTGACGAGGATTGTCCTTTTCCAAGCGTTCCAGACATTGATGAACGGCGAGCAGTTTTTCCGCCTCCTGGCGGGGCAACGAAAAATTCGGATCGAGAGTAACCCGGCGCCAGCCTCCTCCATTTGGCTCGGCAAGCTTCTTTCTGATGCGATCCAGCAGCACGCGCCGCATCATGATGCCGAAGATCCCGTAGAACTGCTTGCGGTTTTTCGCCACAACCCTTTGGTTGGCAATACGCATGAAGGCCTCGTCTAGCAGATCGTTCGCACTTATGGATTGCCCCGGCTTCTCGCGACGCATTCTGGCCGCCGCCTTCGCAAGCAATGCTGGAAACACCAACTCATAAAGCCGGTTAAACGCTTCCCGATTGCCGCCGGCCGCCTCGCGCAGCAACTCCGTGATTTGTCCTTCCGCGGGTTCCACGGGGTCCTTTCGCGCCATATTGTATCCCAACTTACGGACGGGCGAAACCGGGTGAGCGGGAAACCGGAAAAAGCCATCCGGGACTGTTGTCAGCGCACTCATATGTGGCGATTCCCCATTTTTCTTATATCCCTCTTTTTATAAACGCGAAAAATCCGGCCATCTGCCTTGAAAAAAGTTCCAACCCGGCCGATTCAGCAGCCGGTGTAAAACTCCGCTCCCTCACGTGCCCAGAGGGCGCCCAGGTTCAGTAAATGGTTGAGTGGACAGAACCGCGCGCCTCAGCGAGCGGAGGAAATTGGCTAATGCACCATCACTTCACTTCTCGCGCTGGCGACCGCTTGCGGCTGGATGGTCCAGCGTAAGCAGAACATCACCACCGCGGAAATCAGGGCCGGCACTGCGGCGGCGATGAACAGCGCGTGGGTGGACCAGTTCATTCCCAGCAGCTCCCCGCCCACCAGAGGCCCCACGATCGCGCCCATGCGGCCAATTCCCAGTCCCCAACCGATGCCCGTGGAACGCAGATTGGTCGGGTAGTATGTTCCCGCCAGCGCATTCACGGGCCCCTGGCCTCCCACGACGCAGAACCCGGCCACGAACACCACCATGAACAGCAGCGCCAAGGTCAACCCCGGCTGGCCGATGAAGGAGATGCTGACGCAGGCCAGCGCAAAGCTGGGAGTGAGGACGGCGACGAAGCTGCTCCGGTCCACCAGCCAGCCCATCACGAACGAGCCGATCGACCCGCCCACTTGCAGCGTGGTTCCCACCATCACGGCGATGGAGGTGGAGTAGCCCGCGCCCCGGACCACCGTCGGAAGCCAGTTGGAGAGGAAATAGAGGTTCAGCAGGTTCATGAAATTGATGATCCACAGCAGAATCGTGGTCATGCTCCGGCCTTCGCGGAACAGGTGCAGCATGGGAACGCCTTCGCGCTTGTCCTCGCGGACCACGTATCGCGTGTTCTCGTCCGCCTGCACCGACGGGTCTATTCGCTTCAGCCAGCCGGCGGCGCGGCTCAGGTTTTTGCCGCGCAGCACCATGAACTGGAGCGATTCCGGCAGCAGGAACAACATCAACACGGAAATCACCAGCGGCACCGCCGCTCCGAAGTAGAACACCGAGCGCCAGCCGAACGCCGGAATCAGCCACGCCGAGACAAACCCGCCGATCGCGGCCCCGATCGTGAATCCGACCGAGACCACCGTCATCATCGTGATCCGGGTCCGGCGCGGGCTGTACTCGCCCACCAGCGCCATCGCGTTCGGCATGATGCAGCCCAGCCCCAGCCCGGCGATAAAGCGAACCGCCAGCAGCTCCTCGACCGAATTCGTGCGTCCCGTGAGAAACGTCAGAACCGAGAAGTACAGCGTGGCGCCAATCAGCACCGGGCGACGGCCGATCTTGTCGGCCAGCATGCTGAGCAGCAGCGAGCCGAACAGCACGCCGACCAGCGCGGCGCTGAACACCGGCCCCAGTTGCGCGGCGGGGATCTTCCACTCCTGCACGATCAAGGGCGCGACGTAGCCGATCGCCTGCACGTCGAAGCCGTCCATGATCAGGCACACTCCGCACAGGATGAGAATGCTCAGTTGAAAACGGCCGAACCTGCTGTTGTCGACGATGTCGGAGATGTTGAGCGTCGCCGGCGTTTCCATAGAAGCCCTGGGCTTCAGGCGTGCGGGCGGATGTCGACGATCCGGGAGGTGAGGATCACCCGGTGGACCGGATGCTCGAACTCCAAGTGCATCCCCCGGCCGACGAATTTCGTCTTGATCATGGAACCGCCCCAGGTGGAGCCGTGGATGCGGACCTCCGCCGGGTCCGGGCAGTACTCGGGATGGCCGGAGATGAGCGCCTTTTCGTCGTCCAGCACCACCATCTCGTAGACGCGATTCTGCGTCTGGATGGAGAGCGCCGAGCCGGGCCTCAGATCGCGCAGATGCACGCCGCCTTCAATCTCAGACTCGATGATGTTGCGGTTCACCTCGTCTGAAAAATTAGGATGAGGCCGCCACAGGGCCGGCTCGATGATACCACTCGACGTTGTCGTGTCCATCGCCAGCCCTTATTGTAACCCGACTGAAGGTGAAATTGTGACATGATAGGCACGGATGCCTGGAGGAATCATGAAGAAGCTTGCGTTTCTGTTGGCGGGCCTTTTGGCGGCGGCCGTGGCGCCCTTGCTCGCGCACCACTCGTTCGCGGCCGAGTTCGACGACAAACAACCGGTTACCCTCAGCGGCGTGGTCACCAAGATCGAGTGGATGAATCCCCATACCTGGTTCTATTTCGAGGTGAAAGACGCCAGCGGCAAAGTGGCGTCGTGGCAGTGTGAAACCGGCGCGCCGATCGAGCTGGCCCGCCGCGGCTGGAAGCGGAACGACCTCAAAGTCGGGGACCAGGTAAACGTCCAGGGCTTTCGCGCCAAGGTCGGCGGCAACACCTGCAACGCCCGGGCCGTGACGCTGCCCGACGGCAAGAAGGTCTTCACCGGATCGTCCGACGACGGCGGTCCCGCCACTCGCAGCGGCAGCCAGTAGAGCACCAGGACGGTCCAGCTAATGCTTCACCCGGTAACTCAGGATCGAAGACTGGCTGGCGTTGACATTGGCATCGCCCAGGTAGCTGGCTCGAATCGAATGGTTCCCCTGCGAAAGCGTTGAAGTCTGGAATACGGCGGTTCCACTGTTGAGAGTGGCCGTGCCGATCACAGAGCTTCCATCCAGAAACTGCACGGTGCCGGTTGCCGCCGTAGGAGTCACTCTGGCCGTGAACGTGACCAATTGCCCAACGTTGGATGAACTCGGACTGGCGGTCAGCGTGGTCGTGGACGCCGCTTTGTTGACCGTCTGGTTCACGGCGGGCGAAGTGCTGACCGCATCGTTGGCGTCGCCGCTGTAGACCGCCGTAAGCGAATCCGACCCGGCGGGCAGAGCCGTGGTGGACAACAGGGCCTTGCCGCCGGCGATCGTGGCCGAGCCGAGCAGCGTCGCACCGCTAAAGAACTGCACCGTCCCGGTGGCCGCGGAGGGCGTGACGGTAGCTGTGAGCGTCACCGATCCTCCGAAGGTGGACGGATTCGGACTGCTGGTAAGCGACGTGGCGCTAGCTTGCCTGACGGTCTGCGTGAGCGTTGGCGAAGCGCTGGACAGGTACCGGCTGTCACCGCCGTATTGGGCGGTGAGCGAATTCGAACCTGTGCTGAACTGCGACGTAGTCAATGCGGCCGTGCCGTTGGCCAGCGTCGCGGAACCGAGGACGGTGCTGCCATTCATGAACTGAACCGTTCCGGTCGCCCGCGAAGGTGAAACCGTGGCTGTCAAGGTAACCGCCTGGCCCGGGTTGGATGGATTGACGCTCGAAGTCAACGTGGTCGTCGAGTTCCCCTGTTGCACGGACTGGTCCAACAGCGAGGAACCGGACGACATGTAAACTGCATCGCCCATGTAAGCCCCAAAGAGCGAGTACGTACCGAGACTCGGCGGAGTCCAATTTATGGTCGCGTAACCGTTGTTCAAAGACGCGGATCCCAGCAACACATCTCCGTTGCTCAAATGTTGATAGAGCTGCGCCTGCCCGGTGGGAGCGGGCGCGGAAGAGCTCCATACATGGATCGTAAACGCCACCGCGTCGCCGGGCAGCGATGGGTTTGCCGCCGAGCTGAGGGTGATCGGGGCGATCCGGGACGCGGGAGCCTGATGGATGCAGCTGGCTGCGTTCCCTTCCGAGATCAGCAACCGGGATCCGATAGGGTCCCAGAAGAGTCCGCCCGCGCCAACTTCGGTCTGTGTCGCCGGGACATTGTTACCGCACGCACCCGAGTACCCGTCTCCCGCCGCGGTCGTGATGATCCCGTTCAAGTCGACCTTGCGCACCCTGAGGGCGTCGCTCACCCACATGTCTCCCCAGGTGTCGAACGTCAGGGTTTGGGGTGTGAGTTGCGCGGACGTAGCCGGTCCGCCGTCGCCGGCGTAATAGGGAACGCCGTTTCCGGCAACGGTGGTCACGATGTTCGTGGCGAGATCGATGCGGCGCACGCGAAAATTCATAAGATCCGCGACGTACAGCGCGCCGTTCTTGTAGCGCAAACCCGAAGGCGCGCTGAAGGTGGCCGACGTCGCAGGGCCGCCGTCGCCAAGCGGGCCGGAAAGGCCGGTGCCCGCAATCGTGGTGATGATCCCGTTGGTGTCGATGCGCCGGATGCGGTTCTCCGTGTTGTCGGCGAAGTACATGTTACCGGCAGGATCGTAGGTGATACCGGCAGGCGAGTAGAGATTCGCATTGACGGCCGGACCGCCGTCGCCCGACGTGGTGTTCACGCCGGTGCCGGCTACGGTTTGAATGATTCCGGTGCCGAGAGTGATGCACCGGACTCGCCACGCGTCCGTGTCGCCCAGGCACAGGCTGCTGCCGGTTGGGTCCAGGGCGATATAATCCACGAAGCCCAGGCTTGCTGCGGTTGCCGGCCCGCCATCGCCGCTAAAACCACGGACTCCGTTGCCGGCGATAGTGGTGATGATTCCGCTGGTATCGATCTTGCGAATTCGTACGTTCACCGAGTCGGCGAAGTAGATGTTTCCCGAAGCGTCCACCACCAGGTCGCGCGGCGCGTAGATTTGCGCGGCCGTGGCGGCGCCGCCGTCACCCGAAAAGCCAGGATACAAGCCGCCCGCAAGAATCGTGATGGTGCCTTGTCCCCATGCGCTCAGCGCGCCGAGAGTCAAAAAAAGCAAGGATAAGCGAACCCGCATACATCCATATTAAAGGGGCTCGTTTACATCCGTAATAAACGTTTGTCCAGAAATGTACCTAAAAATTACCTTAGAGACGCCCGGAATCCACTTCCGCGCCCGCGAACGCATCCGCGCCCAGCAGGCGGCCGCCGCTACTCTCGCCTCCGCCCCAGCCGAGGGCAGCCATATGCTCCGGGTTCACGCTGAAAACAATCTGGAAGCTGCCGGGATCGTCTAAGGCGTCGCGCTGTTTGTTCGCGGCCGGACCGCGCATCGGAGACACCAGCGCCAGGTATTTCAGGATGGTGTGGATGTCGGCTTCATTCGGGAGAGTCAAATCGATTTCGCGCGTTCGAAAGCGAATGCGCGCGCCGCGCTCGGCCAGACGGAACGCCAGGAACGCGGCGCAGTCCACCGCGCTCTCAAACCATCGCTCATAGGCCAGGCCGGCTTCGGGCGGCGGGTCGAGGTCCAGGTAAATCAGTACGCGGTGGTCCTGCTCGCGCGCAAACTCCCGCACCTGCAAGTCACCGGTATGCGCCGTGGCCTTCCAATCCACGTGCCGCGCGCTCTCCAAGGCTTCGTAGGGCCGGATGCGGTAGAAGTCGTGGCCGCGGCCGCGCTGCTGCGCCTCCATCTCGCCGCTGACGTGCGCGAGCAGCGCTTCAAAGCCCGGCTGCGGGTCCAGGCAAGGATACACCAGGACTTCATGCTGCGCGGTCACCAGCTCGCGGCGCTCGGCGAATCCAAACGGGAAGCGCGTGGAGAACTGGAAGCTGCGCTCGCGCTGCCGGCCGCGCTTGGAGAAATAGAGATCGACGGATTCCTCGAGAGACGCGCCGCCCGGGATCACAGGAAAGTACAGGATCGAGGCGAAGCCGCTGTCGCCCGCGCCCGCCAGGTGAACACTGAACGAGGGGATCCACGGCTTCAGATTCTTGAGGCGGATACCCGCCCGCACCTTGCGCCGCGCCGAGATGTGCTCCGGCAACATCAGATCCAGCTCCAGGCCGGCGATGCCGAGCCGGCTGATCAACCGGGAGACCAGCAGCGTCGAGAGCATCGCCGCCAGAACCAGGAACAACAGGTTATTCGCCGAAAGAAACGCAGCCAGCGCCACCACGGCGAGTGTCGCCGTGAAGGCGAATCCGGCGCGCGTCATCGGCTGGAACAAGCCCCGCGGCCAGGCGAACTTGATTCTGTCCAGAGAATCTTTTAGCAAATCTCAGTGTAGCTTCACGCGGCTGATGCGGTGCGCTAGCGCACCACTCGGCTGATCGCGTTCACTAATTTGCGATAGGGAACTTTGTCGATCGAATCGAATCCCAGCCACTCTCCATCGCGCCAGCTTGAGCCGTGCCAGCGCACCAGGATCGCCAGGTGCTCGAGATTCGGCGCGCCACGCGGCTCCAGGCCGCGAATCAATTCGCGCAAGCGATGATCCATCGACTGACCGGCGCCCGCGGATTCGCTCAGCGCGAACCTCCGCGGTTCCTGCCAGCAGGCGCCCGCCAAGAACCACAGGTCGATCGCCTCGGGCTCCGCCGAGGGCACGATCGCGACGCCCGACAGTTGATCGAGCGTCCGCGCCAGCTCGCCGCCCGATGCCCGCACCTCCGAGACGCGGGCGACGCGCTGGTGCAACCGCTCGGCTTCCTCGAACTGCATCTCCGCGCTGGCCCGGTCGCGCGCCGCTTCCGCGGTGTCCAGCAGCGAAGCGCCGCCCGTGCGCAGAAACTGCTCCACGCGCGAGGCCTCGTGGCGATACTCCTCCATCGAAACCGCTTGCTGGCACGGCCGAAGGCAGCGATTCATCTCGCCGTAGATGCAGCCGGGATGATCGGGCGACGGCGCGAGGTTATCCTCGCAGCGGCGGATTTGAAACAGGTCGAGCAGTTCCTGCTCAAACCGTTCGGCCGCGGCGCGGCTGGCGAAGGGTCCGTAGAACAGCCCCCGGCCGAGCCGCGTGGTGATCATGGTTCGCGGAAACGGATTGTCGAGCGTGAGCCGCAGCAGCGCCGGCGGCCGCAACCTCGTGATGCGCAGCCAGTCTTCCGGAAAGTGATGCTGCGCCAGCTCCAGGTGCAGCAGCGAGGACTCCAGTTGCGAGCCCGTGAGCCAGTATTCGATGCGCTCGGCCACGCCGCGAAGATTCAGAACCCGCGAAATCCGGTCGCGCTCGGAAATGAGCCGCTTCAGCCGGCGCCGCAGCAGAGCTGTTCGCGCCAGGTACGGCGCGCCCTCGCTCGCCCACAGCAGAAATACCGCAGGCCGGTCCGGAATCGCGTCCAGATCCGAAGGACTCGCGGTGAGCGGTTCGCGCATTCCTGATTGTTATACTAGCGTCAGATGAAGTTCGAGGAAGAAATCGACAGGCTCAAGGAAACGCTTGTAGTCATGGGAGAGATTCAGCGTCAGCAGGCTCAGGTGCAGAGGATGCAAGCCGAAAGCCTGGTGCGTCATGAACAGCGCATGAACCAAACCGACGTGCATCTCGCCGAAGCCGCAAAGCGCGTTGCCGAAGTTGCAACCGGCCTCGCTGCCATGAAGACGCACCTTGCCGAAGTTACAGACAAACTCGATGGCCTGATCGGCTTCATGGACGGCTATTTCCGCCGCCCGAAGTAGATGGACAATCGCGGCATCGCCCGCCTGCTCTACGAAACCGCCGACCTGATGGAGATCGCCGGCGAAGATCCCTTCCGCATCCGCAGCTACCGCAACGCGGCCGGAGTCATCGACAGTTATCCGGAGCAGGTGGCCGCCATCTTGAAAGATCCCGACCGCAAGGTTACCGATATTCCGGGCATCGGCAAGGGAATCGCCGCCATTCTTGAGGAGATCGAGGAGCGCGGAAGCTTCGAGCGCCGCGACCAGATGCTCGAGAAATATCCACCCACTGCGCTCGAGCTGCTGAAGATCCAGGGCCTGGGCCCGAAAAGCATCCGCACGCTGTGGGAACACTACCGCGTCTCCACCATCGACGGCCTGGAGCGCATCTGCCGCGAGCACAAACTCCGGGAGCTGCCGCGCATGGGAGCTAAGCTCGAAGAGAAAGTGCTGCGCTCGATCGCGTCTTACCGCCAGCGGCAAGGCCGTTTCCTCCTCAATTTCGCGCAAGGCGTCGCCGACGAGATGGTGGAGTACCTAGAGGCCGTGCCGGGCGTCGATGCGATCACTCCCGCGGGCAGTCTCAGAAGAGGCAAAGAGACGGTCGGCGATCTCGATCTTCTGGTCACCGGGCCGGGCGCCGCCGAGGCTTTGGAGAAGTTCGTCGCGCATCCGAAAGTGGAAGAGGTGCTCGGCAAGGGACCCAATAAAGCCAGCATCAAGTTCGGTCATGAGGCCCTGCAAGTGGATTTGCGCGCCCTTCCCGCGGAGAGCTACGGCGCGGCGTTGCAATATTTCACCGGAAGCAAGGAGCACAACGTCACTCTGCGGATGCGCGCCCAGAAGATGGGGCTCACTCTCAATGAGTACGGATTGGCGCGCGTCGATAACGACGAGCGCGTGGCTGGCCGCACCGAGCAGGAGATTTACGAAAAGCTGGGGCTCGACTGGATTCCACCGGAGCTCCGGGAAAATTTGGGCGAGATCGACGCCGCCTCCGCGCACACGCTGCCGAAGCTGGTGGATCTGACCCACATCCGCGGCGACCTGCACATGCACACCCTGGAGAGCGACGGCCGGGCGACGCTCGAGGAGATGGCCGAAGCGGCGCGTGGGCTCGGCTACGAATACATCGCCATCACCGATCACTCGAAGGCCCTGGCAATGGCCAACGGCCTCGATGAGAAGCGAGCCGTGGCGTTCGCCCATCAGGTCCGCGAGATGGATCAGAAGGGCCTGGGCCTGCGCGTGTTCTCCGGCCTGGAATGCGACATCCGGCGCGATGGCGCGATGGATCTGGAGGACGACGCACTGGCCGAGCTCGATTTCGTCATCGGCAGCGTACACAGCTACATGAATCTGGAAGCGGCCGAGATGACCGACCGCCTGCTGCGCGCGCTGGAGTGCCCGCACCTCCGCGCGATCGGTCACCCGACGGGTCGCGTGCTGCTGCATCGCGAGGCGTTTCCGTTCGATTTCGAAGTGGTCGCCGCCTCGGCCGCCCGCCGCAACGTGTATCTGGAGATCAACGCGAGCCCGGAGCGGCTGGACCTGACCTCGGCTCTGGTGCGCGCCGACAAAGCCAAGGGCTGCAAATTCGTGATCTCCACCGACGCCCACCATCCCAAACACCTGGCGAACATGATTTACGGCGTGCGCATGGCGCGCCGCGGCTGGCTGGAGCCGGCGGACGTCCTCAACACGCTGCCCGCCGCGCAGTTCGCGCGGGCGATTCAACACAAATGAAGCTCATCTCCTCAAAAGAAATTACCCGCACCCCGATTTTCTGGGTTACTCTCGATCGCGCGCTGGACCCCGACGGCTTCGAGATCAAGCGAGCCATCGTCCAGCACCTGGGCTCCGCCGTGATGATGCCCGTGGACGATCGCGATCGAATCCTGCTGGTCCGCCAGTACCGTCTGCCCGCGCGGCGATACTTGTGGGAGCTCCCGGCGGGACGCGTCGATCCTGGTGAGACGCTGCTTCAAGCCGCCCGCCGCGAACTGGCCGAGGAAACAGGCTACCGCGCGCGCCACTGGAAGAAGCTTGCGGTCTTCTATCCCAGCCCCGGCTTCCTCGCCGAGAAAATGACGATTTTCCTGGCCACCGGACTCATCCGCGGCGACGCGAAGCCCATGGAGGACGAGCGCATCGAAGTGCGATGGTTCACGGCCAGGGAGCTCGACCAGCAGATTCGATCCGGCAAGATTCTGGACGCCAAGACCACCATCGGGTTCCTCAGGTGGCGGCGATACCACGCCGGGCGCTGAAGCGACGCCGCACAAGGCGTTAAAGATTGATACACTCGACCGTGGAGGTCGTTCATGACCAATCGCAGAGATTTTCTTAAAGATGTGGCCGCCGCGGGCGGCGTGATGTTCGCCGGATGCAGCATGCTTGGGCGCAGGATGAGCGCGCAGCAGACCCCACCGAAACGCCGCCAGGCGATGGTCGGCGGCGCTCGTGTGAAGACGATTGACATGCACGCGCACGTCATCGTTCCTGAGGCGATGGTCATGGCGGGCCGCAAGATCGCTCCCACCGACGGCAACATCATCACCGGGAAGATGGCCGACGATCGTTTCGCGAAAATGGACGCTTGGGGCATCGATATGCAAGCCCTGAGCCTTCAGCCGTTCTGGTACGAACTGGAGCGCGACCGGGTCGAGCCCATCATCAAGTTCCAGAACGAGAAGCTGGCCGAGCTGGTCGCGAAATATCCGGACCGCTTCGTCGCCTTCGCCACCACCGCCATGCAGTTCCCCGATCTGGCGGCCCAGCAGCTCGAAGAGGGCATGAAGAAATACAACCTGCGTGGCACCGCGATCAATGGCCATCCCAGCGGCGGCGCCGAGTTCGCCGATCCCAAGTACGATGTGTTCTGGAGGAAGGCGGAGGAGCTGGGCGCGGTGGTGTTCATGCATCCGCAGAACATCCCGGAAATGGAAAAAAGATTCGCGGGCAAGGGCGCCTTGGGCAACACTATCGGCAATCCGCTCGAAACCACGATCTTTCTGTCGCATCTCATCTACGAAGGAACGTTGGACAAGTTTCCCGGCCTGAAACTGTGCTGCGCTCACGCAGGCGGCTATTTGCCCTCGTATATAGCGCGCTCGGACTATCAATGCTTCCGTGCTCCAGACCAGTGCACTTCCATGAAGAAGAAGCCGTCGGAATATGTGCGGCAGTTATACTTCGATTCCATGGTCTTCACCCCCGAGGGTTTGCGGCACCTGGTCGCCGAATGCGGAGTCAGCCAGATCGTGCTCGGCACGGACTATCCGTTCAAGTGGAGCGAGACCACCGTGGACCATGTGCTGAACACGCCCGGCCTGAGCGATAAGGACAAGCGGGCGATCCTCGGAGAAAACGCCGCGAAGCTACTGAAGATCACGTAGGTAAGCAAACATCGCCGCCAGCGCCTTCGCCCGATGGCTCACGCGCATCTTCTGTTCGAGCGTCGCTTCGCCGAACGTGCAGCCTAACGGCTCGTAGTAAAACAGCGGATCGTAGCCGAATCCGCTGGCCCCGCGTGGAGCATCGAGGATTCTGCCTTCCAACGAACCGCGAAATGTTCGCACCAGCGTACCGTCCCTCACCAGAGCGATGACGCAGACGAACCTAGCGCCGCGATTTTCGACGCCGCGCATTTGATCGAGCAGCCAGGCATTGTCGAAATGCGCGGAGTTGACTCCGGGCGCTCCGCCGAGCGCGTCCACTTCAATGCCGGAATCGTCGGCGAACAGATAGCCGTCCGCGTGCGCTCCGTAGGAGAGGGCCTTGGCGCGCGCGTTCTCTTCGAAGGTCTGGCCGCGCTCTTCCGGGGCCGGGAGAGACAGCGGACGAATGTCGAAGTCCGGCGCCGCCATCCGGAACTCGCGCAGCTTGCCGGGGTTGCCGGTGGCGCAGTAGACGATCACGCCGATTCGAACTTCTTCTGGACGGCGACCAGCTCCTCGATGCCGAGGCGCGCCAGCGAGAGAAGCATCTGGAGCTGGGATTCGTCGAACGCCATTTTTTCGGCCGTGGCCTGCACTTCGACGTAGCGCCCCGCACCGGTCATCACCACGTTCATGTCCACGTCGGCGCTCGAGTCCTCCTGATAGCAAAGGTCGAGCATTGGCACTCCGCCGATGATGCCGACGCTGGTGGCCGCGACGTAGTCTCTGACGGGGGAGCGCTTGAGGGCTCCGAACTTCACCAGTTGCCGCAGCGCAGATGACATCGCGATATACGCGCCGGTAATGGCCGCCGTGCGCGTACCGCCGTCGGCCTGGAGCACGTCGCAATCGAGGATGACGCTGCGCTCGCCCAGCGCCTCCATATCGACTACCGAGCGCAGCGAACGTCCGATCAAACGCTGGATCTCCATCGTGCGCCCGGACGCCCGGCCCTTGGTCACCTCGCGCGGCGTGCGTGTCGCGGTGGCGCGCGGCAGCATCGAATACTCCGCGGTCACCCATCCCTTGCCGGCGCCGCGCAAAAAGCCCGGCACGCTCTCCTCGATCGACGCAGTGCACAGCACGCGCGTGTTGCCGATCTCGATCAGCGCCGAGCCTTCGGCCGTGAGCAGATAATCCGTCGTGACTTTCACCGGCCGCATCTGGGAGGCGTCTCTTTGGTCGATTCGCATTTATGTACCCGACTTTAGCATCGCGTAGAACAGCAGGAAGATCAGCACGAAGCCCGTGATCAGCAGAAACAGGCACGGGATGATCCCGCGGCTCGACGCTTGCGGCTTCACTTTGCGGGATCCCGCCGGTTTGAACTTCGCCATGCTCGTCTCTGCATAGAATAGAGTAGATGAACCCGCGCGTTGTCAGCACCCCCCGCGTGGTGGACCTGTTTTTCGAGTACTCGCTGCTCGGCATGCTCGCCGCCGGCTACTTCGCCGTCGTCGGCTCGGGCTCGCTCGACTGGCCCACGGCGACGCTTGCTTTTTTGGGCCTGTGCCTGCGCGCGCTGATGGTGGCGGGCGTGGTCGAGTTCGAGTTGTCCGGCCGCGTGACCAGCGCTCTCGCTATCGCCTACATGGGTTTTTTCCCGCTCGACTACTTATTCTTTTCGGGATCGTTTCTGAAGTCCACCGTGCACATGGTCTTTTTTCTCGCGGTGCTGAAGGTCCTGACCGCGAAGACCAGCCGCGATTATCTCTACGTCGAGGTGATGGCCGTCCTGGAATTGCTGGCCGCGGCGCTGCTCTCGGTGAGCCTGAGCTTCTTCGCATTTCTCGCGCTGTTCCTGTTGTTCGCGATCGCTACGTTCGCCAGCGGAGAGGTTAGGCGCTCAGTGCAGTTAAAGCGATCGGTTGTGCGCGGCGGGCTTCGCGCCTTTCCGCGCCGACTGGCCGTGCTGGCCGTGTTTTTGTTCGCCGGCATCCTGATGATGACCGCCGGACTGTTCTTCGTGCTGCCGCGCACCGCGCGCGCAGCCCTGGAACGCTTCGTGCCGCAGCGCTACCATCTGCCCGGCTTCGCGAGCGAAATCACCCTGGGCCAGATCGGCCAGATCAAACAGAGCAGCGCGCCGGTGATGCACATTCGCTCCTACCAGACCGCCGGTCTGCTGGACGTGAAATGGCGCGGATCCGCGTTGAACAGCTTCGACGGCCGGCGATGGTTCAACTCCTCGAGTGGCGGCGAGCTTCTGCGCGTCGAGCGCGGCGTGCTCACGTTTCGTAGAACCCGGCCGCCGGCGCGCCCCGGCCGCAACATCGTCTATCAGGTGCAGCTCAATGAAATCGCCGCCGACACGCTGTTTGTCGCCGGGGCGGCCGAGAGCATCAGCATCAGCCTCCCGTTTTTGCAACGCACGCCCAGCGGTTCCTTTCGCGTGCCGCGCTTTCATTCCGGCGGGCTCAGCTACGGTGTCTACAGTTTCCTCGAGGACGAATCGGCCCCGGTGGCGTGGACGCCCGATCCCCTGCCGCCGGCCGTGCGCGACGAGTTGCTGCAACTGCCGCACATCGATACGCGCATCATTCGGTTGGCGCGCCAGATGACGGCGGGCGCCGAGAGCGAGGAGGAAGAGGCACGCGCGCTCGAGCACAACCTGCGCCACGACTACGGATACACGCTGGAACTGCCGCGCTCCTCCGTTCCCGATCCTCTGGCGAATTTCCTTTTCGTGCGAAAGAAAGGACACTGCGAATATTTCGCCTCGGCGATGGCGGTGATGTTGCGGACGCTCGGGATCCCCGCTCGTGTGGTCACTGGATTTCAGAGCGGAATCTTCAACCCGCTGACGGGCTGGCAGGTGGTGCGGGCTTCGGACGCGCACAGTTGGGTGGAGGCCTGGATCAATGGCCGCGGCTGGACCACCTTCGACCCCACTCCGCCCGATCCGCACGCGGCCTCTGCCGGCGTGCTGGCGCGCATCTCGCTGTTCTTCGATGCGGCCGGGCAATTCTGGCAGGATTGGGTGCTCAGCTACGATCTGGACCGCCAGCTCGTCCTCGCTTCGCGCATGGAGGAATCCAGCCGGAGGCTGCAATTCCAGTGGATTGACGACGCGCAAGATAAGCTCAAGGCCGCGGCCCGCGCTTCGTTGCGCCACGCCCTTGCCTTCGGCGCGGGGATCGCGATCGCGGTGCTCCTGATGCTGTTCGGGCCGCGTGCCCTCCGGCGATGGCGCGCGCTCCAGCGTGTGCGCAAAATCGAGCGCGGGGAAGGCGAGGCTTCCGACGCCACGCTCCTCTATCAGCGCATGCTGGGGGTCTTGCGGAAACGCGGCATCCAGAAACCAGCCTGGCTCACGCCGGCGGAGTTCGCACGCGTGATCCCCGCCTCCGAGCTGACCGTGCTGGTGGACGACCTTACCGGCGCCTACAACGAGTTTCGCTTCGGCGGGCGCCGCGACGTGGCGCCGCGCATGGTACGCTTGCTCGATCAGCTCGAAAAACTCTAGCCTTCGAATGAATGTTGCGCGCGGGGTTGCCCGCCTGCTGTTTCGCGTCCTGTTCCGCGTCGAGGTGCGGGGCTCGGTCGAAACCACCGGAAACATGCTGGTGGTGGCCAATCACCAGTCCTTCCTCGACCCGTTCCTGTTGGGTGCCTTTCTTCCATTCGAGCTCACCTACCTGGTGCACTCGACCATCGCCAGCCGCTGGTATTTCAAATGGCCGCTCCGGTTCATCCGTCACCTTGTGATCGACTCAGCCAATCCGCTCGCTCTGAAAAAAGTGATCGCGCTGCTTGAAGCCGGCGAGCACGTGGCGATCTTTCCGGAGGGCCGCGTCACGGTGACCGGCAGCCGCATGAAGGTTTACGACGGCCCCGCGTTCGCTGCGGCGAAATCCCGCGTGCCGATTCTGTCGGTGCACATCGAGGGTCCGCTCCACTCCCATTTCGCGCGCGTGGGCCGCGATTTCCCCAGGAAATGGTTTCCTAAAGTCACGCTGACGCTCCACGCCGCTCACTTCATCGCCATGCCGGAGGCGCGCCGGGCGCGGGATCGCCGGCGCCTCGCCAGCGAACAACTTCGCCGGGTTCTCCAGGATGCCGAGGTCGCCGCTCGCGACGACACGACGATTCCGGAGGCGTTTCTGCGCGCCGTGAAACTCCACGGCCGTCGGCGCCGCTCGATTGAAGATATTCGCGGATCCGAAGAAACCTACGGACAACTGCTGAAGATGATGCTTGCGCTGGGCCGCCTCGCCTCCAAGTGGACCCGCGAGGGAGAGCGCGTCGGCGTGTTGATGCCCACCGCGACCCCCACAGTCGCGATGATTCTCGGATTGATGGCCACCCGGCGCGTCCCCGCCATGCTCAACTACACCTCCGGACGGGAAGGACTGGAGAACGCTTGCCGCATCGCGGAAGTCAAAACGATTTTCGCCTCTCGCGCGTTCGTCGAGAAGGCCAGGCTCACCGTGTTGATGGAAAACTTCCAGGCCGCCCGCGTCCTCTATCTGGAGGATCTGCGTGCTCAATTCGGACTGGCCGATAAACTATGGCTTGTCGCATTCGCACTGTGGTTTCCCCGCGCAGCCACGAAAATGCCGCGGCCCGGGGATATGGCCGTCGTGCTTTTCACCTCTGGTTCCGAAGGCAAGCCGAAAGGCGTGGCGCTGAGTCACCGCTCCATTCTTGCCAACTGCGCCCAAACCAGGGCGGTGATCGACTTTTCCTGCCGCGACAAATTTCTGAGCGCGCTGCCACTGTTCCACTCCTTCGGTCTGACCGTGGGCGCCGTGCTGCCTCTACTGAACGGCTGCCGGATCTTTTTCTATCCTTCGCCGCTGCACTATCGCGTGATTCCCGAAGTCGTCTACGATCGCGACTGCACCATCCTGTTCGCCACCAACACGTTCCTGGGGCACTACGCGAGATTCGCCCACCCGTACGATTTCTACAAAATCCGCTACGTTGTTTCGGGCGCCGAAAAGACGACCGACGAGGTGCGGCGAATTTACACTGAGAAGTTCGGCCTGCGGATTATCGAAGGCTACGGCGCCACCGAGTGCTCGCCCGTGATTTCGGCGAACACGCCTTCCGCGAACGAACCCGGCACGGTGGGCGAACTTCTGCCTGCCATGGAGTGCGCGTTGAAACCGGTGGAGGGAATCGAGCATGGCGGCGAATTGCACGTGCGCGGGCCCAACGTGATGATGGGACACTTCCTCGATCGCGAGCCCGGCATGTTGCAACCGCCCCGCTCCGAGTTCGGGGAAGGATGGTACGACACCGGCGACATCGTGACCATCAACCAGCGCGGAATGATCACCATTCAGGGCCGCTTGAGGCGATTCGCGAAGGTCGCGGGCGAAATGGTCTCGCTCGAGCTGGCGGAACGAATGGCGGCCGAGGCCTCGCCGGACCGGGAGCACGCCTCAGCGGCGTGGAAGGACGAAGCTCGTGGAGAGCTGATCGTGCTGTTCACCGAGGACCCCGGCCTGCGCCGCGAAAATCTGCAAAGCGCCGCGCGCGAACTCGGGCTGCCGGAGATCGCGATTCCCCGGCGCGTGGTCTGTCTGGAGAAGCTTCCCCTGCTCGGCAACGGCAAGAAGGATTACGTCAGGCTTCAGGCGATGGCGGCCGAGACGGTCAGCCGATGAGCCAGTACAGCCGGCGGGAACAGCGCGGCTGGTATCTCTACGACTGGGCCAACTCCGCTTTCGCCACCACCGTGATCACGCTGTTCCTCGGACCGTATCTGACCGCTCTCGCCAAGGCGGCGGCCGACGCCCAGGGTCTCGTGCATCCGCTGGGAATCAACGTGGACGCGCGCAGTTACTGGAGCTACCTGGTCAGCCTGTCGGTGGCCCTGCAAGTTCTGGTGTTGCCGATGGTGGGCGCGATCGCCGATTACGGCCGCCGCAAGAAAGAGGTGCTCGGCGCCACGGCGTATCTGGGCGCGGCGGCGACCATGGCGATGTTCCTTCTCCAGGGGAAACAGTACCTGTTCGGAGGCGTTCTGTTCCTCGTCGCTAACGTCAGCTTCGGAGCGTCCATCGTCATATATAATTCGTTCCTGCCGGAAATCGCTCCGCCCGAGGATCGTGACGCTGTGTCGTCGAGAGGTTGGGGCATCGGTTATCTCGGCGGCGGCCTGCTCCTCGCGCTGAACCTGGTGCTGTATCTCAGAGCCGGTCAGATCGGAATGAGCGAGTCCATGGCCGTGCGGATCAGCATGAGCTCGGCCGGAGTCTGGTGGGCTGTTTTCACCATCCCGGCCCTGCTCGCGCTGCACAACCGGGGACCGGCGCGCGCGCTTCCCGCCGGGCAGAGCTCGGTCGGCGCGGCCATCTGGCAACTCCGGCAGACCATCGGTCATGTGCGGCAGTATCCTCAGACCACGACGTTCCTGATCGCCTATCTCCTCTACAACGACGCCATCCAGACCGTGCTCGCCCTGGCCTCGCAGTTCGGCAACGATGAGCTGAAAATTCCGGTATCGCAACTGACGCTGGCGATTCTGATGGTGCAATTCGTGGGATTTTTCGGCGCCGTCGGATTCAACAGGCTCGCCGCCGCGATCAGCGCCAAGCGCGCGGTGCTGGTGAGCCTGGCGATCTGGTCCGCGACGCTGATCTACATTTACGCCGCCGTAACCACGACGCTTCAGTTTTTCATCATGGCCGCGATCGTAGCCATCGTCATGGGCGGCAGTCAGGCGCTCAGCCGGTCTCTCTACGCCCAACTGGTTCCCGAGGGCAGGGAAGCCGAGTACTTCAGCCTCTACGAAATCAGCGACAAGGGCACAAGCTGGCTGTGTCCCTTGCTGTTCGGTCTGGCGCTGCAGTTCACGAAAAGCTACCGGATCGCGATTCTGTCGCTGATCGTCTTCTTCATCGCGGGATTGCTGGTGCTGCTGCGCGTGGACGTCGAGCAGGGCGAGCGCGATGTGGCGCGGCTTGGTGCGAGTCTTTACCACCCTATATAAAGGAGGGAAGCGGTAAAAACCCTCTCGCTCATTTCGCTCCCTTCGGGGCTTGGTCGGCGACCTTGGCGTTACATTTCAGAGAGCACATTCTGGCCGCCGCGCGTTGCGCTACCCTGGGATTTTCGGTGAGGATTGCAATTCTAGGTGTGGTTGCGATGGCCGTCGCTGCTGGTACAGACGTTCGCCCGGCGACGCGCCTGGACGCCGTCAGCTATTTGCAGAAGCCCGATGGCGTTGAAGTCACGCTGGGGTTCGATCGTCCGCCTTCGTTGACAGGGGCGACTCCGTCCCCTGCATTACTCCCGGCGATTGATATTCCTGCGCTGCCAGTCGAGAAACCGCCCTCGCTGATCGCGCAGGCAGTAACAAGCCCCACCGCTCTATCGCCGGTTGTCGCATCCGGAACGGACCGGTCTCGCAGCGTGAGGATCCCGAGAGTGACGGCCGCGCCGAAGCTCGAGGAGTTTATGGGTGGAGACTCTCGCCACCCTGGAGCACGAGTCAGCGATTTTCGGCAACGGGAGCCAGGGGATAACATCCCGGCCTCGGAGGACACTTCGGCGTATTTGTCGTACGACTCCGAAAATCTCTACGTTGCCTTCGTGTGCAAGGACCAACCGGGCATGGTCCGGGGCAGGATGTCAAAACGCGAAGACATCGGCGGGGATGATTCGGTCTCCGTGTATCTGGATACTTTTCATGACGGCCAGCACTCCTACGTTTTTACTGTGAATCCGCTGGGTATTCAGTTGGATGGAATGCTGGCGGATGGGCGAAAGGAAGATGACCGGTTCGATACGGTGTGGCGCTCCGAGGGCCGGATCACTCCGGACGGATACGTGACTCTGTTCGCGATTCCCTTTAAGAGCCTGCGCTTTTCAAACCAATCGGCTCAGTCCTGGGGTATCGCGCTCCGCCGATCCATTCTGCGAAACAACGAAAACTCATTCTGGCCTTATATCACACGCAAGCAGAACACCTTCGTCCAGCAAATGGCCCAGGCCGACGGACTGGAGATGATTTCACAGGACCGAAATATCCGGTTGATTCCGTATTTGGCGTTGACCAATTCCAAGCAGCTCGATCCCGGCGTGCCTCGCTACCAGACGCAAAATGACTTCCGGGGGGGGCTGGATTCGAAGTTTGTCTTTCGCAGTTCGCTGACCTTGGATGCCACCATCAATCCGGACTTCAGCCAAGTAGAATCGGATGATCCACAAGTGACGGTGAATCAGCGTTATGAGGTCCTCTTTCCCGAGAAACGTCCCTTCTTCATCGAGAACATAAACTACTTTGAGACGCCACTGGATCTTTTGTTTACCCGCCGGATCGTGGATCCGGAGTTCGGAGCAAGACTCACCGGGAAGCTCGGACGCTGGAATATCGGAGTGTTGGGGATTGACGATCGCGCCCCGGGTAAGGTGATAGACGCCGGCAATTCGCTGTACGGGGACCACGCGAAGATTGGTGTGGTTAGAGTCCAGCGCGAGTTTGGGAAGAACTCGAACGTCGGAGTGCTGGCGACAGACCGCGAGTTTGGAGCGAGCGCAAACCGAATCGTGTCGATCGACACCCGATTGCGGCTCAGCCCGAGATGGTATTTCTCCGGGCAAGTGGCTCACAGCGAAGATCGCAGCTACGATAAGAAGTTCAACCTCATAGATAGAAGCGGCTCCGCTCTCCTGGCCAGTCTTTCGTATTCTGACCTCCACTGGAGCTATA
>JBGPLI010000069.1:0-24570 GCA_041486445.1 Bryobacteraceae bacterium
CCATGGTGAATGCCGGCGCGCCCGGCAGCCGGGTTCGTTCCGACCGCTGGACCGCGGTCACCGAGGACGGCAGGTATTCGGCGCATTTCGAGCATACCGTCGCGGTGACGGCGACCGGGCCATGGGTGCTGACAAGACCGTGAGGAGTCAGGAGTCAGAAGTCAGGAGTCAGAATGCGGAAGTTCTGGAGATTTTGCCTGGCCTGACTTACCGTTTGAAGCTGGAGAACGAAGATCTGGTGATGGCGCATGCGGCCGGCGTCACCAGCAAGAATTTTGTGAGGCTGCGGCCGGGCGATCGGGTGCGAGTGGAGCTTTCCCCGCACGACCGGACCCGGGGCAGAATCGTGGAAAGGTTGAACGAGAAATGAAAGTACGAGCGTCGGTCAAGAAAATGTGCGACAAGTGCAAGGTGATTAACCGGGACGGCGTGGTGCGCGTGATCTGCCCGAATCCCAAGCACAAGCAGAGGCAAGGGTAAGGACATGAGGAACTCTATATGGCGCGTTTAGCGGGCGTGGATTTACCGGCGAAGAAACGGACCGAGATCGGGCTCACCTATATTTATGGCATCGGGCGGACGCGGAGCCAGTCTCTATGCCACCGCGCGGGCGTGAATCCCGATAAGAAAGTGGCCGACCTGAGCGAGGACGAAGTCAACCGCATCCGCCAGATTCTGGAAGCCGAGGGCGCCGTCGAGGGCGACCTGCGCAAGGAACTGTCGATGAACGTGAAGCGGCTGATCGAGATGGGCGCCTATCGCGGCCTGCGCCACCGGCGCGGCCTGCCCGTCCGGGGGCAACGGACGCACACCAACGCGCGCACCCGCAAGGGTCCGCGGCGCGCCACCGTGGCCGGCAAGAAGAAATCGGCCGCGAAGACCTAGGACAAACATGGCGAAAGCACCAGCGAAGACCGGGAAGAAGAAGACGTTCAAGAAGAAGGAGAGGCGCAGCGTGCCGGTGGGCCGGGTGCACGTCCAGGCCTCTTTCAACAACACTATCATCACCATCACGGACACGGTGGGCAACGTGATCGCCTGGTCGAGCTCAGGTTCGCTGGGATTCCGCGGATCGCGGAAAGGCACGCCGTTCGCCGCGCAGCAGGCCTCGCTCACCGCCGCCAACAAGGCCAAGGAATCGGGGTTGCGGACGGTGGAAGTGGCGGTCAGTGGTCCGGGCGCGGGAAGGGAGTCGGCGGTGCGCGCGCTGTCGACCGCGGGTCTCGAAGTCCGGTCGATCCGGGACCGCACGCCCATTCCGCACAACGGGTGCCGTCCACCCAAGAAAAGGAGAGTCTGATTTGGCACGATACGTCGGTCCCGTTTGCCGGCAATGCCGGCGCGAGGGCATGAAATTATTCCTGAAAGGCGAGCGCTGCCACACCGAGAAGTGCGCCATCGAGAAGCGCAACTTCGCTCCGGGCCAGCACGGCAAGGATCGCAAGCCGAAAATGGTCGGCTACGGGTTGCAGCTTCGCGAAAAGCAGAAGGCGCGGCGCTACTACCAGCTTCTCGAAAACCAGTTCCGCAACCTGTTCGAAAAGGCCAGCGCCATGAAGGGCATTACCGGCGACAACCTGCTCAATATGCTGGAGCGGCGCCTGGACAACACCATTTACCGCATGGGTCTGGGCACGTCGCGGGCGCAGAGCCGCCAGTTGGTGCGGCACGGCCACATCAATGTGAACGGGCGGCGTGTCGATATCCCGTCGTTTCAGGTGAAGCCCAACGACGTGATCGAGGTCCGCGAGAAGAGCAAGGACAACCCGATGATCCTGCACGCGCGCGACGCCACGGCCCACGCGCCCAGCCCCAACTGGCTGGAAGTGGACCGCGAAAGCCTGCGCGGGCGCGTGCTCGGCCAGCCCAAGCGCGAGGACCTGGTGCAGATCCAGTTGAACGAGCAGTTGATCGTCGAACTGTATTCGAAGTAGGCGAGCGGGATTGGCTTTAGACGAAGGGGCAAACCATGTTCAAAGGATTCCAGAAACCGAAGCGGCTGGTGGCCAACACCGAGACGCTCAACGAGCGCTACGGCAGTTTCGCCGCGCAACCGTTCGAGCGCGGATTCGGCTCCACCATCGGCACCGGCCTGCGCCGCGTGCTGCTGAGCTCCATAGAGGGCGCGGCCATCACCGCCGTGCGCATCGAGGGAGCGGCGCACGAGTTCAGCCCGATTCCGGGCGTGGTCGAGGACGCCACCGATATCATCCTCAACCTCAAGCAGGTGCCCTTCAAGATGATGGGCGAGGGCACGCGCACCGTGCGCCTGAAGGCCAACTCGCCCGGCGAGGTGATCAGCGGGCAGATCGAGACCGACGCCGACATCGAGGTGCTCGATCGCAACCTGCATATCGCCACCATCGGCGAAGGAGGAAAACTCTCGATCGAGATGCGGCTGAAGTCCGGGCGGGGCTACGTGGCGGCCGACCGCAACAACGACGAGGACTTGCCCGTAGGCTACATCCCCATCGACTCCGTGCATTCGCCCGTGCGCAAGGTGAACTTTTCGGTGGAGGCGGCGCGCCTGGGCCAAATGACCGATTACGACAAACTCACCATGGAAGTGTGGACTAACGGCGCCATCTCGCCGGCCGACGCCGTCGGCCAGGCGGCCAAGCTGCTGAAGGACCACATGGCCATCTTCATCAACTTCGAAGAGCTGCCCGAACAGACAGAAGATTCGGGCGAGCGTGTCATCAGCCAGATGAATGAGGTGCTGAACCGGTCGGTGGAAGAGCTCGAGTTGAGCGTGCGTTCCTACAATTGCCTGAAGAACGCCAACATCCAGACCATCGGCGACCTGGTGCAGAAGACCGAAGCCGAGATGCTGCGCACCAAGAATTTCGGGCGCAAGTCGCTCAACGAGATCAAGGAGATTCTCTCCGGGCTTGGCCTGACCTTCGGCATGAAGTTCGACGCGCAGGGCCGGCTGATTTCTCCGGCGGGAACTCCGGCAACGATCGGTTCGCCGGGCGAGGGCGGCGAGGCTGGGGACGAAGGCGAGGAAGAGGAAGAGGCCGGGGCGCAGGCGGAATAGGCCCCGGACATCAATCCCATGAGACACAAACGATCGGGTTACAAACTTAAGCGCGACGCCGGCTCGCGCAAGGCGCTGTTCAAGGGGCTGGTGACCAGCGTCATCGAGCACGAGCGCGTGGTCACCACCGTGCCCAAGGCCAAAGCCATCAAGCCGCTGGTCGAGAAGATGATCACGCTCGCCAAACGCGACACGCTGCACACGCGCCGCCAGGCGGCGGCGTTCCTGGAGACTCCGGCGGCGGTGAAGAAGCTGTTCGACAAGCTCGGCACCCGCTTCGGCCAGCGGACCGGCGGCTACACGCGCGTGGTGCGTCTGGGCTTTCGCAAGGGCGACGGCGCCGAGCAGGCCATGATCGAGCTGGTCGGCTCCGAGCTGGTCAAGCGCGCCGCCGAACGCGCCAAGCGCCGCGAGGAACGGCTCAGCGCTCTGCGTGCCGGCAAAGGAGAGGGCGAGGGCGAGGTGAAGGAAGAGTAGGCGGCCGCGAATGGACGGCTGTTAAATCCGTCTTAGCAGGGTGGGGATGTCACGTGACCCGCGCACTACTGTGACAATCTCAATCGGCCGGCGCTCCGGCCGGTAGATGATTACGTAATCCCGGAGTGACCAGAAGAGTACGGGTCTCTCCTGGGCGAGATCCTCCCGCCGATGTCCCAGGGCCGGATTTCGTCCGAGGGCCCGGAAGGTCTTTACAAGCTCCACGAGCATTTTCCGCGCTGCTCTCGGGCTGCCCTTTTCCAGGTAGTAATCTCGAATGTCAACCAGGTCCGCTTGCGCGACCGCAGAAAGCGTATAGCGGCTCACTTGACCTTGCGTCTGGCTGGTTTCGCATCAACGCCGGAGGTGAGCTCTGTCATGAATTGCTCGCCGTCAACTCCCTCGCCGCGGTCGAGCGATGCCAGGCCTTCATCGATCCGGTTGCGTAGCTGGGTAAGGTGAGCGGCACGGATCCTGTCGTGCTCCTCCAAGAGGCGGAGCGCCTCGCGCACCACCTCGCTGGCGGAGTTGTACCGGCCAGTCTTCACTTTCTTCCGAACCAGACTTTCCAACTGGGGAGTCAGGTGAACGTTCATGGGTCAATGGGTCCTCAAGGCCGAGAGTATCGCGATTAGCCATCTTTGTCAATGTTGGACAGGCCATTGTTGGACAGAGCATCTAGCCCGCGCGTGCGCTCCGGCACCCACTTGGTGTACCCTGTAAAGTGCCCTTCAAGGAGGCCACCGTGAAACTGTTTGCGATCGTCCTGCTGACCCTGTTCTGCGCCGCGGCGTTTGCCCAGGCGCCCCAAGAAATCGCTTTTGACTCGGTCCCCAACATGCTCAAGCTTCCGCCGGATCTGCACATGGGCGAAGCTTCGGGAGTCGCCATCAACTCCAAGGGCCACATCTTCGTTTACTCGCGCGGCAACACCACCGGGCCGGCCTACGCGGCGACCGCGTCCCAGATCCTGGAGTTCGACGGCGCCGGCAAGTATATCCGCGAAATCGGCAAGAACCTGTACGCCTGGTCGTTCGCGCACGACATCCGCTTCGACAAGGAAGACAACCTGTGGGCCGTCGATAAGGGCTCGGACATGATCGTCAAGTTCAACCCCGAAGGCCGGGTGTCGATGGTGTTCGGGCGCAAGAAGGAAGCCTCGGACGACGGCGCTGAGGCGTGGACCCGGGTTACGCCGCCGCGTCCGCCTATTGACGGGCAGTTCCGCCAGCCGACCGACGTCGCGTTTGACACGCAGGGCAACACCTTCATCAGCGATGGCTACATCAACTCGCGCGTGGCCAAGTACGACAAGAACGGCCACTGGGTGAAGTCGTTCGGCGAGCCGGGCAACGGGCCGGGCCAGCTCAACACGCCCCACGGCATCGCCAATGACGCTCAGGGCAACATCTACGTGGCCGATCGCGGCAACAGCCGCATCCAGGTGTTCGATCCCGAAGGGAAGCTGCTGCGCGAGATCAAGATCAACGCCCCGGTTCCGCCCGACGCGATGCCCTGGATGGGCAACAAGCCGACGCCGCAGCAGATGGCCACTCCGGGCACGATGTCGCCCGGCGCGCCGTGGACGGTCTGCATCACGCCCGGGCCCACGCAGTACATCTACACTTCCGATGCGTTTCCGGGGCGCGTGTACAAGCTGACGCTCGACGGCAAGCTGCTCGGCTACCTCGGCAACGCCGGCCGCATGCCGAAGGAGTTCGGCTGGATCCACGAAATCGCGTGCCCGTCGGAAAACACGATCTTCGTCGCCGAGATCCTGAACTGGCGCGTGCAGAAGCTCACGCTGCATCCCGACCGGCAGCAGACCTCAGCGGTGCGCTAACATCCACGCTGGATGATTTCCCGAGGCGCGGCGTGGCTCCTGACAGGGGGCCTCGCCCTGCTCGGCTCGCTGTACGCGTTTCAGCTTCCCTTCCGGGAATACCCGGCGATTGAGTACAACAATTTCCCCCTTCCGCCGGACGCGCAGGAAAAGGCCGAGTGGGTCTTCGCGCGATTGATGTATCCGCCGGCTCCCACGGCCCGCTTCGACCGCAGCCGGCGCGTGGGGGGCTGGGTCCACGGGATGTCCAGTTGGACGCAGGACTATCCGCGCGCCGACCGCCATTTCGCGCAAGCGGTCCGGCGGCTAACGCGCCTTCACGTGCGGTCGGTGGAGCAACCCGTCAACCTGGACGACGCCGACGACGTCTACAACTGGCCCTGGCTCTACGCCGTGCGCCCCGGAGAGTGGCAGTTGACCGACGCCCAGGCCGACCGGCTCCGCGACTACCTGCTGCGCGGCGGATTCTTCATGGCCGACGACTTCTGGGGCACCTTCGAGTGGGGAGTGTTCCTCCAGAGCATGCGGAAAGTTTTTCCCGATCGCCCCGTGGTGGAGCTCGAAAACAGCAACGCGATTTTCCACACCATCTACGATCTGGACGACCGCTACCAGGTCCCGGGCGCCTGGGGCATCGGATCGCGCCGGCCGTATCAGAACGACGGCGCCGTCGCCTACTGGCGGGGCATTTACGACGACAAAGGACGGCTCATGGTGGCGATCGTCATGAACTCCGACCTGGGCGATTCCTGGGAATTCGCGGACGATCCCTATTATCCGGAGAAGTACTCGGCGCTGGGAATTCGCATCGGCGTGAACTATATCGTTTACGCCATGACGCACTGACTACTCTCGTCGCAAAACAGCCCCGTCTGAGTCCGACAGGTAAAGAACCGGGCCGCCGACATCGCGAGGAGCAGTCCGTTGCATGTGTCGGTCAAACAGCGCCAGCGTGGCCTGGATGAGGCGGCGATCCGCGCTGGCCAGAAGGCGCGGAACATGTCCATCAAACGAAATGGGGATGGACAAGGAGGAGGCTGACCGCGTCGGCGCGCACGACGACCGACGAAAAGAACGGCTCGCGCCGCACTCCATTTGCGCGTGTTCCTCAAAAGTCAGGTTACGCCGGTGGATTCGCGGAGGGCTTCCCGTTTTCTCCGCCTGTGGCGACGGCCGCCGGCTCGGAGGATTCGGGCGCGTCGAGCCCCCGCTTATCGTCTTCGTCCTTCGGCGCGTAATAGGAGTGGTAGTAAGTGTACTTGCTGTACAGCTCGCCGCGCCGGGCGGCGTTCACCACGATCCCCAGCACGTTGTTGTTACACAGCGACTGCATGGCGCGGGTCACCGAATCGATGGTGGTGTGCCCGATGCGGACCACCAGCAGCGTGCCGTGGCACAGCGTCGAGAGCAGGTTGGCGTCGGCGGCAAACAGCAGCGGCGGGCTGTCCAGGATAATCCAGTCGAACAGCGACGGCAGGCGGTCCAGGAGCAGCTTCACCTCCCGAAGGTTCAGCAGCTCCAGCGGATTGATCACGGCCTCGCCCGCCGGCATGACGTAAAGATTGGTGCCCGCGACCTTCTTCAATGCCTGGTGCAGCGGGACTTTGCCCAGCAGGTAATCGGTGATGCCGGGGCTCCGGTCCATTCCGAACAGCGAATGGATGATGGGGCGCCGGAAATCGAAGTCGGCGAGCAGGGTGGTGTTGGCCGCCAGATGCGCCTCCGCCAGCGCGAGGTTGGCCGCGCACAGGCTCTTGCCCTCGGCGGGCGACGGGCTGGTCATCACCACGCTGTGGATCGGTTGCAGGCTCTTCATGTGGTTGAGCCGCGTGCGGAGCGTCCGGAACTCCTCCATGGGAGCTTCGTGGGGACGCGAGGCGTCGATCAGCAGCGAGTCGGTCTGTGTTCGAAAAGGGACCTCTTCCACCTGCTCCAGCAGTCCGGCCAGGTCCGGACCCGCGTCCGCCACCGCCGCGGAGGCCGGGCGGCCCTGGGCGGGCGGCCGGTTTGCCGGGGGCGAAAGCAGGCCTGCCTGTTCGGCGCGGCGCAGTGCATCGTGAACTCGGCTCATGTAGATTCCCTCCGAAAAGCCTTCAAATCTTGGTCACGTAGTAATACACGATCGATCCGGCGATGATGACGGCCGCAGCCAGGCAGGCCGTGGTCCATCCCAGCCACGCCAAGCGCTTGCGGCGCCGCACCACGAAATCGTTCTCTAGCAGCGGCACGCTGCCCAGGATCGCCATCTGCGTGTAGGCTCGCACATCCTTCAGGTTCTTGAGCGAGGTATCCTTCACCTCGCGAGCGCCGGCGATCATTATGCCGAGCAGCAGGCCCAGGCCGGCGCCAATCGAGACGATCAGCGGCCGCTTCGGCTCGGTCGGGTTCTGCGGCAGGGATGCCGGGTCGAGCAGCTCCAGCGTCTCGCCCTGCTTGCGCCCTTCCATCTCCTGCGCGATCTGGGCCTTCTCCAGCTTGGCATCCAATTCGATGTATTTCTCCTTGGAAATCTCGCGGTCGCGCAGCAGTTCGCCGTACTGCTTCTCGCCCATCGGAACCGTCTCGATGCGTCCCTGGTAGGCCTTGATGGCATCGTTGGCGCGTTTGAGATCCTTGCTGAACTCCTGAATCTCCAGGTCCTTGCCCTCGATCGCGCTCTGGACGCGGCGCATCGTGGCGTCCAGATCCCGAGTCTCCCGTATCGCCTGCTGGTTCACCAGCTTGCGCGCGGGCGCAGGCGTATCCGCCGCCTTCTTTTCAGCTTCCTCCTGCAGCAGGTCCTCACGCCTCTGTTTGGCGATATTCAGCCTGCCCATGACGGTCTGCACGTCCGGGTAGCTGTCCTTGTAGTGCTGGCGCAGCGCGCTCAACTGCGTTTCCCAGGCCTGGATCTCGCGATCGACTTCGGCGAGCTTTTCGTTCTTCTGCACCGCGGCCGCGCTCAGCGCGATCTCGGTCGGCTCCTTACTCAAAGCGGACAACTGGTCTTTGTAGATCCGCAGGTTGGCCTCCAGTTGCAACTTGTCCTGGTTGGAGCGGCTGATGGCGGTGTCCAGATACGTCACTTGCGCTTGCAGGGCCATGAGCTGGCGCATATTGGAATCCATCTGGTCCGGGAGCCGCCCGTTGTTCTGCATGCGGAACTGGGCCAGCTTGGTTTCGTTGTCGTCCAGCTCTTTCTTGGCCTGATCCATCTGGTCCTTGAGGAATTGCGTGGTCTGGAAGCTGGCGTTGGAGCGGTTGCGGATATTCTCATCGATGAAGCGGCTCACCAGGTCCTGCACCACGCGCTGGGCCAGGTAGCGGTTCTCGTAGGAAAACTGCACGACGAAGGCCGGGACGGTATGGCCCGTGGCGCCACCCGCCGCATTGAGCGTCGTCACCGGAAGGATGCTGATCTTCTTCCTCATCTCCTCGATCAGGTCCTCGATCGGTTTGGAGTTGCGTTCGCGCTGATACAGCCCGAAGTTGTTGATGATGGTGGTGAGCGTGGTGCGGCTCAGAATGGTCTGCGACATCGAATTGATGCGGTCATTCATCTGCTGGTTGATGGCCGACTGCACCATGTTCTCGGGAACCTGCTGCGGCACGATCTTGACCACCGCCTGCGAAAGGTAGCTGTCCGGCCACAGGTACACGCCGACGACGCTCGCCACCAGCGTGAACAGGAAGGGCCCGAAAATCCAGCCCTTGTGCCGGCGCACGATGTCCACGTAATCCTCGACGTCGAGAGTTCTCCTGGGTATACTGAAACCTTCTGTTGGCTGCATTTCGCGCTACCCCCTTGTCGCGCCCGGGCGCCGCTACCTGACCAGAATGGTGTCCCCGTTTTCGAGGAAAATGTTCTGATCGAGTCTTTTGCCCTTCACCACTTCCGAGTAATTGAACTTGATCCGCTTGTCGCCGCGCACGATGACGATGTCTTTCTTGTTGGCGAAGTCGCGAAACCCTCCGGCGTTGTTCAACGCGTCGAACACGCGCGTTGCCACCACCAGAGGGTAGCTGCCGGGACGGTTGATTTCTCCCGTGACGTAGAACTTCTTGCTGTTGACCTGCTGAATCTGTACCGTGACGTCCGGCTTCACGATGATGGCAGAGAGCGCTTCGGTCAGCTGCGCGCTCAGCCGGTCCGGCGTCAATCCTCCCGCTTGCATGTCGCCCACCAGAGGGATGGTGATGATTCCGTCGGGTCGTACCGGTGTCGGGCCGGTGAAATCCGGCTCCCGCCAAACCCGGATAAACAGAAGGTCCTCAGGCCCGATGATGTAGGTCCTGGGGTCGACCGGGGCGCCCGTACCCTCCACTCCGGCATTGCCGGCCAGGGGCTTGGGAGCCTCAATGGGGGAAGGTTTCGGGGGAGCGGTTGCCTTGGACTGAGCCAACGCCACTGCCAGCAGCGAACTCCCGAACGCGAATAGTACTGCACTTCGATTCACGTTTGCGAACTCCTCCTGAGCCTGCCGCCCCCACCCGAACGTACCAAGCCCCATTAAATTGTACAACATCAGCCCCACACGCGGTTGCGGCGTGGCCTGCTATCATCGATGAAACACTATTCCGGCGTAGGTGTCCAGTTACCTCCGTACCGGGACCTTAAGTAGCGTTCAGCAGTCAGCGTTCAGCAGTCAGCTTAAAAGCTTCCGGGCCTGCTTCAGAGGCTGAATGCTGATCGCTGAGGGCTGAAAGCGTTTAGGCCAGATGAGGACCCTCGATGAGCTACTTCCTCGCCAAGACGGACCCGGAAACCTATTCGATCGACGACCTGGAACGCGAGAAAAATACCGCGTGGGATGGCGTGACCAACCCCCAGGCCGTGCGCGCGATCCGGGAGATGCGCCCGGGCGACCGCGTGTTCATCTACCACAGCGGCGGCGTGTCGGGCGTGGTGGGCATTGCGGTGGTGCGGTCGAATCCGCGCGCCGATCCGAACAACCCGAAGTCGGCGGTGGTGGACCTCGAGTTCGCTGGACGGCTGGATCCGCCGGTGAGCCTGGCCGAAATCAAGCAGTCGAAGAAATTCGACGATTGGGCGCTGGTGCGCCAGGGCCGGCTGTCCACGATGGCGGCCCCGGTGAAATTTGTCGAGTGGATGCGGGTGCGGTATCCGAAGGCGAAGATTTGAGTCGCGTGGGAACTCCCGAGGCCGCAGCGGTATCTAAGCCGAGGTGAGACAGCGCGCGCTGCTTTTTCTGCTGTTCGCGGTTTTGGGGACGTTTCAGCTCCGCTTCTGGCGGGAGTTGTATCAGGCTCACCAGTTTTATCTCTACGTTCCGTTCGTCCTGCAGCCGTTCACAAACCTGATGGAATGGAGAGCGCACCCAAGCCGCGACTACCTTCATCAGGGTGATCATGTGTTGGCGGTGGATGGGCGAAAGTTCACTGGATCCTCTGTTTACGCCCAAGAACTGTGGAAGAACCGGGGCACCGGCCTTTTACAAGTGACCGTTCATTCCGCCAGCGGGCTGGAGCGTACTACCCAAGCAGGGTTTGCGCATTGCAGTTGCGGAGCACTTTCTTCCGCCGAGGTCTTTTTCTTCATGATCCTTCCGCCGGCTTTCTGCTTCCTGCTGGGCTTCGCCGTCGTCTTCAGCTATCCGCGCGCGCCTTTGGCGTGGCTCTTCATGGCCACAATGCTGTCACTCTGTCAATTCCGGCTGTGGCCGGATGGGGTCGGCGACTTTACGCAGGCAGCCGATCCCCAGCGCCGGATGGACTGGATGCGTGTTCCAACCCTTGCCTATCGCGCCTTCTTCGAACACGCCTGGGGCGCGTGGCTGCTCCTCTTCGCGGCGTACCTTTTTGGAGCCGATCGGCTCCGTTTCCTGCGCGGGGCGTGGGCTGCGGCGCCGATGTTCGCTATCGCCGCGACGCAGTCGGTTCTCGCGGTCCTCTGGTCGGAGAACTTCGAGAAGGGAGCCGCGGCCTACCGGGCGCTCGAGTCCTACTCAACGGAATTGGTGCTGGCGGGAATGGCTTGCACCATCGTGGCCGGCTGGCTGCTCAGCGCTAGAGTTGGCCTGGCTCTCTTGTTTGTCGCCGCAATCTCACTCGGATTGCTTTACTGGCCGGCTCCGCCGATCATTCGCTCTTACGCGGTCCACTTCTCGGACGGCACAGGTAGTATGTGGGCTGTTCTACCAAACTTCTTCCGCACATCCGAGTTTGCGCAGGCTGTCTTTGCCACTCTGGCCTTCCTCTGCCTCGCGACCTTGGAGATTCGCTCCCTCAGACCTTTGGAAATCATGTCCCTCGCGCTCCTGGGTACTCTGCTGATATTTCCTTTCGGGATGCTCACCGGTTACTGGGAGTGGATCTTGAATCGGGCGTTGCTTGATATCGCCGTCGTCGTCGGGTTTTTGGGACTCCTCGCCCTGGCGTGGAGCGTCGCTCGCCGGTCTTCACCGGACGGTGATTAACGCGGATTGACACCGATAGGGCTCGTGTTTGAAATCTGTGTTCATCGGCGTCCATCTGCGGCTGATGGTTTGCTCACGCTAGACTGGAGTTTCCATGCCCCTGCTCGCCCAGTCCGTCACCGGCCTCGCTGCCTCCCCGGGCGTGCGCGCCTGCCTGGAATGGTTCCGCCGGGAACGAAGCTGGATCAGCGAGCAGCACCTGAAGCTTTGCCGCGTGCCGGCGCCGACGTTCTTCGAGCAGAAGCGCGCCGAATGGATGGCCGAACGCTTCCGCTCGCTCGGCTGGGAGGCGAAGCTGGACCGCGCGGGCAACGTGGTGGCGTCTCTCGCCGGGCGGCGTGATGCGCCCTCGGTGGCCGTCACCGCGCACCTCGATACGGTGCTGGCGCCGCGCTCGGCCGAAGATATTCGCGTGGCTGGCGACGGGCGCCTGCTGGGCCCAGGGGTCGCCGACAACGGCGCGGGGCTGGCGGCGCTGCTGGCTCTGGCCGCGGCCTGGAGCGCCCATCCACCGCTGGCCGGCTCACCGCTCACGCCGGTCCTGGTCGCCAACGTCGGCGAGGAAGGCGAAGGCAACCTGAGCGGCATGCGCTACCTGTGCCGTCCCTCCAATGGAAGCCGGGCACCGGCGGGACGCCTCCAGGCGTTTCTGGTGCTGGACGGGCCGAGCACCGATCACATCACCTCCCAGGCGCTGGGGAGCCGGCGCTTCGACGTCACCATCACTGGACCGGGCGGCCATAGCTGGCGGGATTACGGTATGGGCAATCCGGTCCACTCGCTCAGCCGGGCCGTGACGCTGTTCACCGAACAGGCGCCCGACGCCGGAGGACCGAAATCGTCGTTCAATGTCGGTCTGATCGAGGGTGGGTCGAGCATCAACTCGATCCCGGCCGAGGCGCGCGCCAAGATCGATCTGCGCTCGGAAAGCCCGGAGCGCATCGAGGAGATGGCGGTGCTGCTGGCCGCCTCGGTGGAACGCGCCGCCGAATGGGAGAACGCGCGCAGCGTGGGCGGACGCGTGACGGCCCGGGTCAAGGAAATCGGCTCCCGCCCGAGCGGCGGGCTCGCCCAGGACGCGCCGATCCTTGAATATCTGCGGGCGGTGGATGCGCACCTGGGGATCCACAGCCACCTGGACTGCTCCTCGACCGACGCCAATATCCCGCTGTCTCTGGGCCTGCCGGCGGTCTCGATCGGGGCCGGCGGGCAGGGCGGCGGCGCGCACACCGCCGACGAATGGTTCCAGCCCGAAGGCAGGGAGCTCGGCCTGCGGCGGGTGCTGCTGGTTCTGTGCCTGCTGCTCGGCGGAGAGTGACTTTTTTCGAGGCCTTCCGTCTATTTGGTTGAGGCCCGAAACCCTTCGATTCCGGCCGGCATCCAAGAGGTGCCCGGCCATTTATAATGGGAACGAGGGCTCGTGGGCCAAACGAGGTAACGAAAAAAATATGAAGCTGCCAGACGTGAAGTTGCCAGATGTGAAGTTGATGGATAAGATGCGCCAGCAAAAACTTCTCTCCACCACTTTGTTGCTTTTTACGTTGTCCATTGGCATTGTGATCGGAACCCTGGTGAACACCGGGACCAATGCCGCCAGGGGACAGACCACCGCGCCGGACGCCACGCCGCTCGTGGTTCCCAAGGCCACCCCCATCGGCAACGAATTTACGCCGCTCGCCAAGAAACTGGAGCCGAGCGTCGTGAACATTACCGCGGACTATGTGCCCAAGGTGACCGGAAAGAATCGCCGGAACCAGCCGCAAGAGCCGGATGACGGCGACGACGACGGCTCCGATCTGTTCCGTCGCTTCTTCGGCGGACCGGGACAGGGTCAGGGTCAGGGTCAGGCTCCGCCGCAGGCCTTCAAGCGCGAGCAGTCCGGAACTGGGTTCATCGTGGATAAGAACGGCTACATCGTGACCAACAACCACGTGGTGGACGGAGTCGACCACATCAAGGTCAAACTGCACGGCGACAGCACCGAGTATCGCGCCCGCCTGATTGGCACCGACCGGGAGACCGACCTGGCGGTGATCAAGATCGATCCCAAGCGGTCCCTGACCCCCGTCAGTATCGGCAACTCCGACGCCGTACAGGTGGGCGATTGGGCGGTGGCGATCGGCTCGCCGTTTGGTCTCGAAGCGACCGTGACAGCGGGCATCGTCAGCGCCACGGGCCGGGATATCAACGCGGCGCAGTTTCAGAAGTTCATCCAGACCGACGCGGCCATCAATCCCGGCAACAGCGGCGGGCCGCTCCTGAATATCCGCGGCGAGGTGATCGGCGTCAACACCATGATCGCGACGCAGAGCGGCGGTTACCAGGGCGTCGGCTTCGCGCTGCCGGTCAACATGGTGGTGCGCGTGTATAACGACATCATTCGCGAAGGGCGCGTCACCCGCGGCTCCATCGGCGTCACCTGGCAGAAGGTAACCAAGCCCGAGACCCTCAAGGCGATGGGCTTCGACCACGGCGTGATCGTCGAGGAAGTGAAGAAAGGCGGACCCGCGGATAAGGCCGGCGTCCATGCCGACGACATTATTCTGGGGATCAACGGCCAGGCCGTCAAGGACGGCGACGAGCTGATGTCGCGCGTGGCCGATCTGCCGGTCGGCTCCCAGACGACTCTCAACATCGACCGCGACGGCAAGAAGATGGACATGAAGCTGACCATCCTGGATCGCATGGAAGTGTTCAAGGACGATCCGCGCGTGGTCGGCGAAGTTTCCGTGCCGGACGACGCCGGCAAGCCCGCCGAGGCAACCCAGGCCAGATTCGGCATCAGCATCCGTCCGGCCAGCGACCAGGAGCGCGAGCTGACGCCCGAGAAGCATGGCGTCGCCGTGACGCGCGTCGAGCCTAGCTCGTTTGCCGAAGATATCGGCATGCTGGAACGCGATATCATCGTCTCGATCAACCGGCAGCCGGTTTCCTCGGTGGACGATATCCGGCGCATCCAGCAAACGCTCAAGCCTGGCGATCCGGTGGCGTTCCGGGTGGTGCGCTCGGCGCCCACCCAGTTGCGCGGCCGCGGCGTTCCGGCGTCGCAGTCGATCTTCCTGAGCGGTACGCTGCCGCAGAACTAAGGCCGTTGACCGCCGCCGCTTCCACGCTCGCGGTCCTGTGCGCCGCTGCGGCGATCTGCGCGGATCCCCCGGCGCAGACCGCCCCGGACGCGACGGCTCGAAAGCAGGCGCCTTCCAAGTCGGCTACCAAGGGCGCGACAGCCAAGCGGCGCGCGTCGAAGTCCGCGAAGAAGGCCGCTCCGCCCGCGCGCCCGCCGGCACAGCAGCACCCCACCACCGAACGCTACAAGGAAATCCAGCAGGCCCTCATGGACCGGGGCTATTTCCGCGGGCCGGTGGACGGCAACTGGGGCCCCGAATCCGAGACCGCCCTCCAGCGGTTCCAGCACGATCAGAACCTGGATGAAGACGGCAAAATCGGGTCCTTGTCCCTGATCGCACTCGGCCTCGGTCCCCGGCGAGCGGCCAGCCCCGAGCCGCCGAAGCCGCCGCCGGAGCCGCCTCCGGAGGTGGAAGCGAAATAGGCATGATCATCGGCGTCCCCAAGGAGGTCAAGGACCACGAAGCGCGCGTGGGCCTGCTGCCGAGCGGCGTCAGGACGCTGGTCGAAGCCGGTCACCGGGTGCTGGCGCAGGCGGGTGCCGGACTGGCCAGCTCGCTCACCGACGAAGAGTATCGCGAAGCCGGCGCGGAGATCGTGTCTGGCGCCGCCGGCGTGTGGAACGCCAGCGACCTGGTGGTGAAGGTCAAGGAACCGCAGCCCTCCGAGTTCGCTTTCCTGCGCCCCGGCCTGACGCTGTTCACCTATCTGCACCTGGCGCCCGAGCCGGAACTGACCGGGAAACTGCTCGAGGCCAAGGTCAGCGCGGTGGCCTACGAAACCATTCGCGAAGCGGACGGCTCGCTGCCGCTGCTGACGCCGATGAGCGAGGTCGCCGGCCGCATGGCGGTGCAGGTGGGCGCGCAGTACCTGGAGGCGACCATGGGCGGACGCGGCATCCTGCTCGGCGGCGTGCCCGGCGTGGCTCCGGCGAACGTGGTGATCCTCGGCGGCGGCGTGGTGGGGCACAATGCGGCCAAGAGCGCGGTGGGCCTGGGCGCGCATGTGACCATCATCGACCGGAACCTGGAGCGTCTGCGCAACCTCGACGACATCTACTCGAGCCAGATCGTCACGCTGGCATCGAACGTGTACACCATCCGCGAGTCGCTGCTGCTGGCCGACCTGGTGATCGGCGCGGTTCTGATCCCCGGCGCGTCGGCGCCCAAGCTGGTGCGGCGCGAGATGATCCCGGCGATGAAGAAAGGCTCGGTGATGGTGGACGTGGCCATCGACCAGGGCGGATGTTTCGAGACGTCGCGCGCGACCACGCACACCGATCCGGTATATTTCGTCGACGGCGTGATCCACTACTGCGTGTCCAACATGCCGGCGGCGGTGCCGCATACATCCACGTTCGCGCTCAACAACGCGACGTTCGCGTATCTGCTCGAGCTCGCCAACCATGGACTCGAGGAGGCGTGCCGCCGCAGCCCCGCCATCCGCGAGGGCGTGAACACCTATCGCGGTCACGTGGTGTATCCGGCGGTGGCCGAGTCGCAGGGCCGGGCGTGGAAACCGCTCGAAGCGGTGATGTAGCGCCGCTGCCTCGGGTGCTGTGGTCATAGGGGATACGAGTTCTCGCAGATCCCACACGTGATCCGTGATCCCGGCGGCCATAGCAGGCGTGATTCTCAGCGTCTGGTGAACCCGACAGAAATTGTAGAAGGCGAACCACACCGCGACGGCTGCCCAGTGGTTCTCAAACTTCTTACTGAAAGCATTCGTGAGCCGGGTGAAGCGGCGGATGCCCATTCGCATGGAAAGGTTCTGCCTCTCGACATGGCTGGTGCAGATTCGCTTCGGATCGGGCTGGCCTATGCCCACCACCGTCTCCGTGGAGACCACCTCTGCCGGGGAGTAGCGCCGTTCGCCTTCCGGTGTCGCACGGTAGACTTTGATGAGTTGGGCGAAGTCCACACGGTCATCAAGGGTGTTGCTGATCGCAGAGCGGTAGGGTCCGAAGCCGTCCGTGGTGATCTGGAAGCGTTGACTAGAAGTTGCCAGCCGCAAACCTTCGACGAAAGTGTCAGTCGCGCGCTGATCGCGCTTACCCATCGTGAAGTTCAGAACCAGCTTGGTGTCGCGCTCAATCGCGACGAACGTGTAGCAATCCCCGAGGCTTGAATCATCGCCCGGTTGTAACCTCTTTTCCTTCTTGCCAATGAATGACCAAATCTCATCCGCCTGCACGTCGTTCACGGATACGTTGTGCAGTTTATCGCCTAGGAGACGTTCGCAGCGCTCACTAGCGAGCACCAGAATACTCAGGACCGTCCGGGGTTCAACGTCGCACAGGCGCGACGTGGAGCGCACGGAATTGCCTTCCAGCAAGCAACGCAGGATCAGCAACGCCTTCTCTTCTGGCAGTCTGGAATCGCTACCGAACAGGCGCTCCTGTTGCTCCGTGAACCGCTTGCGGCATTGCTGGCATTTGTAACGCTGTGCGCCGTCCTTGGCACGTCCAGCCTTAACGGTGTCGATCTTGCAGGAATGGCAGGTCATGGAATCTCCTCTTGAGTTCCACAGCCTGAAGCCGGATAATGAAGTTGCGAGTCTCTGCGGCTTCGGCTGTAGGGATAACAGCCCCGGTCGAGATTGGCGTCTCGGTCGAGGCTTTCTGTTTCATGCCCTAAGTATACTGTACCCCCTACGGCAAGTCAAGAGAAAAATGCTTGCTTTCCGCAAGGGGGTACAGTATTATGAGTCATGAGAAAAAAACGGCTACCGGCAGATATACAAGAGTACTTTGCCAGAATGGGACGGATCGGAGGCCAAAAGGGCCTTGCGGCTCGGATGGAGAAAATTAGTCCCGAGAGAAGGCAAGAAATCGCGCGGGGAGCAGTTGCGGCGAGATGGGCAAAGGCGCGAGAAAATGTTAGAGTGAAACGGAAAGGGCCGGTGGACAAGAGGTAAGTCGCCTAGCCTGACAAGCTTCGAGACGACGGTTCAAATCCGTTCCGGCCCTTCCCGAGTTCCCGAGGTGCCTCAGGGTTACCGCCCTGAAATTTACCCTCGGAGAGGGAGAGCAACGATGTGGCTGAATCCAATTTCGTTGCCATCCTGGTACTCCAGGTCAGCCCCGGTCTAACCGTGGTGCTGATCTGGATACCTTGTAGAGGCCCCTGCCGATTAGGTCCTAACCCCGACGGCAGGGGCCTTTTCTCTTTCATGCTGTAAAGATCCGCTTGGCGCAACCCTGCGCCCATTCTGCACTTGCATTCTAGCAAATATTTGTCAAGAAATGTTTTTTCTACTTTTCTACTCGACTTGCCATCCGTTCCCGCTTCGAGTGCGTCTCCTCCCTATGACCACATTACCCTGCCTCGCATACGACGCGTCTCATAGTATGATATCCATATGATCCGCTCCTGCCGGGATAAGGAGACGGAGAAGCTTCTCAACCGAATCCCCAGCCGGAAGTTTCAAGCGGTCGAAGAATCGGCATCGAAGAAATTGCACGTGCTGCATGACGCCACCGGGCTACGTGATTTGTCGCTCCCCAGCCTCAGGCTGGAAAAGCTCAAGGGCGACCGAGCGGGACAGTACAGTATCCGGATCAACGACCAATACCGGATTTGCTTCGAATGGCGGACCGACGGAGCCTACAACGTCGAGATCACCGACTATCACTGACGAGGAGATAATTTAACATGCCCAGGAAGATCAAGAAGCTGCCGCCCATTCATCCGGGCGAGATCCTCAAGGACGAATTTGATGAGCTGGGAATGAGCGCAAACGCGGTGGCGCTCGCGCTCCGGATTCCCGCCAACCGGCTCACAGAGATCATCAACGGGAAGCGCTCCATCACCGCTGATACCGCCATGCGGCTGGGCCGCTTCTTCGGAACATCCGCACAGATGTGGATGAATCTTCAATCGAGGTACGAGCTCGAGTTAGCCGAGGACCAGCTCGCCGAGCGCATCGATCGGGAAGTACAGCCGCTCCGAAAGGCTTCCTAGGATCACCCGAGCGTTTGGTTGGACCGATGTTCCAGGACGCGCAGACCCAGGTGTGTGACGAACGGCTCAAAATCCCTGTCGTCGTGCAGCAAGTCGTAGCCACTCTCGATGCATCTGGTGGCGATCACCGAATCGATGGTCTTGCGAACGGTTACACCGAGATGGCGCAACGCCCGGAAGTTTCTTGCGGCCTGAATCGCGATTTTCTCTCCGCCGAGCTCGATGACCGTGAGCGACGTCAAGAACTTCCTGGCCTGGTTGAATTCTCGTTCGCCGGCAAAGCCCTGGAGAACCTCCGCCAGAATCAGATCGCCAATAGCCAGCGGTTCGCGGCCCAGCAGCCTATCGAGCTTCTCGGTTTGCGCCGTGATCGTTCCTCTGAAGTAATCGATCCAGACGCTCGTATCCACCAGGATCAACGATCGGTCCTCATTGCGTTCAGGTCGCCCTGCCAGTGCAGTTTGCCCCGCAGCCGGCGAATCGCCGCCTGCCTTCTCAGCCGCAGCAAGGTTCGCAAACCGAGATCCACGGCCTCGCGCTTGGTCTTCAAGCCGGTCGCACGCAGAGTGTCGTGCATGAGCTTGTCATCGATCACAATGTTCGTTCGCACCGATGTGTATCCTACGGATCAAGTATACACATCCCAGAACTGCGAGTGGGTCCGGTGCGCTCAATCAGGAGTCAAAGTAGCCGGCGACGGTCAAACATGCGTTATTGTGGGTGAAAGTTGCGCCACACTTTCGAGTGGGACCCCATCAAAGGGAAAGAGAACCTTCGTAAACATGGGTCAGCTTCGAGAGTGTCGCCGACCTCTTTCTGGATCCGTTGGCTGTAACCGTCTTTGATCAGGACCACAGTGAAGAGGAGGAACGATGGGTGACCCTTGGCCAGGACGGCAGTGGCAGGGTCTTGGTTTTGGTCCATACCTTCGCAGAAGTTTCCGCTGACGAATGGATGGTGCGCATCATTTCGGTGCGAAAAGCCACCAGGCGGGAAATCAGGGAGTACGAGGGAACCGCGCGATGAGGAAGGAATACGATTTTTCGAAGGGCGAACGCGGGAAGTTCTATCGGCCGGGCGTCGAACTGAACGTCCCCATTTATTTAGAGCCGGATGTTGCCAAAGTAGTCCGGCAGCGCGCCAAGAAGAAGGATTCAACCGTCGGAGCCGTCGTCAACGAGTGGCTCCGGAAAGACATTCAGTCAAGGAACAAACGCGCAAGCTAACTACGCCTGCGCGAGTTCTCGCACCGTCCGCGCTACCACTGCCTTGGTGAGCGGCAGCTTGTAGGCGTTCTTGGCGAGCGGCCTGGCTCCCGCGATCGCTGCCGCGCCGGCCTGAGCCGCTAGCTCCTGGGTGACGCGCTGGCCCATCAGCAAACGCTCGGCGTCGGGCACGCGCCACGGAATGGGCGCCACCCCGCCCAGCACGACGCGCGCGGAGCGGCAGACGTCCTTGTCCATCTCGAGCACGATAGCGGCGCTTACCACCGCGTGCGTCCACGCCTCGCGATCGAGAATCTTGTGATAGGTGCTTCGCGTCCCCGGCCGCGCCGCGGGCAACTGCACGGAGGCCAGCACCTCGTCGTCGGCCAGAACGTTCTCGCGCGCCGGGTTCTTCGCCGGAAGCGCAAAGAAGTCCGCCGCCGCCAGCGTGCGCTCGCCCGACGGTCCCACGATGCGGAACTTCGCGTCGAGCGCCACCAGCGCGGGTGCGGTGTCCGACGGATGCACGATGAAGCTCGGCCCGCCGCCGAAAATTGCGTGGAACTGGTTCTCGCCGCCGAAGGAGAAGCAGGTGTTGCCGCCGTTCTTGTAGCACGGGAAACCGTTGCGGAAATACCAGCACCACGGCCGCTGGCACACGTTCCCGGCGAGCGTGCCGACGTTGCGGATCTGCGGCGTGGCCACGCTCCCGGCCGCTTCTGCCAGCACGGCGTATTGTTTGTGAATCAGAGGGTGCCGGCTCAGCGTGTCGAGCGTGATCTGCCCGCCGATGTTCACCGCGCCGCCGGACTCGGTCACCTGATCCAGCCCCTTGATGGCTCTCAGGTGGATCAGCACGTCCGGGTTGGCGATCCGCTCTTTCACCATCCCGAGCAGATCGCTGCCGCCGCCGGCAAACGACGCCGAACGGCCGTCGCGGTGCGCCTGCTGGGCTAGCGTCACCGCCTGCTGAAGATCGCGAGGATTGGCGTTGGTAAAGGTTCTCATGCGAGTGCTCCCAGAATTTTGTCGCGGGTGATGGGCAGATCTTTCATCCGCCGGCCGATGGCGTTGAAGATGGCGTTGGCCACGGCTCCCGGCGAGAGAATGATGCCGCTCTCGCCGATACTCTTGGCGCCATAAGCGCCGTAACCGTCGTCGCTCTCGAGGAACGTCACCTCGATCTCGGGAGCGTCGCGGTGCGTCATCAGCCGGTCGTAATAGAAGCCCGCCGTCAGAGGCTGGCCGTTACGCCGGTCGTACAACAGGTCTTCGTGCAGCGCCATGCCGATTCCCTGGGTGGCGGCGCCCTTGATCTGGCCGATCGCCGAAAGCGGGTTGATCAGGCGGCCGCAGTCCTGCACAGCCACGTACTTGAGCACGCGGGCGTGGCCGAGCTCGACGTCCACTTCCACTTCGACGAAGTGCGCGCCGTAGGCCGCTCGCACCTTCCCCTGGGGCATCACGGGGCTTGGCGCGGCCGAAGCGATCAGCTCGCCGCCGTTCTTCGGCAATCCCTTCTCCGAGATCTGACGCTGGAGATCCTTCACGGCCTCGATCACCGCCATTCCGGTCATGATGGTGGTGCGGCTGCCCGACTCGCCCACCGAATAGGGGCAGCGGTCGGTGTCGCCCCACACCACCTCCACCTGCGAGAGCGGCACGCCGAGCGCCTCCGCCGCGATCAGGCCCATGGTGGTCTTGGCGCCGCCGCCGACGTCGGTGACGCCGACAAACAGCGTGTAGTGGCCCTTGGAATCCAGGCGAATCACCGCACCGCTGCGGCCGAGCGCCGAGCGGAAGGTCATGTAGGTCATCCCCGCGCCGCGCTTGACCGGACCCGCGTCCGAGCCCGGCTGCGGCCGCCAGCGATTCGTCCAGTCGAACAGATCCGCGCCCTTGCGAATGCACTCATCGAGCGAGTAGTTGGTGAAGGTGAGTCCGGGTCCGGGCGATCGCGTCATGTTCTTGAACGCGAACTCGACCGGGTCCATCTTCATCTTGTAGGCCACATCGTCCATCATGGACTGGATGCCGAAGAAGCCCTGCGGATACTCGGGGCCGCGGAAATTCCCGGAGACGGTCTTGTTGGTGTAGACCGGATGAATCACGGTTTCGATGTTGGGGCACTCGTACAGCTCGACGCCCGCCATCGATCCTGAATTCTTCCGGTACGGGCCCATGCCGCTGTAGCCGCGCAGTTGAATGGCTTTGAGAGTGCCGTCGTTCGAAACACCGACCTTGTAATAATGCGTCGTCGGCCAGCGCCCGTGGACTCCGATGAAGTCCTCCTTGCGCGTCATTTCCAGTTTGACGGGCGCGCCGGCCTGCTTGGAGAGCACCGCCGCGATCAGGTCGGCGTCCTGGTTCTGGTTCTTGTTGCCGAAGTTGCCGCCCATGTACTGGCACAGCACCCGCACCTTCTCCTGCGGAATTCCCAGGTCGCGCGCCATATCGGTGCGGCAGTTCGAGATGCCGCCGGTGGGGGTGTGGACGGTCAGCTTGTCGCCGTCCCAGTGCGCGACGCAGGAGCGCGGCTCCATCTGCGCGTTGTGAACGAACGTGGTGGAGTAGCGATCTTCGAACACGTGGTCGGATGCCTGGAGGGCCTCCTCGACGTTGCCGCGCTTGGTGCCCAGGGGCAACTGCTCGTTCTTGAGGTTGAGCCCCAGGTTGCCCTCCGGCCAGAGCTGGACGGCGCCGGGTTTCATCGCCTCCTCGGGATCGAGCACGAACGGGAGCGTTTCGTAATCCACGGTGATGAGGCGGAGCGCCTCTTCGGCCACGTGCCGGTTGACTGCCGCGACCGCGGCCACGGGCTCGCCCACGAAGCGCACCGGATTGTTGAAGGCGTAGCGGCGCTGCTTGGTGATTTTCTTGATCTCGTCGTTATACTGCACGCCGCCGGCGATCGATCCGGCGCCCCAGACCACCATGCAATTCTCGTGCGTGACGATCGCCTTCACACCCGGCAGGGCGGCCGCCTTGGAGGTATCGATCGCGCGAATCCGCGCGTGCGGATGCGGGCTGCGCAGCACGCGGGCGAAGAGCATCCCCGGCAACTGCACGTCGTTGGTGTAGGTCGCCTTGCCGGTGACGCGCTGCCGGGCGTCGATGCGCGTAGTGGCGTGGCCAACGGTCTTCAACGGTGTGACGCTCATTGCGCACCTCCTTCGGTTGCGATGATGGCCCGGCGCTTGCGTCCCGAACCGTTTCGCGCCGCGCTGGCCGGGGCGGCGGCCGCGCTGGCGGCAAGGGTCGCCGCGACGTACCGGTTGTAGTTGGAGCAGCGGCACAGGTTCCCGGTCATGGCGCCGCGCACTTCGTCGGCCGTGGGATGCGGATTCGAATTGAGCAGGGCCTTGGCGGCCATCAACTGGCCGGAGGTGCAGAAGCCGCACTGCGGTGCGTCGTGGTCCATGAAGGCTTGTTGCAACGGATCGAGCTTCCCGTTGCGCTCCAGCCCTTCCACAGTCTGGATCGAACGGCCGTCAGCCCACACTGCCAGGTTGCTGCACGAATAAACCGGCTTGCCGTCCATCAGAACCGTGCAGCAGCCGCATTCGCCGCGGTCGCAGCCGATCTTGGTGCCAGTCAGCCCCAGGTGGTCGCGCAACAGCTCGACCAGGGTCCAGCGGTCTTCGACCTCGACGCGCTGGGACGTGCCGTTGACCGTCACGCGAATGGTGGTTCGTGGAACCCCCGGGTCGGGCACGATGCGGACGGAGTTTTGCGCTTTCGCTGCGTCCTGCGCGTTCGCCACGGGCGGCACGGCCGTCACGGCGACGATTCCAACGCCCGTGCCTTCGAGGAATGTGCGCCGGGAAATCGGTTTCTTAGTCTTGGTCTTGGTCATGGGCACCTGCTTCGGCCATGCTAATACAGTTGTGTCGCGAAAACAAGCGCCTACGGGATCAAGGGGGTGCGCGACATGAATGTGGCTAGGTTTGCAGAAGTTCTTGAAGGTACGGAGCCGTCCGAGCGCAGGATGTACTGGCCGGGGTAAACCGGAGCGCGGCGAAAAAAATATACAAAACGAACCCAAGCGTTTTTGTGACAACCTCAAGTAAAGACAAGTCTTTAACGATTGACCCCGTTTGAAAACGAACCCATCGAAGTGCGGTTGGAATGAGCCGGACAGCGGCACAACGAAGGGGGGCGGCAGTTTCTTTGGTGTAATGAGGCGGCCGCCCGCCTCTGTGCGGCTTGCCATGTGCGTTCCCTTCCTCTCCGGTTAACACGAGCGGACGCGCCCGGAGAACGTTTCGGGGCGCCAAGTGGGGAGGAGAGGGGAGTTACAGAGCGCGTGCGACCGTGATCCACACGATTGAGGAGCGAGCTGGTTCTGGGTAGTTTGTAAACACTAGTGTAGTGTCCAACAAATAGATGGACATTCAGATGAAATTGCTTCATACTGAGTCATGCCCCGCCCAACACCCGTGCTGGTCGTGTCTGAGGATCAGCAGAAGCAGATCGAGCGGTGGTTGGCAGCGTTAGGAAC
>JBGPLI010000070.1:0-24326 GCA_041486445.1 Bryobacteraceae bacterium
CAGATTCTACAGATTCTCAGCCTCACGCTTTTTGAAAAAACGCCCATTTTGCAGGCGCTCCACGAGTCAGACTCCCAAGAAGAATTACTCGATCCTGGCAACCAGTTGAGCCTGTTCGACTTTTAACCGGACAGCAGTGACGTCAAGTCTGTGGGTGCGGCGTAACAGATCGGTCTCATTATTGCGCAGTGTGAGGTACGTCCCCGACCTGCCGAGATGGATCGGGTATGATTCGAGAGAGGTTCCTGAGATGCGTGTAGTAATTCGGTTATTGCTGCCGGTCTGTGTACTCATATTTTGTCTGCCAGTATCGGCCTGGGCTGACGTTGGCCTTCCGATGATCGTTCCAATGGGTTTCCTGATGATTGTGGCCCTGCTGCCGATTATCGGGGTCGAGGCGTGGGTCCTTTCCATACGGCTCGACGTGGGGTTCGGTGCGGCCTTGGCTGCCTCGGGAGCGGCAAATGCAGTCTCGACCGTTGTCGGGATACCTGTGACCTGGCTTTTCGGAGTAACGGCTGTAAAGACGGTTAGCGGCTTGGTACCGAGATCGAACGCTGCATGGAAGAAACTTCTGAGCGTAGTCGTGAGCAATCTTTTCTGGCTCGTGGGGTCCGATGCCGAAAGAAACAGCGGTTGGATAATACCGTCGGCTGAGTTGGTGTTTTTGGTTCCATTCTTTTTCCTGTCTTGGTGGATTGGATCCCTCGTCGTTTCTGGGATGCTGGAAGGGGCCGATGCCGATCGAATCAACAGTGCAGTTTTTGTCGCCAATCTGCTGTCCTACATGCTCCTGGCCTTCGTGCCAATGTGGTTCTTAATTCGGTCGAGGAATACCCTTCTTGCGGCGATTCGCTCCGCCCGGGAAGTCCGCCTCATCTATGAGGGAATTACGCCGGACGGACGCCGCATGAGAGGAGACCAGCATGGCACAATCCGGTTTTTCGACATCCAGACAGGAAGGCAGATGGATGTGGTTAGCCCCAGACGAGCCGAGCTTGCCTGCGAGGCGGTGAGTTCCGACGGGCGTTTCTCCCTCGTACACGATGAACGTAGCCATGCGGTCTGGGACAATACCGTCAAGAGAGAAATTTGCAGATTTGAAAACGACGACTATTTCGAAGCCGTAGGCTTTAGCCCCAACGCTCAGTACGTCGCCGCGATTACTGAAGGCGCTCCAGGTGTGCGGCTGTGGAGTACTCAGACCGGCAGATTATCTTGGTCTTCCGACGTGCACTTCCCTGGGCATTCGATAGCGTTCAGCCTGATAGCAGCGTGCTCGCGGTGAACGGCCGGAAAACCGATGACGCCGGTAGCGGCATCGTGTACGTTTGGGATTTGGAATCCGGCAAGCTAGCCCACACGCTTGATGGCCATGAGTCATATCCGGAGCTAAAGTTTAGCTCCGATGGGCGGCAGCTTGCTGTTCAAGATCGTGGAGAGATTTTCATCTATAGAACCGACGATTGGGAACTCAGTCAGGTCCTGGAAGGAAAAGACAGAGAGATCCGAGATTGGGCATGAGAACGCAGCGCGCCCTCGCAGTAGCCAGTACGGCGCTGGCGTTGCTTTCCAGTGTAATTTGGCTCACCGTTACTCAACCGATTCTGCCGCAGCGCTCGGATGCCGTGGAGGCCGTCATCGACCCCCAGCGATTAAGAGAGCATGTGGAGATGTTATCCGAAACATTTATTCCGCGAGATTGGAGACATATTGAAAATCTGGATCGAGCGGCTGCCTATATTTCTCAGAGGCTTAGTGACGCAGGGGCGAATGTAACGGAGCAGCCCTACCGGATGCAGGCGAATAACGAAAATCAAGGCAAGACGTACCGGAATGTGATCGGAACGCTCGGACCCAATACGAGCGAGAGAATTGTTATCGGTGCGCACTACGATGCCTATATGGAATATCCTGCGGCTGATGACAATGCCAGCGGCGTGGCGGCTCTCATAGAAGTCGCTCGCTTGCTGGCCAAAGAATCACTACCACTTCGGGTGGATTGTGTTGCATTTTCCCTCGAAGAGCCGCTCGAACACGGTGCGAAAGGCAACTTTCGAACTCCGGACGGCGGCAGCGCTGTCCATGCAGCCTCGGTGAAGACAAACGGCGCACAAGTACGCCTGATGTTATCACTGGAGACGATTGGCTTCTTTAGCGATAAGAAGAACTCACAAGATGTTCCGATGATATTGCTTAGATCCTTCTATCCTACTGAGGGGAACTATATTATGGTGGTCAGCAACCTCGACAATGCATTGACCGCACGTCGTGTAAAGAGTGCCATGCGAGGAGCGTCTCCTCTACCCGTCTATTCCATCAGCGCTCCCTCCTTTGTTGAAGGTATTGATTACTCGGATCATTTCAACTACTGGAGGAATGGCTACCCAGCAGTCATGATCACGGACACGGCATTCAACCGGAACAAGAGCTACCATACGGCTGGGGATACAGCGGACCGGCTGGATTATGGGCGGATCGCGATGGTAGTACAAGGCGTCTTTCGTGTTGTGCTGGCAGTGGCTCGATAAAGCCCCTGGCAGGTCGGGGACCGGTCGGGGACCTGCCCCACCAAGCAAATCAGGCAGATCAAGCAGATCAGGAGATCAGGCAGGATCCGGCGGGATCACGCGTAGATGCCCCGCAGCTTGATCGCAAACGCGACCCGATCCAGCGCCAGCATGTAGGCGGCGGTGCGATTGTCGACGCCGTGCTTTTCGGCGTACGCCACCACGTCACGAAAACTGTTGATCATGATCTCCTCGAGCCGGTCGTTCACCAACTGCTCGTTCCAGAAGTATCCCTGGCGGTCCTGCACCCACTCGAAGTAGGAAACCGTCACACCGCCAGCGTTGGCCAGGATATCGGGAATGACGAAGATGCCTTTCTCCGCGAGGATCGGATCGGCGAAATGCGTGGTGGGACCGTTGGCGCCCTCGCACAGGATCTTCGTGCGCAGCCGGTGAGCATTCTGCGAGGTGATCACATTTTCCTTGGCGGCGGGCAGCAGGACGTCGGTCTCGAGGAACATCGCTTCGTCGCGATCCATGTCTTCGCCGCCGGAAAAGCCGGTGACGGAGCCGGTGTCGTGGCGATGCTTCAGAAGCGCGGGAATATCCAGGCCGCCGGCGTTGTAGACGGCGCCGTCGTACTCGACGATGGCGATAATGCGGAAACCGGAGCGCGCCATCAGCCGGGCGGACATGCCGCCGACGTTGCCGAATCCCTGGATCACCACGCGGGTCTGGGAGCGTTCGAGGCCCAAGCGGCGCAGGGCCTGCTCGGCGACGATCATGCAGCCGCGCCCAGTGGCCTCGGTGCGCCCGCGCGAACCGCCCAGATCGATCGGCTTGCCGGTGACCACGGCAGTCTCGGTATGGCGCGCGTGCATCGAGTAGGTGTCCATGATCCAGGCCATGGTCTGCTCGTTGGTGTTCATGTCGGGCGCCGGGACGTCCTTTTCCGGTCCGATGAATTCGAACAGCTCGGCGGTGTAGCGGCGCGTGATCCGCTCGAGCTCGGAAGGCGAGAGCAAAGTGGGATCGCAAATCACGCCGCCCTTGCCGCCGCCGAAGGGGAGGTTGGTGACGGCGCATTTCCAGGTCATCCAGGAAGCCAGGGCGCGCACTTCGTCGAGGGTGACGTCGGGCGCGTAGCGAATGCCGCCCTTGGCCGGCCCGCGGGCGATGGAGTGCTGCACGCGGTATCCGGTGAAGACCTCCAGGCGGCCATCGTCGAGCTGCACGGGGATGTGGAGGATGATCTCGCGCGCCGGGGAGCGGAGGACCTTCTGCATCCCCTCGTCCAGACCAAGCCGCGCGGCGGCTTGGTCAAAGCGCGCTTCCGCGGAGAGAAGCGGATTGAACTCATCTTCCACCTCTCCTTTGGGCAGCGGCGGCGCGGCGACTTCTTGCATGTGACCTATTATGGAACAGTGGGACGCGTGCTGATCGTCGCAGGCTTAGTGCTGGTGGCGGCCGGATTAGTGGTGATGCTGGGCGAGCGGCTGCCCCTCAAGCTGGGCCGGCTGCCGGGGGATATCGTCATTAAAGGGAAAAACAGCACGTTCTACTTTCCGTGGGTGACGTGCCTGTTGCTGAGCGCGCTGTTTACGGTGGTGAGCTGGTTGTTGAGCCGGCGCTAACCGGCACCTTCCGCCGTAGCTCGTCGAGGAAATTCAGCAGCACGGTCACGTGTACCGAGCCTTTCTGCTCGTCCGCCTGAGGCCTTGGAAATACCGCGAAGCGCTTTCCATCCGGCCCCAAATCCAAGTTCCAGAAAATGTTATTCGGTTCCAGGATTCGCGTATCGGACCAAAGGCGCGGTTTTTCGGCGGCAAACGTGTCTCCCTTGGCAGAGTAAGTGACCACCATGATGCGGTTGTCCAACGGGGTTTCATAAAACAGCTCCCGCCCGTTGCGCGACCAGATCGGGTGGATGCCCAAGGGACCGGAGTTGGATCCGGAAATCAGCCACTGGCCTCCCGGACCAGGAAAGGCCCGAACATATATCTGGTTGAGGCCCGATTCGGAAGACTGGTACGCGATCCACCGTCCATCTGGCGAAAAGGCGGGTTCATACTCTAAGAACGGTGTTTTCAGGAACACGTCCGGCTTGCCCGGCATGGGATGCTCGGGATCTTTCAAATCCAGCGGGAGCGTCCAAGTATCGAAGCCCGTTTCTGCGTTGTTCTCCGCGAAGGCCAGGCGCTTGCCGTCGGGGGAAAAGGAATGTGGTCTCAGCTCCGTCTTGCTTTCCAGCAACGGTTGCGCTTCGCCGCCGCCGTCCGAGCGGATCCATTGGAGGGACAAACCCGTACCCGATTGCGCGCGGAAGACGATGTGCTTTCCGTCGGGAGTCCAAACCGGATAGGTGTTGTTCAGGGTCTTGAACGTGAGCCGGGTCATGGTATCGCGCTGCAAGTCGTAGACCTGGATGTCGTTCGTTCCCGGGGAAAGAGCCAAGCGCTTGCCGTCGGGCGAAAAGCGGGGAGAGACGTAGTTGCCGGGAGTAGCGTACAGCGATTGCGTTTTGCCCGCGCTGTCCAGCCACACAACGGGCCAGTTCTGTCCGGTCCCTTTTCCGCTGAGGTAAACCAGCGTCCCGTTGCGCGAGAAATCGAGCTGTCCTCCAGCCATGGTTTGCTCCCCCGCTACATCTTCGAGCAGGGGCACCGGCGTACCGCGCACCTCCAGCCGGCCGGGATCGAACGGCACACCAAATAAGGTCGCCTGGTGAACGTACACTAAATAGCCGGACCGGTTGGAAGCCGGCACGTACCGGCCGAAGTAGCCGCCTTTCTGCACGACTTTCCACTGGCCGGTCTTCAGCGAAAGCACTTCGATGAAGCCGTCGTCGTAGACGCCGTTGACCGCGCTGGATGTGAACAGCACGTTTTGGCCTCCGGGCAGGATCTGCGGCCAGCGATGCGACACCTCGCCCTTCTCGAGCAGGGGTTTGGTAAGGGTCTGCGGTGCGCCTCCGGCGTCCGGTACACGGGAGAGCCCGATCCCGGTAGCCGGGCCCAGCGTGACAATAATATTGCCGTCCTCGCCCCAACTGGCGCCGCGCGCGTTCTCCACATTCGACAGAGTGACTGCCGCGCCGCCCTCGACCGAGATCTTTTTCATCTTGCCGTCGGCGAAGAAGCCGATCCATCGGCCGTCGGGAGAAAAGAAGGGATCGGTGGCGTTATCGGTGCCGGTGAGCAGCGTGGGGATCGCCTGGTTCAGGAGGCGCGTCGCGAGCTGCTCCCTTCCGCCCACGCCGCGAGCGACGAACGCCAGCCGCTGGCCGTCCGGCGAGATCGCAGCGGTGATGCGCGGTCCGGCCACCGCGTCCGGGCCCAGGTCGGCGCTGAAGCGCATCATCGGCTGCGGCGCGGGCGGCGGCGGCTCGCGGAAGTGGATGAAGGCGAGCGCGGCGAGCGCGAACACGGCCGCAGCAGCAGCAACCCAACCGAGCCGCGACTGCAAAGGAGCGGTTGGCGTTGGCAGGCCAGGGGCCTGCCCCACATTGGGACTCTCTAACACAATGCGCGCTTCGCCGATCGCCTGAAGCCGCTGCTTGCGATCCTTCGCCAGGCACCGCCGCACCAGGGTGTGGATCGATGGCGGCGCGTCCCGCGGGAGCGCGGTCCAGTCCGGGTCCAGCTTCATCACCGTGGCCAGCGTGTCTGCCACGGAGTCTCCGCCGAAGGCCCGCTTGCCGGAGAGCATCTCATACAGCACCGCGCCGAACGACCAGATGTCCGCTCTGCGGTCCACCTTCGCTCCGGCTGCCTGTTCCGGAGCCATGTACGCTGCCGTTCCCATAATCACTCCCACCTGCGTATGGCCGAGCGTGAGCGTGGGCGAGGGCGAGTCAGCGGGGTCGTGGCTGGCGGAGCCGGGTTCCTCAATGGCCTTGGCCAAACCGAAGTCGAGCACTTTCACCACGCCGTCCGCCGTCACCTTGATATTCGCGGGCTTCAGATCCCGGTGGATGACGCCGTGCTCGTGCGCATATTCCAGCGCTTCGGCGACCTGCCGCGCGTAGTTGAGCGCCGTCTCGACGGGCAGGGGGCACGGGAGTGTTTCGCCCTCGACCAGCTCCATCACCAGTCCACGGTCTTCGACGCCGTAGATGTGGGCGATATTGGGGTGATTGAGGGAAGCCAGGACCTCGGCTTCGCGCTGGAAGCGAGCCATGCGGTCCGGATCGCGGGCGAAGGCTTCGGGCAGCACCTTCAGAGCCACGTCCCGCTTGAGCTTGGTGTCGCGGGCGCGGTACACTTCGCCCATTCCGCCGGAGCCGATGGGCGCCAGGATTTCGAAGAGGCCGAGGCGCTCTCCAGGGGCTAGCAACATACAGAGAGAGACCTAGCGCAACACGCCCAGGTGATCCAGCGGCCAGTACACAAATACCGCTTTCCCGTAAATGTAGCGGCGCGGCACCATGCCCCAGTTGCGGCTGTCATTGGACGAGCTGCGGTGGTCGCCCAGGACGAAATACTCGTCGGACGGCACCGGGCGGCGCGACATCGAGACGTGATCGCGGTACTCCTCGGGCACGTAGGGCTCGGCCAGCGTGCGGCCGTTGACGGAGACAGCGCCGTCGGTCACCTCGACCATATCGCCGGGGACGCCGATGACGCGCTTGATGTAGGACTTGGTCGGATCGCCCGGGAACCAGAACACGACCGTATCGCTGCGGCCGATATCGGCGATGCCGAACCGGTAGACGAACTTGTTAATAAAGATGCGCTCCTGATCCAACAGGGCGGGCATCATGCTGGTTCCCTCCACTTTCACAGGCTGGTAGAGGAACAGGATGATCACGATCGCGATCACCACGCTGAGCGAAAGATCGCGGAACCACGAAAGGGTGGCCCCGGTGAGGGAAGTGCGCTCGGTGCTGGTGGTGACCTCGTCCATAACAGGCTTCGACGCCCAACTATAAGACGAATGTATCATAACAACGTCACATGAAAATTCAGCAACAGCTCATTCTGTGGCACCGGTACCTGGGCATCGCGAGTTGCCTGTTCTTCGCGATGTGGTTTTCCTCCGGGATCGTGATGATGTACGTGGAGATGCCGCGCCTTGCGCCCGAGGAGCGCGTGGCCGCGCTGCCTCCGCTCGACGCCGGACGGATCGCCATCAGCCCGCGGGAGGCCGTGGCGCGGGCCGAGCTCGGCTCGCCGGTCCAATCGATCGCGCTCAGCAGCCTGTTCGGACGCCCGGCGTACCGCATCCGTGTGCAGGGCGGCCTGGTGACCGTCTTCGCCGACGATGGCGCCGTGTCGAGCGAGTTCACATGGGAGGAGGCGTCGCCTTCGATGCGTGCCTACCTACCCTCGGCCTCTACGCCGTGGAAGCTGGCGGGGGTTCTGACGGAGCCGGATCAGTGGACTCTCGAGGGCGAGTTTGAGGCGCTGCGCCCTCTCTATCGAGTGGCCGTGGACGATGGGCAGGGCACCGTGTTGTACGTCTCGAGTGTGACCGGCGACGTGGTGTTGAAGACCACCTCGCGATCGCGCGCGCTGGCGTGGGTTGGGGCGATTCCGCACTGGCTCTACGTGACCGCGATCCGCAGGCACGGGGAGTTGTGGAGCGAGCTGGTGATCTGGATTGCGGTGGTGTGCGGCGTCACCAGCCTCTTCGGAATCGCGGTGGGGCTGGTGCAGTTGTCGCGCTGGCGGCGATGGCGCAGTCCCTATGCGGGAACCAAGCTGTGGCATCACTGGAGCGGATTGATATTCGGACTGGTCACGCTCACCTGGCTTGCCAGCGGCATCCTGTCGCTCGACCCGGGACCGTTTCGCAGCAGCTCGCGGCCGGCGGCGAGACAGAGGCAGGTTTTTACGGGCGGTCCGCTGAAAGTGGATGGTTTTGATCTTGGGCCGGTGAAGGCCGCTCGAGCGAAGGAAATCGAATTCGTACAGGTGGGCGGCCAGCCATTCTATGCGGTGTGGGGGCATGCGGGCAAGACGGAGTTCCTGGACGCGAAGGGCGCCGTCGCGCAGCCGTTTCCCGAAGCGTTCCTGATGGAAGCCGCCCGGCGCGCGGTTCCCGAGGGTCGTATCGTCGAGTCGGCGCGGCTATCCGACTACGATGCGTATTATTACGACCGGGAATGGAGGAGGCCGCTGCCGGTGCTGCGCGTCAAATTCGACGACCCCGGCAAGAGCTGGCTCTACATCGATCCGGCGCGCGGCGCCGTGGTCTCGCGATTCGACCGCGCGGTGCGGTTCGACCGCTGGGTCTATCACGGACTGCATAGCCTGGACTTTCCGTTCCTGTGGCGCTACCGGCCGTGGTGGGATGTGGTGGTCGTGATTCTGCTCGCGGGCGGACTCGGGCTCAGCGTGACGGGCGTGTGGATGGGGTTCAGCCGCGTTCGCAGATTTGTGCGTTCATGACTTGTCTGGGGCGCACAGGCATCGGCGCGTTTAACACACTCCGGGCAGGCGGTAGGATTGAATGAAACCGACGTCATGCCCAACAAGAAACCGGCAAGCCAGGAGCTTGTGCGTGTTGAAGTGATCGAGCGCCGAATCCTGCTCATCCGCGGGCACAAGGTGATGCTCGATAGCCACCTTGCGGAACTCTACGAAGTTCCTACGAAACGGCTTAATGAAGCCGTGAAGCGCAACCGCAAGCGCTTCCCCGAAGATTTCATGTTCCACCTCGCCAAGGAAGAAGCCAAATCTTTGAGGTCGCAATTTGCGACCTCAAGTTATGGCGGCCGCCGCTACCTGCCCTATGTCTTCACGGAGCAGGGCGTCGCCATGCTTTCCACGGTTTTGAACAGCGAACGCGCGATCGCGGTGAACATCGCCATCATGCGGACGTTCGTGCGACTCCGGCAGATCCTTGCAACGCACAAGGAGCTCGCCGAACGGCTCACGGCGATGGAGAAGAAGTACGACCAGCGGTTTAAGGTGGTGTTCGACATTCTGAAGCAGCTCATGGAACCGCCACCCGGGCCACCGAAGCGCCCCATCGGGTTCATGCCAGGGAAGGGGAAGTAGGAATGTCAACCCAACCGTGCCGCAGATCCGCCTGGATGGGGTTCAGCTGAATTCGCCGCGCGGTTCGTTACGAGTATAATCTCTAAGGGAGAAACCATGGCAAGATCCAATAAAACACGGGTTGGCCGTCGCGGCTTCCTGAAGTCCGCGGCAGCGGGTGCGGCGGGAGCCGCGGCGCTCGCGACCAGTCCAAGTGCCAAGGCTCAGGGCCCTGCGAGCACGCCCGCGCCGACCCAGCAGCAGCTTGCGCGAGACGCCGGAAGCGTGCGCCCACCGGCGGCGGCGCGCGCGGTTACGCGTCCCGGCTCGGACCTCATGGTTCAGTTGATCCGCGACCTCGGCATCGAATACGTGGCGGCGAATCCGGGATCGACCTTCGAGGGTCTCCAGGAGTCCTTCATCAACTACGGCAATCCGCGGAACCAGACGCCGGAATTCATTACCGCGCTGCACGAGGAGTCCTCGGTTGCCATGGCGCACGGTTACGCCAAGGCCGAAGGCAAGCCCATGCTTGCGCTGCTGCACGGCACCATCGGAATCCAACACGCGTCGATGGCCATCTATAACGCCTACTACGATCGCGTGCCGGTGTTGATGATCGCCGGCAACGACCGCCGCGACATCCCCTCACACACCGCCCTCGATATGGCGGGGATGGTCCGGAGTTTCACAAAGTGGGACGCTCAGCCAAAGACGCTCGATGAGGCTCTGGCGGCGCTCCATCGCGCCTATAACGAGGCCATCACGCCGCCCATGGCACCGACGCTGGTGGTGATGGATTCCGATCTGCAAAAAGAGGACGCGCCCGGCGCGAAGCTTCCTGCCTACAAGCCTCCGCAATTTCCGACGGTAGATGCGACGCGGACCAGGGAGATCGCAAAGGCTCTGGTGGATGCACAAAACCCGCGGATTGCAGTGGGGCGTCTGCGAACCCCCGAAGGCGTGCAGCGCGCAGTTGAGCTGGCCGAGCTGGTGGGCGCGTCAACGAGCACGGCCGCGGCCAACGGGCCCATGAGCTTCCCGCAGCGTCATCCGCTATGCGGGCCCGGCGCGAACACAACCTACGACTACACGCTTGGCCTTGAAACCGGCGGCGCTCAGGCGTCGATTGTCGGTCCGGATCTGCCAACAATCGTTGCAAGACGCGATTCGGCCAATATCGGATTCGGCGGTCTCGATGGCAGTGGCGGCCGTGGCGGCAATCACACGAGTGCGATCCAGGCGGATGCCGAGGCCACTCTGCCGGCCATCATCGAAGAAGTGAAGCGGCTGCTGACCTCGGACAAGAAGGCGCTGGTCCGCGATCGCGCAGCCAAGCACGCCGAGGCGAATCAGCGGGCGCACGTCCTGGCGGTCACACAAGCCGTGGAAAGGAAGAGGGCGGGATGGGATGGAAGCCCGATCAGCACCGCCCGTGTCTACGCCGAGCTTTGGCCGCTGATCATGAACGAGGACTGGTGCCTTTCCTCGCCCACCTTCTTTTCCGGCGGTCATAACGTGCAGCTCTGGGATCACGACCGGCCCTATAGCAGCCTGGGCGGGCAGGGCGCGGGCGGCATGGGCTACGGAGCTCCGGCATCGGTCGGTGCGGCGCTCGCGGCGAAGCACCGCAATCGATTCGTGGTCAACATCCAGTGCGACGGCGATCTCAACTACGCGCCCGGCGTGCTCTGGACGGCCGCGCATCATCAGCTTCCGCTGCTCACCGTCATGCACAACAATCGCGCCTGGCACCAGGAGTTCATGTACATCGCCTACATGGCCGGCGTGCGGGGGCGTGGCGGGGATCGCGCGCATATCGGCAGCACGCTCAGGGAACCCTACATCGACTACGCGAAGATGGCCGCGGGCTACGGCATGGCCGGCGAGGGGCCGATTTCCGATCCGGCGAAACTGGCGGCTGCGCTGAAGCGCGGCGTGGATTCGGTGAAACGCGGCGAGCCGTATTTGATCGACGTGATCACGCAGCCGAGATAGGAGGACGATGTGAAGCGAACGTTGATGGTCCTGCTCCTGGTCTCGGCCGGCCTGAACGCGCAGGGGCGCGGCGGCAGAGGGGCGGCGGCGCCAACCAACAACCCTCCGCCGACGACTCCGGTGACCGGCGATGCGGGCAGCGGCAAGACGCTGTACTTCGCATTCAGTTGTTACGCCTGCCACGGCTACAACGGCGAAACCGGCGCGCGTCCTTTCGTAGGGAATTGGGGGAATCTGGCGACCGAACAGGAGTTCATCCGGTTCCTCCGCGCTCGCGCGGACATGGCGCCGGTGAATAAGTCGACGTTCATGCCGAATTTCGCCGAGAGCTCTCTGTCCGACGCGCAGGCCAAGAACATCTACGCCTACATCCGGAGCTTCAAGAGCAACGCGCCCGAGTTGAAGGATATTCCGGCGCTGAACGCTATCGTCGAGGCAGCGTCGAAACCGGCGAAGAAATAGTCAGGCCGCGGGCGGGATGTTGAGCCGCTTTTCTATTTCCAAGAGCCGGCTCTCCACAGTGCCTAGCCGATTGAGGAAGATGGCGACGTTGCCATCCAAGTGGTTCAGGCGTTTGTTGTTGGCCTCGGCAAAGGCGTAGAACGCCTGGAGCAGCTTTGTTTCTGTTTCGCGCATCGCCTCAACGATCCGGTCGGTTAACCGCTGTTCCAGGGCGTCCAAGCGTCCCTCAAAGCGCTCCTCGAGAGCTCGCAAGGAGGCGTCCATCTCGGACTTTGTTACCGGCTGGTCCTTCGGTTGCATGATTGACGCTAGCACCGATTCAACTGGGGCGGCTGGTGGGATTTGAACCCACGACATCCAGAACCACAATCTGGCGCTACTACCAACTGAGCTACAGCCGCCGTGTTCTTTTCATTTTATCATCTCAGCCCGGCGCGCTTCCAAAGCGTATCACACCGGTCTAGATTTTCCCGAAGACTTGGAGCACCGCTGTCCGCACCGCGGACCAATCCGGTTCCGCCAAGCGACCGAGTTTGCGCCGCACCAACCGCTTTTCAACTGTGGCGAGTTTGTGAAGCCGCACGATGGAGGGCGCAAGCAGGCCGGCGCCATTCCAGTCTTGAATCACGATATCGAACGGCGATCGGTGCGGCTGGGTTGTTACGCGAGCGACCAGAAGGTCCTGATCATTCGCATCGAGCAGAATGAGAGCGGGACGCTGTTTGCCGCGCTCAAACAGCATCGTAGATGCTGTCATGCTCGCTGTAGCCGGCCAGGAATTGCTCGTAGGTCAACTGCTGCCAGTCGGCATCGTCGCGGCTCTCAGGAAGAAGCACGATGACGCGGACAGCTTCCTGTTTGGGGATTTGAGCGGCCAAGCTCTCTGGAACCTTCAGGCTAGAGTCCGGAGTCAGCGTCGTTTCGAATTCCAGGGCTTTCATACAGAACTATCCCATCTTAACGGAGCTTGTCGATGAATGTGCGTACGGCGTCGCCCCAGTTCAGTTTGTGGATCACGAGGACAGGAGCTACGGTCCATTTGAGCAGCGGCAAGACGGCGCAGCGCCAGAGCGGTTCTACCACGCGACGAATGAGCGGCTCGATCGCATTTTCGCAGGCGTACATTGAAACGCAGAGCAGCGCCTTATACCAGTACCAGATTCCGGCCAGAAGAGGGCCGAACCGCGGCAGGACGTTGGTAGCGAAGTCTTCGTTGAGGTCGCCGATAATCGGTTCCTGCTGGCGGCGCGGAAGGGTGAGGTAGAGGAAGAACGCGGCGAACGTCGGTGGAAGAAACTGCGCCGGCGCGCCGCCGGCGGTTATGAGCTCCATGCGTAGAACCTTTGCCTCTAGGCGAATTCCAAGTAATAACAATGCTCCCACGCAGAGTGTGTACGCGCTCGAGGGGCCAATCAGGAACGTCGTGCACGCCCAGGCCACGAATAGTCGCCTAGTGCTCGCCTCAACGTCTACAGCGGAATTCCATTCCATCACGACCTCCCCAGCGCTGGCTTCAGCGCCCCAAGCTGGCGTCTCGCACCCTCGGCATCCCTAAGCGCCCGCGTCCCGGCCCCTTCCAAGCGGAAAATTCGCTTGGCCCGGCCGCCGCGCACCGGCGTTGCGCCACCGAGCCGTGAGGAAACCCAGCCCTTCTCCTCCAACCGTTCCAAGGTCGTGTAGATGGTCGGGAGTTCAAGACGGCGGCCTGCGTCACGCAGAGATTTTTGAATGCTCAGACCGTACGCATCGTCGCCCCCTTTGAGTACGGCGAGCATGATGAGTTCTTCCAACGCTCCGGCATAATCACCTTTGGCCATATGTTACTATTATGTAGAATAACACGGCGTTGTCAAGGCGTCTTTTACAACCCCGTCTTCTTCCACAGCGCATCCACCCGCGCGCGCACATCCTCCGACATGCGAATCACGCCGGGCCAGGGGCGCGTGAAGCCCTCCTCCTTCCACTTGCGCGTCGCATCCACGCCCATCTTCGATCCATAGTTGGGCAGGCGGCTGGAGTGGTCGAGCGAATCCACCGGGCCCATCACGAACTGAATGTCGCGCTCCGGGTCGATGTGGTTCAGCGCCTTCCAGGCGACCTCGCTTGTGTTCTGCACGTCGACGTCCTCGTCCACCACGACAATGCATTTCGAGAACATCGCCTGGCCGAGGCCCCAGATGGCGTGCATCACCTTGCGCGCTTGACCCGGATAGGACTTGCGAATCGACACCAGGATCAGATTGTGAAAGATGCCTTCGGCAGGCATGGCGACGTCGCGGATCTCGGGCAACTGCATGCGCATCAGCGGCAGAAAAATCCGTCCGATGGCGGTGCCCATGTAGAAATCCTCCATGGGCGGCGGACCCACGATAGTCGTGGCGTAGATAGGGTGCTTGCGTTGGGTGACGCAGGTGACGTGGAAAACCGGATAGTCGTCTTCGAGTGAGTAGAAGCCGGTGTGATCGCCGAAGGGTCCTTCGCGGCGGAGTTCGCCAGGCTCGACGTAGCCTTCGAGAACAATCTCGGCCTGCGCGGGAACCTCGAGATCGGAGGTTTCGCACTTCACCATCTCGACGGGCTTGGAGCGCAGGAACCCGGCGATCATCATCTCGTCGAGATCCGGTGGAAGGGGGAGGATGGCGGAGAACATCGTGGCCGGGTCGGCGCCGATGGCGACAGCGACATCCATGCGCTTTGTTGTAGACGCGCGGCGATAGTGCTCAGCGCCCTGTTTGTGCGTCTGCCAGTGCATGGCTGTGGTGCGCTGGTCGTAGATCTGGAGGCGATAGCAACCGCAGTTGCGCTTGCCGGTTTCGGGATGGCGCGAGAAGACCATGGGCAGGGTGATGTAGCGGCCTCCGTCCTCGGGCCAGCAGTGCAGGATGGGAAATTCGTCTAGCGAAAAGTTGTCGCGGCGGACTATTTCTTTACAGGGTCCATCTGAAACCGTCTTCGGAAAAAACGCGCCCATCTCCGCCAGTTTGGGCAGCATCTTGAGCTTTCCGAGGAGACCCTCGGGCATCCGCATCTCCAGGAATTCCGTGATACGCCGCGCGACGTCATCGACCGAGGAAACCTCGAGCGCGATTTCCATCCGCCGCATGCTGGCGAACGCGTTGATGAGCACGGGGATCGTCGAGCCCTTGGGTTTCTCGAACAGCAGCGCGGGACCGCCGCGTTTGACGGAGCGGTCGGCAAACTCCGTGATTTCAAGGTGCGGATCCACTTCGAACGGGATCTTCTTGAGCTCGCCCTGCTTGTCGAGCGCGCGCACGAAGTCGCGCAGGTCGTCGTAGGCCATAATTAACTATGACATCGAGGACAGCATTGGTTACGGGCGCCAGCCGCGGCATTGGTCTAGCGTGCGCTCGCGCTCTGGCCCAGGCGGGGGCGAAGGTGATCCTGGCGGCGCGGGACACAGCGAAACTCGATGAGGCGGCGCGAGAGATACCCGGTTCGACGTACGTCCAGCTCGATCTCGCATCGCCCGAATCAGTGAAGGAGGCGTTCGCCAAGGCCGGCAAGGTGGACATCCTGGTGAACAACGCCGCGATCACCAAGGACGGGCTGGCGCTGCGCATGAAGAAAGAGGATTGGGACACGGTGCTGGCGACGAATCTCACTGGAGCGTTTCTGGCCGTTCAGCAGGTGCTGCACGGGATGATGAAAGAACGCTGGGGCCGCATCATCAATATTTCTTCGGTGGTGGGCGAGGCGGGGAATCCGGGCCAGGCGAATTATGTGGCGTCGAAGGCGGGGTTGATCGGATTGACGAAGTCGCTCGCGCAGGAAATGGGGAGCCGGAATATCACCGTGAACGCCGTCGCGCCGGGTTTCATCGACACCGACATGACGGCCCGGCTTTCCCAAGAGCTGAAGGACAGCCTGCTGGGCCACATTCCACTGAAGCGTTTCGGGCGCGTGGAAGACGTCGCGGCGGCGGTAAAGTTTCTGGCGAGCGAAGAAGCGGGCTACATCACCGGGCACGTGCTGAACGTCAACGGCGGAATGTACATGTAACTCCGTCGGCCGTTGATTCTCATCGTTGGTCCAGTTTGGCTTCATCCATCGCACCATGACGGATGGTCAATATCCGAACGACCTTGTGAGGTTCGTCGATTTCATAGATGACGCGATATACGCTTGGCTTCTTGCCGTGAAGCAAGTGGCGCAATGACCTCCTGGCCTTCTTGCTTTCCGCAGCGATCGGACAGCGGCGGGGAAAGCGTTGAAGGGAAGCGATCGCGTTTTCAAGTCCGTTGTACCAATGGGCTGCGGAAACAGATTCTGCGGCGTTGATCTGCTGGTAGAGATAGTCCAAGTCACGAGATGCCCGGTCCGTCAACTCAACGAGGTATGCCATGTTTCCGGCGTACTTCGCTGAAGACTTCACGGGCCGGACGGGTGCGGCCGGCAGCCACATCTTGAAGCCCCTGCCGGATCGCCTCGAACACGTTCGCGCGCGCGGCGATGTCGAGCAGGCGCTGGTAAGCCTCGGCTTCCTGGACGACAGCCTCCGCCTTGCCATTCACAGTGAGTACGACCGGCCGCTTACTCTTCTTGAGCTGGCGGATGAACTCGCCAGACTTGCGCCGGAAGGTGGTTAAGGACTGAATGTCTTTGGTGATGTCCAGCATTGGCTCCCCTCTCAACTCATAGCACCTTTTTAGGTGCTATGGTGGTCAACGCCCGTTTCACTTCGCCCAAAACATCCCCATGATCGGCGCGGATGATGGTTCCTGAAGGCCGCCAGCGCTGGAACATTCGCTCACTCGCAAACCCTCCGAAGATGGTGATCAGCGGTACCCCGCACGCCGAGGCGACATGGCCGCCCGCGGAGTCGTAGCCGAGGTAGAGATGGCTGCGCGCAATCTGGGCCGCGAACGGAGCGAAAGCGCCGTCGTGCGTTCGGATACCCGGCGCCAGCGCGCGCTCGACTCGTTCACGCTCCTCGGCGGCGCCTCCTTTATCGACGAGAATCGACGCGCCAGTCGAGGCCAGCGCAGCGAGCAGATCGCGCTCGAAATCGCCCCCCATGCGCTTGGATGGATTGTCGCCGACCCCAAGACTGACCGTGATGTCGGCCGGCGGATCGGAGACGGGCCGCGGCGCGATGAAGGGTTTCGCATCGTCCACTCCGAAAACTTCGTGCGCCCAGCGTGCCGCGAGCGCAGGCAGCGGCTCGTCGCCATCGCCTCCAAACGAACGGCTCTCGAATAAGAAATAGTCGCGATCGTCACAGACGGAGATCAACCCGAGCTGCGTCAGCCGCGAGTCTGGATCGATGACGATTCCGTCCTCGATCCAAAGCCCGGCCGAGGTACGCAGCCGGTCGAGAAGAGAACCGCCGCGGGCATACGGGGCAGGGAAGTGCGAGACTCTGGGATCGGCCTCGAACAACTCGTACGATTTCCCCGGACCCACGAAGACGATTTCCGCGCCGGGATAGCGGTGTTTTGCCGCATCGAGCAGCACGCTGGTGATGGCGACGTCCGCTCCCAGAGTGACGCGCGAGAGCACGTAGACGCGACGCGCCGATCGAGGAGGCTCACGCGGTTCCACCCTGTGCCGGACGCGCGACATCAGTTCCGGACAAACGCGCGCGATCACCTCGGTGAATAGCGCAGCGTATCTTTCACAAAGACGCGGCTCAAACAGGTCTCCCAAACGTTCGACGACGATGGAGAGGAAAGCGCGGCCGTCGTCCTCCGCGATCGCGCGGACGAGCAATTCTGGAGGCCACGGCTCACCGCGCAGACAGTAGCCGAGCAGCTCCTTACAGGTACTTTCCAACCAACAACTCCAGCTTCTTCCGCGTGGCTTCGGGAATCATCTTGCGATCGGTGATCAGCGCGTGGGCGAGCGCCCGTCCGCACTTGCACTCGCGCGCCGGCGGCATCGCGCGCACGGTCGCAGCGACCACCTTGGCGGCATGCGCCGCGTTCTCATCGAGGACCGCGAGGATCTGGCTGACCGTCACCGCATCGTGCTCCGGATGCCAGCAATCGTAATCGGTGACCATCGCGATGGTGACATAGCAGATTTCGGCTTCGCGCGCGAGCTTGGCCTCCTGCAAATTGGTCATGCCGATGACGTCCATGCCCCAACTGCGATACAGGTATGATTCGGCGAGCGTCGAAAACGCCGGCCCTTCCATGCACAGATACGTGCCGCCGGGCTTCCCGTTGACGCCGGCCTCGCGGCAAGCCTCGGTCACCACACCGATCAACTGCGGGCAGATGGGATGAGCGAAGCCGATGTGCGCCACCAGTCCCTCGCCGAAAAACGTGGAGACGCGGCCGCGCGTGCGATCGACGAACTGGTCCGGGATAACGAAGTCGAGAGGCTTATGCTCCTCCTTGAGCGAGCCCACCGCGCTGAGCGAGAGAATGCGCTCGACGCCGAGCATCTTGAAGCCGTAGATGTTGGCGCGAAAGTTCAGCTCCGAGGGCGAAATGCGATGCCCGCGTCCGTGACGCGCCAGGAACGCCACTTCTTTTCCGGCGAGCTTGCCGACGACGTAAGCGTCCGAGGGTGCGCCCCACGGAGTATCGAGCGTCTGCTCCCGCTGCGCCTCAAATCCCGGTATCGAGTACAATCCGCTGCCGCCGATAATCCCGATGGTAGGTTTCATGCCTGTATCAGTTCGAGCAGCACGCCGCCGGTCGAGGAGGGGTGCACAAAGACGTAAAGATGCCCTCCGGCGCCGGCCCGGGGCTCATTCAGCAGACGCGCGCCGGAGGCGCGGAGCCGCTCGATAGCGGCGTTCAAATCCAGAACGCGGAGGGCGACGTGATGCAGTCCCTCGCCGCGCTTATCGAGAAATTTTCCGATTACGGAATCAGGCTCGGACGGCTCGATCAATTCGATCCGCGGCTCACCCAGCGGCAGCATCGCCACGTTCACTTTCTCGTGCTCGACCGTTTCGCGCACGGAAACGTGCAGACCGAGTTGGTCCTGATAGAATTTGAGCGCCTGGTCGATCGACCGCACGGCGACGCCCAGGTGGTCGATGGTAGCATCGCTGAGACGCGGGGCGACGCGCTCGCGGCGTGACCCGCGCCCGTGACACTCGCGCGCGGCTTCGAGCGCTTCCGCCACCCCCCGGCCCTCGGTAGCGACGGTGTGGACGATCTTCGGCGTCGAACCGTCAGGGCGGTGCGCGAGATTGAGATAACTCCGGAGCTCACGATCGAGTTTCTCCGCGCCCGGAAGATCGGACTTATTGATGACGAACACGTCGGCGATCTCCATGATACCGGCTTTGATCGCCTGCACCTCGTCGCCCATGCCGGGCACCAGCACCAGCACGGTGACATCCACGAAATCGGTAACCGCCACCTCGCCCTGGCCGACGCCCACCGTTTCGACAATGACCACGTCGCGGCCGGCAGCGTCGAGCAGCGTGGTCATTTCGCGGGTGGCGCGGGCCACGCCGCCGAGCCATCCGCGCGTGGCCATGGATCGAATGAACACGCCCGGATCGGCGTGGTGCTCCTGCATGCGGATGCGATCGCCGAGAATCGCGCCGCCGGAGTAGGGGCTGGTCGGGTCGATCGCGATCACGCCGACGGTCTTGCCTTCTTTGCGAAGCAGGCGAATGAACTGGTCGCAGAGCGTGCTCTTGCCCGAGCCGGGCGCTCCTGTTACGCCGAGGATGAGGGCGCGGCCGGCGTGCGGAATCAGCTCGCGCAGCAACGTCCCGGCTTCGGGGCGGCCGTTCTCGATGCAGCTTGCGGCGCGGGCCAGCGCGTGCAGGTCGCCGCTGAGGATTTTCTGTGCGACGTCCCGCATTTAAGGTTCGCTCTTGAGTAATTGTCGTGCGATCACCAGGCGCTGGATCTCACTGGTGCCCTCACCGATGGTGCACAGCTTCACGTCGCGATAGAATTTCTCGACCGGATAGTCCTTGGTGAAGCCGTAGCCGCCGTGGATCTGGAGCGCTTCGTTGGCCGCGCGCACCGCGATCTCGGAGGAAAACAGCTTGGCCATCGCGGATTCCTTGTTCACCGCGTGCCCGGTGTCCTTCAGCCAGGCGGCGCGCAGCGTCAGCAGGCGAGCGGCGTCGATGTCGGTGGCCATATCGGCCAGCTTGTGCTGGATCGCCTGAAACTCCGAGATGAAGCGCCCGAACTGTTTGCGATGCTTGGAATACTTCAGCGCCGCCTCGTACGCGCCTTGCGCGATGCCCACCGACAAAGCGGCGATCGAGATACGCCCGCCGTCGAGAATCCGCAGGCTGTCGACGAATCCCTCGCCGCGTTTTCCGCAAAGCTGGCACGCGGAGAGACGGCAGTTGGCGAGCACAATCTCGCCCGTAGGCGAGCAGCGCATGCCGAGCTTGTTTTCTTTCTTGCCGGCCTGGAATCCTTGCGTTCCTTTTTCAACGATGAAGGCCGAGATGCCGTGCGAGGACGCGGCGCGATCGGTCACGGCCATGACCATGCACACGTCGGCGATGTGCGCGTTGGTGGTGAACGTCTTCGCACCGTTCAGCACCCAGCCATCACCGTCCCGGATCGCCGAAGTGCGCGTCCCGCCGGCATCCGATCCGGCTTCGGGCTCGGTCAGCGACCAGCAGCCGATCCATTCGCCGGTGGCGAGCTTGGGGATGTATCGCTGTTTCTGCTCGGGGCTGCCGGCGAGATAGATGTGGTTGGTGCAGAGGGAAACGTGCGCGGCGACGCTGAGCGCGATGGAAGGATCCACCCGCGCCAGCTCTTCCATCAGGATCGTGTAGTCGGCGTAACTGTAGCCGGCGCCGCCCAGATCTTCCGGGAACACGGCGCCCAGCACGCCCAAGCGCCCCAGCGCCCGAAACACGTCGAGGGGAAATTGTTGCGACTCGTCCCACTCCATGACGTGCGGCCGCATCTCGGCCTCGGCGAACGCGCGGATGGACTTGCGGAGCTGCTGCTGTTCGGGCGTGAATCCGAAGTCCATCCCGCTAAGAGGAGATCTCCTCTTTCTTCGGATCCCAGCGCACGGTGCGCCCCAGCCGGTAGCTGTCGGCGGCCATGCGGCATGCGACGGAAACGCGGAAGCCGAGGTCGAAAGGACAATTCGGTTCCTTGCCGGAGCGGATGCAATCGAAAAAATTCTGCATGTGGATGTGCGGGACGTGCGTGGCGCGGCCCGTCATCTCGCCGCCGGCGGGCCGGTTGATCTTTTGCGGCAAGTAGCGGACCTGGCTGTCGCGCGAAATCGAGCCATGAGTGCCGAGCACGTCCTCGGTCACACCGGGCTGGTTGTTGCCGAAGCCCGAGGCCCAACTGATCAGCATCTCTTCGGGCTGCTCGAGCGAGACGCTCATCGTGTCCGGAACCTCGCGGCCGTCCTTCCACAGATAGATGCCGCCGGTCATCGTCGCCGCTTTGGGGATTTGCAGCTTGAGGGCCTTGTACCAGAAACTGAGCTGCTGGCACATGTTCTCATGAACGTTTCCGCCCGAATAATCCCAGAAATAGCGCCAGTGGACGAACCGATGGGCGTCGAAATCGCGCTGCGGCGCATCACCCAGGAAGGCGTTCCACACCACGTTCTCCGGATTCACGTCGGAGGTAAGCAGCGCCGGCCGCGACCACTGCGGTTTGTGCCGGGGCGTGTTGCGGTAATTGCGCATCTCGACGGCGGTGATCTTGCCCAGGCGCTCCGGCTCGGAGAGGAACTGCTGCACGTCCGCCATGTGCCCGAAGGAGCAGGACTGGTGCCCGATCTCGACCACGCGCTTGCCGCCGTCCTTGCGAAACGCGGCGCGCATCGCCTTGGCGTGCTCCACGGTGAACGCCATCGTTTTTTCCACGTAGACGTGTTTGCCGGCGGCGAGCGATGCGCAGAAGTGTTCGGCGTGAAGGTGCTGCGGCGTGGCGATCACCACGGCGTCGATCGACGGATCGTCGAGAATGTGGCGGTAGTCGCGATGCGCCGCGGCCGCCGAGACCGCGCTTTGGGCTTTGGCGAGGCGCAGGGAATAGACATCAGAAAACGCGGCAACCTCGGTGTTGGCGCAGGCGCGCACCTGGTAGAGGAGCTCCATGCCGCGATCGCCCGCGCCGATGAATCCGACCCGGATGCGGTCGTTGGCCCCCAGGACGCCCGCCGGTCCCGCGGCCAGCGTACCGGCGAGTCCGGACGCGACTTTGCCGAGGAAGTTGCGGCGAGAGTCCATATATATCGAGTGTAGCAGCCGGGGTTGGAACACACCTTGGATGGGTGCAGCAGGCGTGAGTTGCCAAATTAAATGGCACGTGCCATATTTAATGGTATGACCCTGAGGATCGACAAGGCGGGGAGGATCGTGGTGCCCAAACCCTTGCGGGAACGGCTCGGCCTGCGCGCCGGAATGGAAATCGAAATCGCCGAGAGTGCAGAGGGACTGATGCTCAAACCGGTCACCAAGCGGCCTTCGCTGGTCCAGGAGGGTCGCTTTCTAGTCCACACCGGAAAGCTGCCACCTGGCTATGACATCGTGAATGCGATCCGGGACGATCGCGAGGAGCGGATGCGAAAGCTGGCCGGTTTGTGAACTGGTATTTTGATACCTCCGTCCTGGTTCCGGCAGCGGTGAAAGGACACGTCCACTACAGCCGAGCTGTCGCGGCCCTCGACGAGATGGTGGTCAAGAGGCGCCATGGGTACATGAGCGCGCACAGCTTGGCCGAGGTGTACTCTGTCCTTACGCGTGCGCCTTTTTCGCCACCCGTCTATCCTAGCGAGGCGTGGCAGATTATCGAACAAAACTTTCTGCCCTATTTGGAGATCGTTCCTCTGTCGGCGAAGGAGTATCTGAAGGTGGTCAGGGATTGCGCGACTCGTGGACTGGCTGGCGGGCGCGTCTATGATGCCCTTCATCTGTACTGTGCCCAGAAGTCGGGTTGCGATCGCATTTACACCTTCGACGTGAAAGATTTCCGTGCTCTGGCGCCAGAGGGCTTGGAAGATAAGGTGTGCGCCCCATGAGACGGGGCCCTACTCCAGCTGCTTCTGGAACCGCAGCACGCTCAGCCACAGAATGGTCACGCCGAACACGGCCAGCGCCATCATCTGCGGCCACAACGCCACAACGCCCGCGCCCTGGAGAAACACGCCGCGGACGATCTCCATGAAGTAGCGCACAGGGTTCAGGAACGTCAGCCATTGCGCCATCTCCGGCATGTTGCGGATAGGGAATGTAAAGCCGCTCAGCATGAAAAACGGCTGGAAGAAGACCCCCGTCGCCAGGCTCGCCTGCTGCTGCGTGCGCGAGACGGTGGAGATGAACAGCCCCGCGCCGAGCGTCGTCAGCAGGAACAACAACGTCGATGCCAGCAGCAACAGAAAGCTGCCGTTGAACGGAATACGGAAGATCAGCAGCGCCGCGCTCAGCACCAGCAGCATGTCAAACAACCCCACCACTACGAACGGCAGCGTTTTCCCCAGGATCAACTCAATCGGACGGATCGGCGTCACCATCAACTGCTCCATGGTGCCGATCTCTTTTTCCCGCACAATCGCCATGGCCGTGAGCGACAGCGTCACGATGGTGATGATGTTGACGATCACGCCGGGGATGAAATAGTTCAGGCTCTTGAGATCGGGATTGAACCAGACGCGGCTGCGCGCCGTGATCTGAGGGATGGGCGGCTGGATCGGACCGCCGGCCGCGAGCGTTCCGCCCACCAGCTTTGCCTTCTGCGCCTGGTTGAGTGCGAGGCTCGAATAGCGCGCGATGGTCTGGCTCGCATAACCGGACACGAGCGAAGCGGTGTTGGAGTTGGTGCCGTCCAGCAGCACCTGCACGCTGGTGGCGCGCCCGCGCTGGATATCGCGCGCAAAGCCGGGCAGCACTCGGATCACGGCGTCCACCTGGCCGCGATCGAGCATCCGCTGCATGGCCGCGTCGTTCTCCGGTGCGCCTGCCAGCAGGAAGCGCCCGGAGCCCTCGAACTGAGCCAGCAGCTCGCGGCTTTCCTGCGACCGGTCCTGATCCATCCAGGCGATGCGCGCGTTGTCGACGTCCAGGTTCACGGCGTAACCGAACACCAGCAACTGAATCAGAGGCGGAAAGATGAGCACGCCGCGCATGCGCGGGTCCCGCAGCACCTGGATAAATTCCTTGCGGATGATGGTGCGAATGCGCTGTCGCATACTCTAGGCCACCTTCTTTCGCAGCTTGCGCGTCGCGAAAAACATCACCGTCAGCCCGTAGCTCACCAAGAGCAGAAAATCGGGCCACAGAATCTCCAGCCCGATGCCCTTTAGAAAAACGCCCCGCAGAATATTAATGAAATAACGCGCCGGGACAATCAGGGCGATGGCCTGGATCACGCGCGGCATGTTCTGAATCGAGTAAATGAATCCGGAGAGCAGAAACGACGGCAGGAATGACGTCAAG
>JBGPLI010000071.1:0-23805 GCA_041486445.1 Bryobacteraceae bacterium
AGCGCCGTCGTGCTCGGCAAGGATCTCCCCGTGCTCCCCAACAATCACGGCCCGCAGACAGACCGGCTGGTCTATGGTCTCGCGCCCTTCAGGGGTTACGACACCGGGGATACCGCCAGCCGCGAAGTGGGTCTCTACAACCAGGATTTTGTCGACAGCTACATACAGCTTCTTTCCAACGGCTCGCGGATCATCGCCGGCCAGTTTGACGATCCCTACCAGCTCGATGAGAAGGGAATCTTCGACCTGGTCAATCTGAACCGCAACGATCTAGGCGGCATCGCCGGCGCGCGGCGTCCGCCCGGCAAAGACGTCTTCACGGGCTTCAACATCTTCTCGATCGCCGTCGAGATTCCGATGGTCGACATCTTCCCGATGGGCATCCCGCACAACGGCGCGGGCCTTCAGAACTCCACCGACAGCCTGCTCCGCATCTGGGCGAGCATCAGCCGCCAGCAGACCCAGACTGTCGATAACGGCAACATCATCACCGGCCTCAAGGGGTCCGGCGAGTGGGTGCAGGTCGGCCGGAACGCCCTCCCGCTGTTCGATGCAGGCTTCGTCGGAACCCAGCGTCAGACGCTGTATCTGCACTCCAGCCCGATGAACGACGTAACCAACTTTGGCGGCGACGTTCTCTACCCCGTGCTGGTTCGCGACGCCGAGGCGCTCGGCATCTACAAAGCCCTGGGTGTTCCCGATTCCGCCGTGGCGAAGCTCAAGGGTCCCCGCTTGGACATCATCAACGCGATCAACCTGGGCCGGCCCATTCCGGTCGCCGACGGTTTCACCGGCGACGTCATCACGCTCGACGCGGCGCTCGATTCGAGCTTCCCCAACGGCCGCCGCCTCGGTGGCGGGACCGCGCCGAATCGCAACCAGGTGAATGTGAACAGCGTGCTGATCAGTCTGATTGTCGCGGGCGACCCGGCTGCCGGACTGGCCAAAGGCGTCGAGGAGAACGACAAGAACTATCTCGACCGGTTCCCCTTCCTGGCGCCCGCCCACCAGGGGCTGCTGCAAGGCCACGGCGGCGTCAACACTCCTGTCGTGCCTGACGTCCCGATGCCGTGAAACGTCGCATGGACACGACGATGCCACGCCCATTGCTGATAGCGGCCGCTCTACTGGCCTGCGCGCCGCTCTTCGCCCACGACATGTGGATCGAGCCGGCGACCTTCGCTCCCGAATCGGGTGAGATCGTCGGCGTGCGATTGCGCGTCGGCCAGGATCTCCTGGGAGATCCCTTGCCGCGCTCCGCCGCGCTGATCAATCAGTTTGTGTTCGAGGATGCGGCGGGGCGCAAGCCGGTGATCGGCCGGGAGGGCGGCAACCCGGCCGGCTTCGTGCGCGTCGCCAATCCCGGCCTGCTGGTGATCGGATATTACAGCAACCCGAGCTCGGTCGATGAGACCGCGGAAACCTTCAACCAGTATTTGAAGGACGAAGGGCTCGATGCCGTGGCCGCGCTGCGGGCCCGCCGCAACCAGACCGCCGCCGGAACCCGCGAGCTGTTTTCCCGCTGTGCGAAAAGCCTGGTGCTCTCGGGCGCCCCGAACGGCAACGAGGGCGACCGGCCGCTCGGCTTCGCGCTCGAGCTGGTGGCCGAACGAAATCCATACACACTCCGCCCCGGCGAGGATCTTCCCGTCCGCTTGACTTACGAGAACCGTCCTCTGGCGGGCGCGCTCGTGATTGCGATGAACCGTCGCAATCCATCCGAGAAGCTGTCGGTGCGAACCGCCGCCGACGGCCGCGTGCGATTCCGTCTGCGTCCCGGTGGCATGTGGCTGGTGAAGGCCGTCCACATGGTGCCGGCGCCGGCCGGCTCCAACGCCGAATGGTCCAGCTATTGGGCGTCGCTGACCTTCGAGCCCGGAGGCTCCCGGTGAGACTCTATGCCGCCGCCCTCGCACTGGTGTGCAGCGCGGTGGCTCAGGCCCATGAAATCGGCACGTCGCGCGTCGCGGTTCTGTTTCAGAATGGCCGGACCTACGACGTCGAAATCGTGACCGACGCCACCGCGCTCGCCGAGAAGTTCCAGGCGCTGGCGGGCAGCTCGTCGCCGGTCCCCACCAAGGCCACCGATCTGCAAACGTTCATCGTAAATTTCGACGGCAAGTTTCGCCAGCGAGTGAAGCTGGCCTTCGACGGGTCGGCGGTCCGCCCGGCCATCGCGTACTTGGTCGAGCCGCCCATCAACGCAACCTCGGCCGCGGCCGCGACCATCCGGATGAGCGGCGAAATCCCTCCGGACGCGCAGCACTTCACCTTTTCGTTCGGCTGGACCTTTGCCTCTTACGCCATGACGGTGCGAAGCGCCGCGTCCGAAGACCCTGCCACCCAGTGGCTCGAAGGCGGCCAGATCAGCGGGCCGTTCGCGCTGAATCGGCCGGCGCCGCACGTCGACCGGCTCCGCACTGCTGCGCGCTATCTCGCGCTCGGCTTCACGCACATCCTGCCCTATGGTTTCGACCACGTGCTGTTCGTGCTCGGCATTTACCTGCTGAGCGGCCGCGCGCGGTCGGTTCTGATGCAGGTGAGCGCCTTCACCGTGGCCCATTCCATCACGCTGGGCCTGAGCATGTACGGCGTGATCTCGGTTTCGCCGCGAATCGTCGAGCCCATGATCGCCGTTTCGATCGCCTACGTGGCCATCGAGAACGTTTTCCTTTCGGAGCTGAGGTCGTGGCGGGTCGCCCTGGTCTTCGCCTTCGGGCTTCTGCACGGAATGGGCTTCGCCGGAGCGCTCAAGGAGCTCGGCCTGCCGCGCTCGGAATTTCTGACGGCGCTGGTGACGTTCAACGTCGGCGTCGAGGCCGGGCAGTTGGCCGTGATCAGCGCGGCTTTCATGCTGGTCGGGTGGCATTGCGCCCATCGCGCCTGGTACCGCAACCGCATCGTGGTTCCCGCGTCCGCGATGATCGCCTGCACGGCGGTGTATTGGACCATCCAGCGACTCTAGGTTTTGCTCCTGCGGAGTCGTGCGGCGCGGATCGCGGTCCAGCGCTGCAGCGCGCCCGGCGCCGCGGTCATGTATGCCACGATCAGCCGGTATCGCCATCCGGGGATGACCACCAGCTTGCCCCGATCGAAGCCTCGCAGCGATTCTTCCACCACGAAATCCGCTGTCATCCACAGGCTCTTCGGAATCACGCTGCGGTCCATGCGCAGCTTGTCGTGGAATTCCGACAGCGTGAAACCGGGGCACAGGGCCTGCACCTTCACGGGCGACCGCTTCATCGCCAGCTCGATGGCCAGCCCTTCCGTGAAACTCTTCATCCAGGCCTTGGTGGCGCAATAGCCGACGCTGGTCGGCGCCTGGCCGAACGCCGCCACCGAGGACACATTGATCACGCCGCCGGTTCCCTGCGGAACCAGATTGGCCAGCGCGGCGTGCGTCAGGCGCAGCGTCGCCAGCACATGCAGCCGGTGCATCTGTTCCTGCGGGCCGGGCTCGGATTCCGCGAACAGGCCCATGGTGCCGAAGCCGGCATTGTTGACCAGCAGCTCGAGATTCGGCGCGGAGCGGATTCGTTGGGCCACGCGCGCGCAATCCTGATCCAGCGTCAGATCGGCGGCCATGGCTTCCGCGCTCACGTGCGACGCCTCGGCCAGCTCGCCGGCGATCGCGCGAAGACGGTCCTCCCGCCGCGCCACCAGCAACAAATCGAACCCACGGGCGGCCAGCTTGCGCGCGAAGGCGGCCCCGATGCCGCTGGAGGCGCCCGTGACCACGGCCAGTTTTCGGCCAGAGCTCGGCATCCTTTCAGAGTAGCTAGCTGGAGCCGGCTGGCGTTTCACCGGTGAGCGTAATTGCGCTCGTAGTAGCTCTGATACTCGCCGGACTTGACGTGCGCGATCCACTCCGCGTTGGCGCGGTACCAATCGATAGTCGCCTTCAATCCCTCTTCGAAGCCCATCCGGGGGCGCCATCCGGTTTCGCGCATCAGCTTCCGGCTCGATAGAGCGTAGCGCCGGTCGTGACCGGGCCGGTCCGTTACCGTCTGCATCAGCATGTGCGGCTTGCCCAGCGCGTCGAGCAGACGCCGCACCACCTCGACGTTCGGCAGGGCGCGGCTTCCGCCGATGTTGTAGATCTCGCCGGCGCGCCCGCGTTCGATCACCGCCAGAATGGCGCGGCAATGATCGTCCACGTACAGCCAGTCGCGCACCTGCATGCCGTCGCCGTAGATCGGCAGGGGCCGGTTCTCGATCGCGTTGGAGATCATCAGCGGGATCAATTTTTCGGGAAACTGGTACGGCCCGTAGTTGTTGGAGGCGCGCGTCACCGTCACGGGCACGCGATATGTCACAAAGTAGGACAGCGCCAGCACGTCCGAACCGGCCTTGGATGCCGAATATGGGCTGCTTGGCCGGAGCGGAAAATCCTCGTCGGCCTCATCGGGCGGCGGGATGCTTCCGTACACTTCGTCAGTCGAGACGTGCAGGAATCGCGGCGTTTTGTGGACACGCGCCGCTTCGAGCAGCGTGAAGGTTCCGCGCAAGTTGGTTTCGATCACCGGCTCGGGCGACAGAATGCTGCGGTCGACGTGCGACTCGGCGGCGAAATTCACGATCACGTCGGGCTGGACCTCGCCTACCAGTTGATCGACCAGACGCCGGTCGCAGATATCGCCGTGCACGAAGCGGTAGCCCGCACCGGACGCGACTCCGGCGAGGTTCTCGAGATTGCCCGCGTAGGTGAGCTTGTCGAGATTCACAACCTCCGACGCGCGTCCGGGGTCGCCCACCAGCATGCGAACGAAGGCGCTGCCGATGAACCCGGCGCCACCGGTCACCAAAAACTTCATTTGTGCTGAATTTCCCAGTCGTATTGAATGGACGGATCGTCGTAGGGAATGCGGCCCTCGTCCGCCGGATTGTAGAGCCGGTTGGTCACGTAGACGAGGATGCCGGGGCCATCGCCGATCACTTTGTAGCCGTGGCCGACGCCTGGCGGAATCAGCAGTTGCCAGGGTTTCAGTGTGCCGGCGTACAGGGTGTTTCGCAAGCCGAACGTGCGGGAATCCGGCCTCAGGTCGACCAGCACCACCTGAAACATTCCGATCGCCGGCACCCACAGATCGGTCTGTTCCTGGTGGAAGTGGAACGCCTTGATGGTGCCCGGATAGCTCAGCGCGGCCGATACCTGCGTCGTTTCGGCGGGGAAATGCGCGGCCAGCCCCTGGCGCATCCGGATCACTTCGAGAAAATAGCCGCGGTCGTCGGGCCAGATGTCGAAGGCCTGGAGGCGAACGCCCTCGATCAGATCGGCCGAAGCGGCCGACCGGATCACGGAGCCGATGCCCCGATCACAATGGGGGGTGGAGATGCGAATGGTTTGCGCCGCGGTGCTCACCCTTGCAATTATCGCGCACTTGCCTTCTTCACACGCGCCACAGATCCGGCTGCCAGTTCTGGACCGCTTGCTTGATTTTCTTGCGGTCCCAATTTCCGGAGAGCGTTTTCTCGACCAGACCGGGCAGTTCCGGTTCCGAAGCGAATCGCAGGCCGATGAGCTGATCTTCGCTCAGCTGGGCGATGCGGCCGCGCAACGGCTCGCTCAGCACGCGCTGCAACCGGAGCCGCTCTTCGAGCCGGATCACGCGATCCTGGACCTTTAGCGAATACAAGCGGATCTTGAACACCGCCACGATTCCCCAAAGTACGGCCAGCAGGTGCCAACCGCTCGACCAGCCCAGACTGTTCACCACGTTGGTGACCGCGCCGATCAGCAGGATCATCGAGACGGGCACCAGGAAGAAATGGAACGCGGGGTCGAGACGCGCGTGATTCTTGAAAGACTGTTGCGTTGCAGCCATGATACACTCCCCTTGGACTTTTTCAGCCTGTCCGCTCCCTCACGGTCGCGGTTCAGTCACGCATCATACCAATTCGTGCACGCCGCAGTTTCCAGATCCCGCCCAGCACCACTCCGAACAGCATCACCGCGCTCGCCCGGAACAAAGGGACGATCCCGAACCTCTCCGCCCAGCCGCCGGCGAACACCAGCGCCACCATCTGCGCCAGGGCCATCATCGCCGCCGAGCTCGAGCTCACCCGTCCCCGCATCTCCACAGGCGTCTCACCTTGCAGCAGCGCGGTGGCCGTCACTACGATCACCGCCACGCTCACTCCGATGGTGAAGGAGCACGTGAGCGTCACCGGCTGACGCCGGAACGCGGCCAGCAGGAAGATTGCCGCTCCGATGCCGGCCATCCCCAAGCTCAGCAGGCAAGCCGGCGCCCGTTGGCACGATACTCTCATCACCACGAGCGCGCCGGCGACGCTGCCCAGTCCGATCAGCGACCCGATGGCGCCCGCGAGGCCAGGCCCTCCGCACAGCACGTCGCGCACGAAGACCGGTATGAGCGCGCTGAAGCACGTGATCGCGAAGCCGCCCGCGGTCATGGAGAGGATCACGAAGGAGTAGGACGGATGAGTGAGAATGAAACGCACGCCCTGGGAGAGTTCGCTCAGGACCGCACCGAAGCCTCTCGCCGCCGGACCCGCAGGCCGGTGATACGCCAGTGTCGCAAGCATCGCCGCCGAAAAGAAGAACGTCAGACCGTCGGCGTAGTAACAGGCCGCTTCGCCAAACCAGCCGACCAGCGCGGTGGCTGCCGCCGGACTCGCGACGCGCACCAGTTGCATGGTCTGCTGCATCACGCTGTGGGCCGCCACCAGTCCTTCGCGCCCCACCAGCAGCGGCAGCGTCACCGACTGCGCCGGCAGAAAGAAGCTCGACACGCAGGAAAGCGCGAAACACACGGCGCGGATCTGCCACAGGTTCTCCGCGAAGGCCAGCAGGACGATCAGCGCGCCGCGCGAGGTCGCTGGCGATCATGATGCGCCGCGGGTTGGCGCGGTCCACCAACACTCCCGCCAGCGGTCCGATCAGCGCGGGCGGCGCCAGGAACGCGATCATCACGCCGGTCATGTCCGTGGGCGAGCCGTGCATGCGAAACACAACCGCCACCTGCACTGCAAACAGCGCGATGAAGTCCCCGAAGATGCTGACCAGTTGCCCCATCCACAGCCGGCGAAACCGTTTTTCGGCCAGGACCTGGCGCATGGTTAGCGCGGGGGTGCTCATCTCCCACGATGTGCGCCGGGATGAGCGAAGGACGACTCTGGAGGTTCTACTCCGAGGATTCCGCGTCAGTTATCCCACGCTCCAAGCCGTGACTCTGCTCCCGGCAGATTCCACGCTGGCTGGAGCGGATGAACGCCACCAGGTGGCGCGTGTGCTCGGTGGGAACCTCGGCTTCGATCCGCGCCAGCGCCTCCTCCAGCTTGAGGCGGGATTTGTAGAGGATCTTGTAGGCGGTCTTGAGCGCCTGAATCTCCCCGGGAGTGAATCCTGCGCGCTTCAACCCGACTGTGTTCAGACCCCTTGCGGCGACGTTGAAGTCCACGTAGAGAAAATACGGCGGCAGGTCGCTATTGACGCGCGTGTTGCCGCCGACCATCGCCAGCCGCCCGATCTTGGAATACTGATGGACCACCACTCCGCCGGAAAGGAACGCCTCGCTCTCCACCTCGGTGTAGCCGGCGATCAGCACGCAACTGGCGATGACGGTCCGGTCGCCGATCCGGCAATTGTGCGCGATGTGGCCGGAGGTCATGATGTAGTTCTCGTCGCCGATCACGGTCTCAGACTCCGGCGCCGTCCCGCGCGAGATCGTGTAGTGCTCCCGGATCCGGTTGCCGCTGCCGATCCTGAGATAGCTGCGGCCGCCCTTGAAAGTCTTGTCGAGAGGGTCGGTGCCCAGCACCGTGCCCGCCGAAATCTCGTTGCGCTCTCCCAGCGTGGTCCAGCGCTTGACGTAAACGTAGGGTTCGAGCCGCGTCTCCGCGCCGATCACCACGTCCTGCTCCACGATGGCGAACTCGCCAATCCGGACCCGAGGGCCGATGACGGCGCCGGGATGCACGCGCGCGGTGGGCGCGACCGCGGCGGATGGGTCGGCCGGCATCGCTCAGGCGATCTCGCGCAGCACTGCGAACAAAGCCACCCACAGCAGGCCCAGGAAGTGCCAGTAATAAGCGACCACGTCCACCAGCTCGCGGCGCTTGGCGCGGCCCAGCACCACCGCGAACAGCGCCACAAGGCCTCCGACCAGGTGCACCGCGTGGAGTCCGGTAAACAGGTAGAAGAACGAGCTGTGCGGATTCTGCGCCAGGAATGCTCCGCTGGCCACCAGTTCCCGCCACGCCGTGAGCTGGCTGGCCAGAAACGCCGTGCCGAGCGAAGCCGTCACCAGCAACAGGTGCGACGCCAACCGCCACATCCCGCGCCGAAACACACGCCGCGCCGTTTCAAACGTCACGCTGCTGGCGAGGATCAACGCCGTGCTCACCCACAATGTTTGGGGAAGCGGAATCGGGTCCCAGTAGGGAGGCCTTTTCGAACGCCAGTAGTAGGCGATCATCAGCGCCGTGAAAAACGCGAAGATCGATCCGCAGATGGAGGCCAGGCCGACGCGATACAGCCCTGGCGGGGACTTCGAGGGATCCTCGAGCGAGGAGGGCAGCACCACCACCTGATCGGTCTTCTGGGCACGCTCGCTGAGGATCCGGGGCATCGTTCTCCCAACGTCTATTCTACGTCCGAAACCGGCAGGCTTCGTGTAGCATAGATCTATTGAGGAGGCTGGATGCGGCTTTTCGTCACATCGATGTTTCTGGCGACCGCGTTGAGGGGCCAAGGCGGCGGTGGCGTGCAGTTCCGGGACTGGACCCACGCGGGCCCGGCCGTCAAGCCAACCACCGCATGCGGCGAACTGCGGAGCTTGACCGGTTACGAACTCTCCGTGCTCAGCGCCTCCGTGATTCCGGCAACCGGGGACACTCCCGAGCACTGCCGTGTGAGCGTGCTGATCCCGCCAGAGGTGAATGTGGAAGTCAACTTACCTTCGACGTGGAACGGCAGGCTGTACATGTTCGGCAACGGCGGATTCGCGGGCGAGGCGTTTGACGCTCCCAATCGCGCCGCCAACCGGGCGCGCGGCCTGCGGTCCGGATTTGTCACGGCCGCCACCGATACGGGGCACTCGGCCGCCGCCGAGCCCGGTGCGAGCTTCGCCGCGAGCCGGCAGAAGCTGGTCGATTTCGGTTTCCGGTCGCTGCACGTGACCGCGGACACCGCCAAACTGCTGCTCCGCGCATACTACGCGCAGGCGCCCGCGAAATCGTACTTCGATGGCTGCTCGCAAGGCGGCCGGCAGGCGCTGATTCTCGCACAACGGTTTCCGGCGGACTTCGACGGAATCGTGGCGGGCGCGCCGGGCCTGGACAACACGGGAACCATGCTCGCGCGGGCGTGGTGGATGCAGGGTCTGGCCAACACTCCGATTCCCGCCGCGAAGCTCAAGCTGGTGGCCGACCGCGTCTACGAGCAATGCGATGCCAAGGATGGATTGAAGGACGGCCTGATCGACGATCCCCGCCGGTGCGGTTTCCAGCCCGCGCGCGACCTGCCGCGTTGCGCCGCCGGGACCGACAAGTCCGATTGTTTCACTGCCGCACAGATCGCCTCCCTGGAGCGAGTGCACAGCGACGTGATGAGCCAGGGCAAGCGTGTATTCCCGGGCTGGCCCTTTGGGTCGGAAATCGCAGGCCCCAACGGGCAGAGCGGCTGGATCGGCCAGGCCGTGAACGGCGCCAATGGACCCGGCACCTGGACGCGCTACGCCGAGACGTTCCTTCAGTACATGGCGTTTCCGGAGAAGGATCCCAACTACACCCTCGGCCGTTTCGATATCGACAAGGATGCCGCGCGCACCGCGACGCTCGGCCAGCTTCTCAACGCCACGGATCCGGACCTCTCCGCGTTCCGGCGCCACGGCGGCAAGCTCCTCATGTACTTCGGCTGGGCCGACCCGCAGCTGAATCCCATGATGGGCGTCGAATACTACGAGAAAGTGGCGGAGCGGATGGGCAGCTCCACCGGCGACTTTTTCCGGCTGTTCATGGTGCCCGGCATGTTTCACTGCGGAGGCGGAGTGGGGACCAGCGTTTTCGACACTGCTACGCCGCTATTGAAATGGGTGGAGTCCGGCAGCGCCCCGAACCAGATCGCCGCCAGCCGGGTGGTCGACAGCAGAGTGGTGAGGACCCGGCCGCTGTGCCCCTACCCGCAAGTCGCGCGCTACAAGGGCAGCGGCAGCATCGACGAAGCGGCGAATTTCAGTTGCGCGCAGCCCTGAGTTCAGCGCACAGTCTTCTCGATCCAGCTCTGAAGATACTTGGCGATGCCGGCGCTGTTCCGTTCCGACATCATCTGGTGGCCATTGCCCGGCAGCCCGACGTCTTCCAGGTTGACGAACGTGGTTTTCACACCCGCCTGGTTCAGCCACTTGGCCACGCAATGGGAATAGGGACGGTGATAACTCGCCTCTCCGGACACCTCGAGGACCGGAATCGCCTCCAGGTTAACGAGCTTGTGCGCGGGCTCTTTCTGAATCCAGCACGGGAGCAGGTCCGGTCCATCCGGCTTGTCCTGCCGAACGGTCTGCAATTCCGACGCTTCCTTGACCGGAGGATCGTAATGAACCGGGAGATTGCTCACACCCCATCCACGCCCCGGACCTGTCGCGCCCCTTTCCGCGTTCTCGACGGGCGGGGCTACCGGTTCGACGGCCACGATGCCCTTGACCAGCTTCGCTCGGGCGTCGGCGACCACCCAGCCCGACGACGCGATGCCCGAGTTCACCATCAGGATCACCGGCTGGCCGATCATATCCAGCAATTGCACGAGCGCGTCCACGGTACGCTTCTCCTGGTTCGGACTCGCCACCTGCTGGAGTTCGGTCTTCGCGAAATAATCGAACACCGGATCGCCCATTTTGCCTTTGTTCGGCGCATCGCTCGGCCATTGCGAATACTTCTTGGCCTGCGGCCAACTGCTCACCGGGGTCGATGCCGGACGGCCGCCACTCCAGACCTCCTCCATCAATGGGCCTGAACGAGGAGGGAGCAGGTTGCCGTCGAGGCCCGGGACAAAGGCCGAGCGACCCTGTCCCGGATAATCCATCATGTAAACCGTGTAGCCCTGGCGGACGAAATCATACGCCCAACCCGGCCGCCCGTCCGGTGTTTGCAGCAAGCTGTAGGCGCCCTGGCCACCGCCTCCCGTGATGAACACCATCGGATACGGATGCCGGATATTCTTCGGCACCCACACCTCGACATACATGGCGCCGTCCATGGTTTCTTTGCCGGGCTCTCCCATGTAATGACCCCCGACGAAGAAATGACCCTGACGCGCGATGTCGGCCGTGGAAAACGTCGGGATCGATGACGGCGGGGCCGCTCCACCACCGGCGTTCAAGGTGTTCACGACAACCAGCGCCGCGATTGCCGCGCACGATATCCGCATGCTCATGAAGTGTTCTCCCAGAAATCTCTGTTTATTTCTCTTATACTCTACACCAAGGAGCGACATGAGGATTCAGCTACGAGTCAACGGACGCGCGGCGACAGTCGACGTCGATCCCTCTACGCCCCTCCTCTACGTTCTACGGAACGACCTCCGGTTGGATGGTCCGAAGTTCGGCTGTGGGCTCGCGCAGTGCGGGGCGTGCACGGTCCTCTCCGGCGGCAACCCCATTCGCTCGTGCGTCACGCCGGTGTCGGCAGCCAGAACCAAGGAAATTCTCACGCTGGAGGGGCTCGGGACCCTCCCACATCCTCACCCGATTCAGCAAGCCTTCATCGACGAGCAGGCAGCGCAATGCGGGTACTGCATCAGCGGCGTAATCCTGACCGCGAAGGCCTTTCTAGACAAGAACCCCGATCCTACCGACGAACAGATTCGGCGGGCGCTCGCAGGCGTACTGTGCAGGTGCGGGACGCATCTGGAAATCATCCGCGCGGTGAAGCGCGCGGCGCAGCATCGAGCCAAGGCATGAAACCGATTAACCGCAGGGAATTCGCGCGGAAGGGGCGAGATGCGCTTCTCATTGGCTTCAGCCTTCACAGGGGAATCGCTCCGGCAATTGTATGGGGACAGACAGCGGCGCCCACGGCAAAGCCGGTGATCCCCGAGGAGCTTGATTCGTGGCTCTCGGTCGGACGTGACGGCAAGGTGACGGTTTACACGGGCCGGATCGACATGGGCACCGGAGTCGAAACCGCGTTCGGCCAACTGATCTCCGACGAGCTGGACGTTCCCTTCGAGAGCGTAAAGATTGTCATGGGTGACACCGAACTGACCCCGGATCAGGGAAAATCGACGGCCAGCAGCAACGCCTCCCTGGGCGCTCAACCTTTGCGAATTGCCGCGGCCGAAGCCCGCCGGATTCTATTGAAGATGGCGGCGGATCGATTCAGTGCGTCTGTCGACGAGCTCGAGGTGACGGATGGCATCGTTCGAGTCCGGGGTGTCTCCTCGAAGCGGATCTCGTATGCGGAATTGATTGGCGGGCGCCGCTTCAGGGCCCGGCTCGACCAAAAGACTGAAGGCGGGCTTCGCCTCAAGGGACCTGGCGAGTTGCGCCTCGTCGGCCAGTCCGTTCCGCGGGTAGATGTTCCCGCCAAGGTCACCGCTTCCTTCCCGTACGTGCATAACGTGCGGGTCCCATTGATGCTCCACGGGCGGGTAATCCGGCCGCCGAAGATCGGGAGCAGCCTGGCTGGCTTCGACGAGAGTTCGGTGAGCGGCGTGGCCGGATTGGTGAAAGTCGTACGGAAAGGGAATTTCCTGGGCGTGGTCGCGGAACGCGAAGAACAGGCCATTGAAGCGGCGCGACTGCTGAAGGCCGAGTGGACGGGAGGCCGAACGCTTCCGGATTATCAGGATCTCCACCAGGCTGTTCGCGGCGCCAAGCTGATCAAGACCGACGTGGTCTCGAACTCCGGCAATGTGGACTCCGCACTGGCCAGCGCCGCCAAGATCCTCGATGCTACCTACACGTACCCAGTTCAGCTTCACGCGATGCTCGGCCCGTCCTGTGCGGTGGCCGACGTCCGCGACGGACGCGCCACCATCTGGTCGGGTTCACAGTGGATTCAGGGTGACCGCGGCAATCTGGCCAAGATGCTGGGCATTCCGCTCGAAAGCGTCCGCATTATCTGGGTGGAAGCGTCCGGCTCATACGGAAGGCTGGGCTGCGACGATGCGGCTGCCGATGCGGCGCTGCTGTCGCAGGCGGCCGGAAGACCAGTGCGCGTGCAATGGATGCGGCACGACGAGCACGGCTGGGAGCCGATGAGTCCGGCCATGACGATGGACCTTCGAGCCGGCCTCGATGCACAGGGTCATATCACGGCGTTCGACTTTCAACAATGGTCGCAGAGTCATTCGAGAGGCGAGTCCGGCAACTCCGTCGCCTGGCGCCTCGCCGGCGGAAACCCGGACTGGGAGCGGCTGTCGGGAGGCCCCTATCCGCCTTCCTATGAATTTGGCAACCAGCGAATGTCGGGCCATTTCGTCGAAGAGCTGTTCCGGTCCATCTATCTTCGGGCGCCCGGACGAATCCAGGGCAACTTCGCGATCGAATCCTTCCTGGACGAAGTCGCAGCCGGCCAGCAGGCCGATCCGGTTGCATTCCGTCGTCAGTACCTTAAGGATGCGATGGCTTTGCAGGTGCTGGATGCGGCGGTCGAACAGGCCCGCTGGCAGAGCCGGCCATCGCCCGGGCCGAATGCTGGCCAGCCCGTCGTGAGCGGCCGGGGAATCTCCTTCGGCGAACACGGACCAGAGAAACGTGCGACGATCGTGGCGGATGTGCAGGTCGACCGGACCAGCGGACGGGTCCGTGTTTCCAAGATCGTGATTGCGGCGGCCTGCGGCCGGATCATCAATCCACGGGGGCTCCGGCACCAGGTTCAAGGAGCCGTGCTGCAAGGGATCAGTCGTACTCTCTTCGAGGCTGTGAAATTCGACCGATCTCACGTTACCAGCCTCGATTGGCGCTCATATCCGGTGTTGACGTTCCCGGACGTGCCCGACATCGAGACTGTGCTGGTCGATCAGCGCAACGTCGAGTCGCAGGGCGCAGGCGAGCTGGCTACCGTTCCTGTGGCGGCTGCCTTGGGCAACGCGATTTTCGACGCCACTGGTGTGCGGCTGCGCCAGGTCCCATTCATGCCCGAACGCGTCAAGAGCGCTCTGGGATAGCCCGCCTACGGTTTCGCGAGTTCGGAAACGTGGTGGACGATCATCTGCCATCGCCCGTCCATCTTCACATAAACATCGGTAAAGAGCCTGGGAGCGTCGAAGAGCTTGCCTTTGTATTCCAGGACCGAAGTGCTATGGCCCGTCACAACCGCCGTGTTCCCGAACACCTTTACCGCGATGTTGTCGTGCGAGAAATACTTGAAATGCAGGTTGTCCGATAGGAAATCGGCGATCACCTGCTCCTTGTTGAGCCGGTCTCCTCGTGCCGTCCAGGAGAGTCCGTCGGCGAGAATGCGCCCGAGGGCGGCTTTATCTTTCGCCGCTCTGGCTTCGTCAAACTGGTCGCTGACCTTGAGAACTTCAGCCTTCGCTGCATCGTCCGAAGTTGTGTTCTGCGCCCTTGCAGACCCGGTCAGGACGAGCAACATCGCGGCGATGCCAGCCAAGCGTCGGCACGAGTGCCGACACGGCAAACTAAAGTTCGCGCCACGCGTTGCGCACGCGCTCTCGCGTGCAGTGTCGAGACTCTTCTCGACACCGTTCGCCGCTGAAGATCTCATATAGACAGTCCTTTAGTGCGCCGCGGGAGACAAGCCTTCGGTCAGCTCGATGCGGGTTCCCCAAGGGTCGGTGACAAAGGCGACTTTCAGATGCTGTGCGTTGGCGCTGTTGCGAATCGGCTCGTCGAGTTTGGTTCCCTGGGAAGCGAGTTTCTTGGCGAACGCGTCCAGATTCTTCACCTCAAAACCGATGTGGTCGATGGCGCGTCCGGCGGTGGGAGCGCGGCGGTTATCGCTGCCGGATATGGAAAGGTTCACGCCGGGAAGGTCGTCGCAATCGATGTAGTTGCCGGGTCGGGCCACGCTCTCGCGCTTGCCGACCACGCCGCCAAAGGTCTTCGCATACCAGGCCTGCATTGCCGGGATGTCCTGTTTCGGGGGAAACATGTGGATGTGATTCATCTGAACGCGCGTCGGGAGGTTGGGGTCTCCAAACACCTCCAGCCGGATGTTGTCGGGCGCCGTTACGTACCTTTGATTGGGATTGGTGCCGGTCTGCTCCACCTTCAGGCCGTTGGCGTTCCAGAGGGCGATCTCCTTGGGCAGGTCCTTCACCACAAAACCGAAATGGTCCACGATGGAGCCGGCCGGAGGCGCGCTCGGATCCATTTCGCGGAAGATGAGGAACACGCCGGGGAACTGGACCATGGCAAGCTTCTCGTTGGAGACGGCCTTGCCGCCCATGATGGTGGTCCAGAAGCGCGTTTGCGCGTCCACGCTCTTGACGTACATGTGCACGTGCCCCATGGTGACGCCGGCGTCATTCGGGGCGACGAGTTGGGCGGCCAGGGGGACAGCCGCGCAGATTGCGAGGGCGAGAGGAATTCGGGTGCTCATGGTATTCAAACTTATCAGATCCGGAAGGCGGCTACTCGTCGGGCAACAGCAGGTAACCGCTCACCGCGTTCCGGGCGACGCTGGTGATCCGCAATTCGCGCCGCTTGCCATCCCGATCCCCATAGAAAACCACCGGCTCTTGGGTGCTCTGATTTCGCAGCCAGATGGTCCGGCGATCCGGCATCACCCACATCCAGCCATCCACGCGGCCGGAGGTCGTGTCCGTTTCGGTTACACCGATCGAAATTCCCGGAGCCAACTGCCGGCTATGATTCCTGCCCACGGTGAAATCCACCTTGTTCGCCGGGGTGGTTTGTGGCGGTGCGCGCCGGGGTAGTTCCTCCGCGGCGGTCTGCTCCGGCACGCTTCCGGTTACTTCGCGTGCCTTGACGATGAACCGATCCGGTGCGGACCCAACGAAATTGAACGGGTAGCAGGTTACGAGCGTGAGCTCGGAATACGGGCCCGCCTTCAACACGCCCACGTCACGGGGCTTCACCACTTCAGTGGATTCCACGCGGTAGACGTAGTCTCCGCCAAGCGTCTCAAACCGGATCAGGTCGTTCTCCCGAATCCCACGAAGACCGCGAAACAGCGTGTCGCGATGGCCCGCTACGCCGACGTTTCCCGGCTCGCCAGGGAAGGCCGTGCTGGGGATATGGCCGACGGCCAGGCCGAGCGTGTCCTCACCGGTTCCCTCGCGAACAATAGCGCTGACCCGCAGCCGCGGAATGCTGAGACGGCCCACCAGACCGTTCCTCGCGCTGGCATGCCGGCGGGCTGGCGTGGCCGGCTCCCGGTGGATCTCGCTCTCGAAGACACCGTTCTCCCACCATTGCCAGACGACGGGAATCGCATTCGCCGCCAGCCACACGACGACGCCGACCAGTCCTCCCCACAAGAGGGAGTTCTCCAGCCACCGCAGGATCCTACTTCTTCTTCGGACTCTCGAGTTCGTCATAGCGATAGCTGCTTCGCGTGCGCGTCACGAGCCGGGCGTGACCCGGCGCTGACACACGCACGGTCACGTGCCGCAGCGCGCTCGAGCCGTTGCCCTCCTCGGGATGATAGCCGATGGTGTAGCGCGTCCGAATGTCCTTCGCGATGCGGCGGCACACGGGAACCATCTCCGCCGGACTCGTGGGGAGATAGGCTTCGCCGCCACTCATCCTGGCCAGCTTTTGAAGGACGCCGGGATCGCGATCCGGATCGTCGGGTTCAAACAAGCCGATCGTGTAAATCGTCGCGATGCTCCGCTCCACCCTGTCGAGCATCTGGCCGCGATTGTGTTCGCTGGCGTTGTCGCCGCCATCGCTGATCACGATGAGGGTCTTCTTATCGCGTCGTCCCAGCTCCAGTTGCTTCAAGCCGGCCGCGACCGCATCGTAGAGGGCCGTCTTTCCTTCGGGAATACCACGGTAAAGCGCGGATCGCAATTGCTGGAGATTATCCGAAAACAGAGTCCGGGGCGGCAGGCCGCGCGTCACCTTGTCGTTGAAGTTCAAGACAAAGATCTCATCGTGAGGATTGCTCTCCTCAATGAACGTCTGCGCCGCGGTGAGAACGTCGCTGCGTTTTGGCGTCATGCTTCGGCTCTCATCCACGAGGATTCCCACGGTCACCGGAAGATCGTCGTGGTCAAATACCGTGACCGGCTGGGGCCGGCCGTTTTCAAAGACGCGAAAGTTCTCCTTGGAGAGTCCCGAGACAAAGCCGCCATCGCGGTCCTTCACACTCACATCCAAAAGCACCAGGCGCACTTCGCTGCGGATGGTGTAGGTTTCACGCTGATCTTGCGGAATCCCCATGAGCGAACGAGAAAGAAAAGAACCGGCGCCGACAACCATCAGGTTTCGAATTGCCGAGCGCCGGTTCATTCAGGCCCTACTCCGCGTCCGCGATCAACTTTACGTCAACCACTTCAGCCGAAGCAAGCTGTACAGGCCGAGCGACAGCAGGCCGCCCAGTCCCATCAGCGGATACGGGGTGGCGGTCTTGGGCAGCTCCACGGGCGCTGGTGGCGCCGGCTGGGCTTCAGGCGGAGGCGGCGCCGGCGGCGGATTATTCTGAGCGATCAGCGGCGGCTCCTCCGGAGGCGGTGTCTGGATCTCTGCCTGCGGCTGGATCTCTGCCTGCGGCGGAGGCGGCGCGGGAGTCTCTGCCGGAGGCGGAGTGACCTCGGGTGGCGGCGGGGCCGGAGGTGTCACAAAGGTCGTGGACGTCCGAGCCAATGCGAGCTGCTTTGGGTACCGGAATTCCTGGCCGAAGTTGTCGCCCGGATAGAACCACGCGCGCAACGCCCGCACATTTCCCGGAGGCGTTTCCCAGAACTGGAACCGGGAATCGTCGGTCGGTTGCAGACGGTAGTTCGGAATCGCCAGAATGGTGTTGACGATCCGGGTCTGATCGCCATTGAATATCTGGACGATGTGCCGATCTGAATTCGAGTCGAGGAGTTTGAACACGTACTTGCCTGGTTCGAGAAGCGTGTTCTGTACCTGGATTGGCTGATCTATCGTAAGGATTGTCCTCTTGTCCCATGGATCCGCCTGGGCACGGAATGCGACTACGGATAGCGCGACGCCGCATAGCAGAGCCCGCGTCATCCAGGACTTCATTGGAAAATGCGACTTCATGCAGATTCTTCCTTTCCTTTGCTGGACTAGGCCATCCGGGCCTCGGCCCAAACGGCTCGAAACACTGTTGAGTGAGGCACCTCGCTTGCCATCGCTGGTAAGCTGTTCGAAATTCGGCACGTGTGAAGTGGCATCCACTTTGAGGCGGAATTTTTTTCCGACGTGGAGAGAACTTCTTGCGGGTGGTTCATCTTCTGCCTGTCAACGGATAGGGGTTGTCCCACAAGGGCAGGTTCCCGATCGTGTCGCCGGAAATCACAATCTCGACGCGCCGGTTCTGTTCCCGTCCGATCTCCGTCGTGTTCGCGACGAACGGGCGCGAATCACCGTATCCCCGGGAGAAGACGAAGTTGGGGGGCAGCCCCTGCGCCAGCAGGACATCGCGTACCGCCGCGGCTCGACGGGATGACAGCGCCTCGGTGTTCTCGGCATCCGTGTGTCCTTCCACGTCCACGCGCAAGCCCGGGTAGGCCGCAACGAGGGCGCCGACGCGGGCAGCGTCATTCAACGAGTTGCCGCGCAGCGCCGCTCCGCTGAACGCGCGATCCGGGACGGTCACGACCAGGCCGCGTGGCGTGTCCCGCGTGGCCAGCACGCCGTTGAGCTGATCCCGCAGTTGGCGGCGCAATCCACTCTTTTGAAGGGCGACCACTTCAGGGCGCTGCTGCGCAGCCAGGGCGGCGGCACGGGCTTGCTCGGCTTCGGCATTCGCCTGTGCGCGGGCCGCGCGTTCGCTAGCGGCGCGTTGGCGAGCCTCGGAGGCTTCCGCTTCGGCACGCTGGCGGGCCGCACGTTCGGCGTCCGCCTGCGCCTGAGCAGCTCGGGCGTCCGCTCTGGCCCGGTCGGCGTCAGCATCGGCTTGCGCTCTGGCTTCTCGGGCCGCCGATACCTGCGCGTTCACCTGGGCCAGCTTCTCCTCCTGCTGGCGCAGCTCTCCGATCATGCGAGCGTCTTCGGCGGTCTGCGCGGCCTCCCGTGCTTCTTCCACGACGCGGTGGCCGTCGAACCCGAGGTCCTGGAGTTGCTGCGCGTGCTCCAACAATTGCCGCGCCTTGGCCAGGGTAGTGGGGGCGTACCGGTCTGCGTTGGCCGTCTGCGCGATCGAGATGGCGTTCTGCGCCTGGTAGAGCTCCAGCAGCGCCTCATACTTTTTCATCGACACTTTGGGCACGTTCGACGGCTCCGGCGCACGGCCGTCCGAAACGTTCCAGGTGTAGTGCCCGCGCGGCAGCAATTCATATCTGGCGTTGATTTCCCCGATCTTCCCGCGGGTATCTTCACGCACCTGGTTTTCGGCTACCACCACGTCGCTCGGCCGCCGTACTGCCGAGTACGGTTCCGCCGTGACGATGAGACCGAAGCCTGCAGGTCCGTGGTCACGCGGAAACTGGCCTTGTCCGAGCCGTTGGGTATGATCTCGGCGATGTTGTGTGGTCGGCCTTCCGGGGTGATCGCCCACAACACGTAGGTCAGGTACTCGCGTCCGAATCGCGCTGGCGATGCGAGATTCTCCATCTTCGCGTCGATTTCGGTTCGACCCTGCCGCGATTCGACATTCGCCTCACCACGGACTTTGGGAAGCAGCACCGTGCCGCGGAAGCCGATGCTGGTCGGTCCGGAGCGATAACGATAGTTGATCGATTTCAGCGTCCGTTCGATCACGGTGACGCGATAAATGGGAGCCGGACCACTTCTAGATTCGGCGTCCTGGGATACGGCGGGCAGGACACACAGAGTCACGACGATTGCGCTGGCGAAGATAGTGCGTCTCATTCTTCGAGTTCTCCTTTACAGGAGAGGCAGCAAGCGATTGACCATCGGCCGCACTGCGCTTGAAACACATGGCGTTGTGCGCTGAACCGGGAAAAAACTCCGGCAGGCTCTGGTAAAAAACTCGCACCGAGCGCTCCGTCAGGCATGGGCCAAGGCCGAGAAAACTATCGTCAAGCGGAGTTGGCCCTTGGCTTGCTGCCTCCCTTGCTATGGAACGCTACCTCGTGACTTCTCTTGGTGTTCTGCTGGCGTCGAGTATCTCGGTATTTCTGTTGTACGTGGCCATTCTTCCGCTCGCGGTGATTGGCCTCGTCCTGCTGGGTTTGATTCTCACGTTCTCTCTTGGTCTCTATCTGGGAACGCAGGAGACGATACCGATCGGCCACACCAAGCAAAAGATGATCGAGATGTGGAGGCGATTTGTATGAACGCGATTCGAACCGCATGCGTAATTCTGAGCGTGCTGCTGAGCGCTTGTGGCGTCCGGCAGGCCGGACAAGCTTCAAACCAGGAAGGAACGCTACAGGCCGCGCCATCGGCCGCCGAAGTCAGCCCTGCGCCGGCGCCGCCACCGATCCGCTCGATTTCCTCCGGCACAATCGTGCGCGTGCGCCTGGAAGAAACGCTCGATACCGCCCGCAATCGGGCCGGCGACCGGTTCTCCGCCACGCTGGTGGAACCGGTGGCTGTGGATGGAACCCCGGTGATCCCCAAAGGAACGCGGTTCGCCGGCCACCTGATCGACTCGAAGCCTTCCGGAAGGTTCAAGGGCCGCGCGCTGCTGAGCCTCAGCCTGGATTCATTCGAGTTGAATGGCCGCAGCCACGACATCACCACGACACGGGTGGCCCGCGCGAGCGGCGGTCACAAGAAGCGCAACTGGATTCTGATCGGCGGCGGCTCCGGATTGGGCTCGGCGCTCGGAGCCATCGCGGGAGGGCCGGCGGGAGCGTTGATCGGCGCTGGCTCCGGGGCGGCGGCGGGCACGGCCGGCGCGGCCTTCACGGGCAAGAAAAACGTACATCTGCCGGTGGAGACGCAGTTGGCGTTCACGCTGCGTTCTCCTGTTTCGGTGACCGACTAGGCCGTCCAAATGTCAGAAAGCGCGCGGTGGAAGTTGCCGCCAAGAATCAGTTCGATGTCGCGCTTTGCGTAACCCCGGCGGATCAGACCCTCGGTCAGGTCGAAGATTTTTCTGGCGTAATGGATTCCGTCCAGATCCGCTCTCTTCGATGCAATCGGGCCGTCGCGTCCGGTCAAATCGACGTCGCTTCCGACGCCCACGTGCTCGACGCCGACGAGTCTGGCCACATACCCGATGTGGTCCAGCACATTTTCCACTGTGGCTGGTCCGTGAGGCCGGACGAAGAAGCGGATCATGGTCACGCCCAGGACTCCGCCCTTTGACGCGAGGCTCTTGATCGCCGCGTCCGTCTTGCAACGGGCACTGTTCGGTACCAGCGCCCGGCAGTTGGAGTGGGTGACCAGCACTGGTTTTCGCGAGGCCGCGATCGCGTCCAGAGTAGTCCGGTCGGCGCAGTGCGAGACGTCGATCGCCATGCCCACGTTGTTCATCCGATCCACGATCTGGGCGCCGTACTCCGTCAAGCCACGATCCTGAGGATCGGCGCAGCCGCCTCCGAGCCGATTCCCGTCGTAGGTGAGCTGCGAGACCCTTTGCCCCAATTGATAAAAGCGGTCCACATCATCGGCGGAACGAAAGTGCGACGAGTTCTGCTGGCCGATCAGAACCCCGATCCTTCCAAGCCCCTTGACCCGTTCCAGATCGGCCGCGCAATCGATCCGGAGGAACCGTTCGGCGTGGGCGGCGATCAACGCATTCCACCCGGTGATGTCAGCCAGCGAGGAGGCATACACGTCTCCGTGGGTGTAGCCGACGGCGGGATGGAAAACCGTAATTCCGGAATCCATCAGCTTTTGAAAATCGGCGTCGTGGAAGCGGTCCGGCGTGAGCTGCCACGCCGACAACTTCCGGAAGTCCAGCGTCAGCAGACCCAACATGTCGATGACGGTAGAGCTTCGAACCAGGTCGACCGCGAGAGTGGAGTACTCGGTGGGGCTCTGTGCAAACAGACGGCAACGTCCGCGGTTGATCATCGGAGCGCCGAGGACCACCGCCGCGCTAGTCAAGAAGGAACGGCGGGACAACACTGGCTGGAACTTAAAGGATAGCAGGACGGTTTAGTCGCTGCGCCGCAGGCGTCTCTTCGGCCGCTGCCGGGTGCGGTGGCCGCGGCGGTCTTCGCGGGCAAACCGTTTTTTCTTGGCGGGGCCACGAACTTGTCCACATACACCTGCAACGCTGCGATCAGAGCGTCCCACTCCACGCCGAGGGGCGTTCGGGCCCGGTTGAAACACGCAATCTTCGGGCCTTGCACCCCGTGCCGGCGGCTCGATCTCGAAGAAGCTCTCATAATCGGCTCCTGATGGTTCCGATCGAGAGTAGCAACGATCATCCTTGACATTGTGACTGGGATACGCCATCCTTAGCGCGAGTTCGTCCGAGGAGGACCACATGCGGATCCGTCTACCATGGCTCAATCTGTTACCCGGCGGCGTCATGGCGCTGCTGTTCGCTCACACGGCCTTCGGTCACATCCGGATTGCCCCCACAGAGTCCACCCAGGGCGCGAGAGAGAAATACACCATGCGCGTGCCAAACGAGAAGCACGTTGCGACCATTCGAATTGAAGGCGAATTCCCGAGCGCAGTCAACGTGTACGGCTTCGAGTTCAAGGCGGGCTGGAAGCTCGATTTCAAGAAAGACGACAAGGGTAAGATTATCGGCGCCACGTGGACAGGCAAATTGGTGCCTTATGAATTTGCCGAGTTCGGCATGCTCGGACTGAACTCCAAAGACGCCCCAAGCCTCGTCTGGAAATTCGTTCAGTACTTCGAGGACGGATCGAAGGAGGAGTTCACGGGTCCGATCGGTTCCCAGCTGCCTTCGCCAGTGACGAGGTTGCTGCCTGAGAAGAAGGTCGAAACAGCCTCGGCCAAGTGACGGGCCTTCGGAAGATGCTTCCGGCGGATCACCGTTTCCTCGCTTCCGCCGCGGCCTTCTCCAGCGCGCGCCGGCGCCAGCAACACGATGCCAGTCAGAGCCGCGACTGTAAGTGTTTCTAAGTGCATCCGCCTCCTTCTATAGATGAAGGAGCCTCGTGGCATTTCCCTTCAAGATGCGGTCGCGGTCGGCTGCCGGAAGGTTAAACTGATCCAGGACGGCCGCCGGATATTCAATGTCCTTGGCTGCGAAGTTGTCCGTGCCGACCACGATGCGGTCGGATCCGACCAAGCCCATGAGAAACCGGAACGCCTCCGGATAGTAGATCAAGTAGTCGTAATGGAACCGGCGTAAGTAGTCGCGGAACGGGCGCTGGATCGAGGTTGTGTGGTCGGTCATGTGAAACAGGAAATGCTCAACGCGTCCGGCCAGGTAGGGGAAGGCGCCTCCGGCATGCGGCAGCACGATTTGCAGGTTCGGATACTTGTCGAGCGTGTTGGTGTAGATGAATTTGCTCGCCAAGAATGTGTGTTCGATGGGAGCGTCGATCCCGGCGGCGAGGGGGGGCGGCCCGGCCGTCCGGCTGCCGCCGAAGGCGTTGACCACGCCATCGAGCTGATGAAAAATGATCGGATAGTTCAGTTGCTCAATGCGCGCCAGAACCGGCGCAAAGCCCGGATCGAATATATAATCGTGCTTTTCGATGGAATCCGGCAGGTGGACGGCGCGCACGCCGGGCTGTCCGGCGACGCGATTCAGCTCCTTCAAGGCGAGTTCGGGGTCGCGGATGGGCAGCTCGACGGCGATGACATAGCGGTCGGGATATTTCTGGTGGACTTGAATGCC
>JBGPLI010000072.1:0-23692 GCA_041486445.1 Bryobacteraceae bacterium
GTTCGGCCGTCATGCGGCGGCGCCCCGTGCCGTCTATGGCCATGAGAAACACTTGCGGGTCGTTGGCCGCGATTGGCGTGGATAGGAATAAGATCCTGCTTTCGTCATCACTGATGCGTGGCTGGGAATCCGCCCATCCGCTGATGCCAAGGCTCGCTCGCTTCCCGAGGTCCAGCGTCCGCACCGCATACAGACTCGACTTACCGGCCTCGTCCGCCCGCTCCCACACGATTACAGTTCCGGCGGCATCGATGACTGCGGATCGTATTGGGCCACCGAGCGTGCCGGCGACCGTTACATACTGAGTGCTGGCGGGGGCCCGGCAGATGAGTAGCTCAGTCCCCTTAGCGATCACAGCGGTCCCATCATCGGCGACGTCATGGAGCCACCAGTCGCGATTGATGGTGGCGATGCTGGCGATCCTAAAGCTGGCCCCGTTGGGCATGTCGTAGAGGACGAATTCGGTCACCGGACCGTAAAGGGGGGCCTGAACGGCCATCGCCCATTTCCCATTCCGACTCACGATGGTCCGTCCGTTTGCCGTTAGTGCGACCTGGCCGAGCGTGTCGTACAACGTGCTGCGGTCGGCGTACCCGCACAAACCCGAAGTGTATCCCTGGCACTCGCGCAGCGCCATGACGGAGATGTACGCGCCATTTGACGAGACATTCACGCCATTCATGTTGTAGAAGTTGGTGAGGAGGCCCGATTGTCCGGGATAGAGACCGCTGGTGCTCAAAACGTCGTAGTTGTAAATCAGCAACGGCTGGACTCCGCGCCAGTCCGCGATGAAGAGCTTCCCGTAATCCGGCTGGCCGGAACCAGTTTGGCTCAACTCAGTAGTAAAGAGGAGCCGTTGGCCAGCGTAGTCGGTCGCCATGCTGCTGAACTGCGCAAAACATGGAAGCACGCCGCAGATGGCGAGAACCAGAAGTATGCGCATATTCACATCCTGCGAGGCGCGCCGCCCGTTGTTGAGATTGAGTGACGTCACCCGATTCTTAATTTTAGGCCTCAGGCGCCTCGCCCACCACCAGCACCGGCGCGGACACCTCGTGCCGCACGCCGTTGATGGTGTTGCCGAAGATCAGATCCTTCACGCCGCGGTGGCCGTGCGCGCCCATCACCACCAGATCCGGACGAAGCTCGCGCGCCACCCGGGCGATTTCATCCTTGGGGTCGTGGCCGTGCACCACGGTCAGCTCGGCCGGGATGCCTTCCTTGGCGAGCGACTCGACGATCCCGCGGAAGTATTCCTCGCCTTCCTGGATCTCGGCGGTGGAAGAAAGCGCGCCGTAGAGCTGGCTGGTGACGCCCTCTTCGACGTGCAGCAGATACAGCGTGGCGCCGTGCAGGCGCGCCATGGCCGCGGCGTGAGCGATGGCGGCGCGATCGCGGGAGGTATGGTCGAGCGGCACCAGAATCCGGCGATACACCGGTGCGGGCAGGTTCGCCACCACATCGGCGCCGGCCGGCGCCGCTTCCCTCAGAGGAGGCCGCGCGCCGAAGAACGTGATCCGGACCAGCAGCACGACCACGCCCGCCAGCACCGGACCAACCAGCGCGATCCGCCACGGCGAGGCCATCATCCAGGGCCCCGCCTCCATTCCGGCCAGCCAGAAATTCAGCACCAGGATCATGGCCGCCGCGCTCCAGGCCAGCGCCTTGACCCAGCGCCGGTTGGCGAACTCGCCCATCCGCGCGTGATCGCTGGTGAAGCGGATCAGCGGGATCACGGCGAAGGGAAGCTGCATGCTGAGGATCACCTGGCTCAGGATCAGAAGCCGGAACGTGCCCTGCTGGCCGTAAAGCGACACGGTGATCACCGCGGGGATGATCGCCAGCCCGCGCGTCATCAGGCGGCGCAGCCAGGCCCGCATGCGCAGGTGGAGAAATCCTTCCATGACGATCTGGCCGGCGAAGGTGCCTGTCAGCGTGGAGGATTGTCCGCTCGCCAGAAGGGCGATGGCGAACAGCGCGCTGGCGAGCGTGGCGCCGAGCAGGGGCGAGAGCAGCCCCTGGGCCTGGTCGATCTGCGTCACCACGATTTGATGCTTGAAGAACACGGCGGCGGCCAGCACCAGGATCGCGGCGTTGACGATCAGCGCGCCGTTGAGAGCCACCACCGAGTCGATCAGGTTGAAGCGGCACGCCTCCCGCCGCTCCGCCGGCGTGCGGCCGATGCGCCGCGTCTGCACCAGGGCCGAGTGCAGGTACAGGTTGTGCGGCATAACGGTTGCGCCCAGGATGCCGATCGCGACGTACAGGCTGGCATTGTCGATCCGCGGCGCCAGCCCGGAGACGATTTCATGGAGCAGCGGCCGGGCGAAGGTCAGCTCCACCAGGAAGCATCCGGCCACCACCGCGATCAGGCTCAGAATCACGGCCTCGATCAGACGGATGCCGAAGCGCGTGAGCCAGAGCACCAGCAAGGTGTCGAGCGCGGTGAGCAGCACGCCCCACAGCAGCGGAATTCCGAACAGCAGGTTCAGTCCGATGGCCGCTCCCAGCACCTCCGCCAGATCGCAGGCGCCGATGGCGACCTCGCACAGCACCCACAGAGCGTGGCACACCGGGCGGGGATAGGCTTCGCGGCAGGCCTGCGCCAGGTCGCGGCCGGCGACGATCCCCAGCCGCGCCGCCAGCGTCTGGAGTAGAATCGCCATCGCGTTCGACAGCACCAGCACCCACAGCAGCCGGTAGCCGAAGCGGGCGCCGCCTTCCAGATCCGTGGCCCAGTTGCCCGGATCCATGTATCCGACGCTGACCAGGTAGGCCGGCCCGGAGAAGGCCAGCATGCGGCGCAGCAGGGTGGGGCGCGCCGTAAGGACGCTGGCGTGGACCTCGGGCAGCGAAGCTGCGGTAACTAGCCCCGGTTTCATCGGCAAACTTAACTCCAGTTTATACCAAGCTGTCAGCGATCAGCATTCAGCTGTCAGCCGGAAGAGCTGAGGGCTGACAGCTGAGTGCTGAAAGCTTGCCTTCCGGGTTCTACTTCTTGCCCTGGTCGATGCCGAGCCGCGTTTGCAGGATGCGCAGCGTCCGCTCGAGCTGCTGGATGCGCGCGGCCTGCGCTCCGTTCTGCTGGCGCAGGCGGGCCACCTCGGCTTCCAGCTCGTCGCGGATTTGCTTGATGGCTTCCACCTCACCGGCATTCGCCTTCACCGGCGGAGGTCCCAGGAACCGGGACGTTTCCTGCACCCGGGCGCCGCTCCGGTCGATCACGGTCATGCGCACGTCAATGTCGCCGGTATTGCGGACATAGGTGAACTTGCCCGCCGCCAGATCCTGCGGAGTGAGCGCCACTGTGCGGGTATCCTTGCCGTCGGTAATCTCGAGGGAACCTCGCGCGGCGCCGGTCACCGGGCGGGCGGTGTGGTTCCATTCAATCTGCAACTGTCCCTCCCGCTCGATCACCGAGAGCGAAACCGGCTCGTAGCTCCGCGGCGTGAAGTACTGCAGGCCGAAGACGACCAGGCCGATCGCCAGCACCAGCCATGCCGCCAGCCATCCCCACTTGCGGGTGGGCGGAGGCGAGGGAAGCAGGCGCGGACCGGTCGGGGAGGGATCCAGCGCCAGAGGAAAATGGCGCCTAGCCGGCGTGAGGGACGGCTCGGCGGAGGCTTCCTCGCGGGAGAAGGGGAAGCGCCGCCGCTCGGCCCCGGGACGGCGGTCTCGCAGCGACGTGGCGTCCAGGACCCCGGACAGCCGGTCCGGAAAATTGAAATCCATGTAGCTCTGTCCGGTCTTGACCGTGCCGTCGGCTTCGCGCACGAAGAAACCGGCGCGCATACTCGAGCCGCGGCCCGGCCGGATCACCAGCGTCACTTGCCACGGCGCGGGAAAGAGAGTCGAGTAGATCTCCAGGTCGGACTCGGTGAGCGCGATCTCGCCACGGGTATGCGACAAAAACCAGCCGACGCAGACCATGCCCTCCAGGCGCGGGTCCTCCGGATCCTCAACGAGCTGCTTGGCGAGCGCGCCGCGGTCCTTGTCGGAAAGCAGGAAGGACGGCCCGCGCGCGTGTTCGCAATCGATTTCCCGCAGCGCCAGCACGCGAACGGTCCGGCCCTCGCGGGTTCCGTAGAGCACTCCCCCCACCTCCAGGCCGCCCCGCGACAGCCTTTGGAAACCCTCCGTCACAGCCCGCCGGATCTCTTCCAGCACCACCAGCGTGTACTCAATCGTGATGGGGCTCTCGGCTACGCTCCAGGAGGCGAAGCTGGGGTCGCTCATGCGTGCGTCCTCGCGGACAGCCGCAGAGAGGTGGCCACGCCGGAACCGTCGTCGGAGGCGTCGTCGTCGTTCTCGTGCAGGTGGTAGTAGTAGGTCACCACGCCCATCATGACGGCCAGCACCAGTGCCACCAGGACGCATGCGATCGTCTTGGCGTTCCAAGCGCGTTCATGTGCCACGGCCGACGCCGTACCTGCCACCGTCGCCACCCCCAGACTGGCGGTCAGCGCCATTTTTATGTACCAGGGCATCAGGTCCAGGTGCCCCTGTCCACCCACCTGGCTCCAGACCGTGAGAATGGCGACCAGCGCCAGCAGGAACTCCGACACATAAGCCAGGCGCACCAGGTAAGGGGGCATCAAATCTGTACTATGGTATATTGTACAAACGCCTAGGATCAAAGCGTAGTCTTTTTCTGGTGGCTTTGAAATGGGGCGGGTGTGACCGTTCATGCAAATTGGTAATATAGTATGTATTATCAATAACTTACATGGATGCATTCGCCCTTTCATCCGGACCGATTTCCTCATAGGGCGACCAATCCAGCCCGGCTCTGGGTTAAATTTCGCACGAAAAGTCTTTTCTTTATGAGGCAGGTTGTGGTATTCTCTAGTGGAAGAAAAGGCCAACCTGCGGAACGCGGGTGAGCAGAGGGTCCCTGTTGCGTAGACTGGAACAGAGGAGGGGTTCGAGGCACGATATGCGAAGGCAACTAAGTCATCTTACGATTCTCGCCGTGGCGCTAGCTGTGTGTTTCATCCTGCCCAGCGCTGCATCCGCTGCGACGTTCACCATAAACGATCTGACAGACACGGTGAGTGTCAGCGACACCAATGGCAGCGGGCGCCTGCTCGGTGTCAGTTGCAACGGAGAAGGTTGCTTTTTCAGCATTTTCGGTCTCCAGGGCCCGACCGGGTTCTTCACGGTCACGTACAACGGGATTCAGGTGTTCGAGCTCGACATGCTCGAGCCGGGTTCAGGTCTGGTCTCAGACATCATCTCGTTGTCGGACTTCAACAGCACGTCGACGTTCTGGAATTTCTTGTCTGAGGCCGAGAATGCGTTGCAAGGCGGTAATGGGGTGCCAACTCTTCTTGAAGACGGAACTTCCCAGGCCACGCTCGTGATCCACTACTTCAACGCGCAAGAGGGCGACGAGGGGATGGATGTGATCAACATCTTGTCCGACATCTCGGACCCCGCCCCCTCCGTGCCGGAACCTGCGTCGGGCTTGACTGCGTTCATCGGGCTCGGCACACTGGGCGGATTCTGGTTCCGTCGTCGCGCTACGCGCGTTTCCTGAGTCACACTGATTTAGCCGCGGCGCCGCCAGCCAATCCCTTGGCTACTGCCAGAGCCGACTCGTAGTTGGGGTGGTCTGCCACTTCTTTCACGTACTCGGCGTGCCGTACGGTGTTGTCCGAATCCACCACAAAAATCGCCCGGCTCAGGATCCGCAGATCCTTGATGAGCGTTCCGTAGTTCTCACCGAACGATCCGTCGCGATGGTCGGATACCATCTTCACGTGGTCGACGCCGAACGCCCCACACCACCGTTTCTGGGCAAACGGGAGATCCATGCTGAAGGTGTAAATGGTCACGTTGGGAAGTTTCCCGGCTTCCTCGTTGAAGCGTTTGGTCTGCGCATCGCAGACCGGCGTATCCAGTGACGGGACCACGCTGAAAATCCGCACTCCGTTACCGGTGGCCGCCAGGTTAACCGCACCTAGCGCGTTATCCACGGCGTGAAAATCAGGCGCTTTGTCGCCGGGCTTGAGCTCCGGCCCGATCACGGTCAACGGCTTGCCTCTCAGAGTTGTTGCTCCTGGTCTTTCCATACCGACTATTGTACTGGATCGCCTCCCGCCAACTTCGCTTCGAGCGCCGCCGCGCCGGTGACGGGCAACTGGCAGGCATAGTTCTCGCACACGTACACGGTGGGCCGGCCGTCGAGCGCAGGCATCGGATGAGGCGCTTCCCCGGCCATCATCAGAACAGCGTTCGGAAGAAAGCGGCGGCGGATCGCGGAGAGCAGCGACTGCATAGCTACATCCTCGCGCGGGCCGGCCAGAACGATCTCCATGGGCCGCGCGAGCGCGAAGAGCTGCGCCACCAGCATCTGCGGAACACCCGCGCCGCCGGACTTCATGCGCGAGGCGAACGCCTGAAGCGTGCGCCCGGCGGAGCGCTCGAGATCGGCGCGGCCGGTCATCCGCGCCAGCCGCAGCAGCAACAGCGCCATGGCGGAGTTGCCCGACGGCTCGGCGCCGTCGTAGTCGTCCTTCAGGCGCAGGACCAGGTCGCCCTTCTCTGAACCTGCGGCGGTGCTGAAGAAGGCTCCCTTTTCGGAGTCCTCAAACAGCGCGATCGCGCGCTCGGCCAACCGCACGGCGAACGCGAAATCGGCCGGGTCGAAGTCGGTCTCGTAGAGATCCAACATCGCGAGGCCGAGGAAGGCGTAGTCGTCGAGAAATCCTTCGATGGCGGCCTCGCCATCGCGATAGCGCCGCCGCAGCGCGCCGCGATCTTCGTTCCACAACCTGCGCCGGAGAAAATTCGCCGCGCCGCGGGCGGCTTCGGCATAACGGGGTTCACCGAGAATCTGCGTGCCCTTGGCGAAAGCCGAGATCATCATTCCGTTCCAGGCCGTCAGGATCTTGTCGTCCAGGTGCGGGCGCGGCCGCCGCGAGCGAATCTCGAGCAGCTTCGCGACGGCGTCGTGCAGCACCGCGGTTTCCTCGACCGCGCGGGCCTGGTACAGGATGTTGCGGCCGGTGAACTCGCCATGCGGGTCCTGGCCGACGTTCCCGTTCGGCTCGACGCCGAAACGGTCGCTGAAGATGGCGGCGTCGCGCTCACCGAGGACCGCGTTCAGCTCTTCCCGGCTCCACACGTAGAAGGCGCCTTCACGTTTCTCGTGCGGCCGCATCGGGTCGGCCGCGCTGTCGGCGTCCTCGGCGGAATAAAAGCCGCCGTCGCGATCCCGGAGGTCGCGCAGAACGTAATCGAATATGTCGCGCGCCGCGGCGGCGTACTGGGAGTCACGCGTGATCTGGAACGCCTCCAGGTAGGACACCGCGAGCTGGGCCTGATCGTACAGCATTTTCTCGAAATGCGGCACGAACCAGCGCTCGTCCACCGAGTAGCGGTGGAATCCGCCGCCGAGTTGGTCGTGCATGCCGCCCTTGGCCATCTCGCGCAGGGTGAGCAGCACCATTTCGAGCGCCTCTTCGTTACCGGTTTCGGCGTGATAGCGCACCAGGAAATTATGGACGCTCGGCCGGGGAAATTTGGGCGCGCCGCCGAAGCCGCCAAGTCTCGAATCGAAGCTCCGCCGGAACGCAAAGAAGGCGCTGTCGAGCGCATCGCGTCCGGCCTGCTCCGGTCCACCTCCGGAGACCTCGGCGTACTGCCGCAACTGATCGAGAACCTGCGTGCCGGATTGCTCGATGCGAGGCCGGTCCTCGCGCCAGGCGCGGGCCAGGTTTTCGAGAAGCGTGCGGAATCCGGGACGGCCGTAGCGATTGTCGGGAGGAAAATACGTGCCGCCGAAGAAGGGCCTGCGATCGGGCGTGAGGAAGACCGACATCGGCCAGCCGCCGCTGCCGGTGGACGCCTGCACGAACAGCATGTAGACGCGATCGACGTCGGGACGCTCCTCGCGGTCCACTTTCACCGGGACGAAAAAGTCGTTCAAGAACCGGGCGACCTGCTCGTCCTCGAACGATTCCCGCTCCATCACGTGACACCAGTGACAGGTCGAGTAGCCGATGGAGAGAAAAATCGGCTTGTTCTCCCGCGCGGCCTTGGCGAAGGCCTCCTCGCCCCACGGATACCAGTCGACGGGATTGTGCGCGTGCTGGAGCAGGTAGGGACTCTTCTCGTTGGCAAGGCGGTTGGATGGCATGAAGGCTTTCAGCAGAGATCGTAGCCGCGCGAGGCGAGCTGGGTCCACATGATTTCGGAAGCGTGACCGTGCGCGGCGAAAGCTTCGCGCACCAGCTCGCACACCTCTTCGTGTCCGCGCTCGTAAAACACCAGGATGGACGGCCCCGCTCCGCTCAACGCGCAGCCGAGCAGGCCGGGCGTGCGCAGCCGGGTGATCTGCTGGAGCCCTGGCACCAGAGGGGCGCGATAGGGCTGATGCAGCCGATCTTCAAATGCCGTCGGAAAAGCATCGGTCACGCCGGTAGCCAGCGCTACAATCAGCAGCGCGCTGCGCTGCACGTTGAAGATGGCGTCCTCGCGCGAGTAATAATACGGCAGAACGCGGCGGGCTTTCTCGGTCGGGAGCAGGAAATCCGGCACCACGATGGCGACGCCGTAATGCGGATCGAGTTCCAGGCGCACGGCGCGCGCCTTCCCGTCGGAATCGATCGCTGCGGCGACGATCGAGCCCAGCACGCACGCGGCGACGTTATCGGGATGCCCCTCGATCTGCGCCGCTTCGTCGAGCACGCGGCGCGCGTCCCAGTTCAGCCCCAGCAGATCCGCCGCGATCACCACGCCCGCCGTCAGCGCGGCCGCGCTCGAACCGAGTCCTTTGCCGATGGGAATGTCGTTATAGATTTCGAGCTCGATCGGGTCGAGCTTTCCGCCGGTATCGGCGGCCACTTTCAGCGCGGTCTGCCAGATGAGATTGTCTTCGCCGGTGGAGATCAACTCCGCGTCGCGCCCCTGGACGCGGATCGTCAGCGCGTCCGACCGGCGGTAGCGGCACTCGAGATAAATCGCCACCGCGAGCGCCAGCGCGTCGAATCCCGGGCCGAGATTGGCGCTCGACGCCGGAACGCGCACGGTGCGGAAACCCGGCATAAGCACCCATTCTGGCACGGCTCCCGTTAGAATAGTGGGCATGAGCGCAAGTACAACCGCCAACCCCTTGGAACACAGCTTTGATATGCCGGCGTGGAAGGGCGTCCTCAGCCACATCGCGGCAGGCGTCGTGGCGCTTCTGTTTCTTTCGGCCGGCATCTGGAAGGCGCTCGATCCATTCACGTGGTCGCGCCTGCTCGAGCAGCTTCTCGTGCCATACCAGATCAGCCTGCCCTCAACGCTGCTGCTGTCGGTGGCGGAGATTCTCACCGGCGTGATGATCGTCATTCCTCGGTTCCGCCGATGGGGAGGACTGCTGGGAGCCGCGCTGCTGTTGGTCTTCATGATCTACATCGGCGCCAACTACCCGAAGCTGGTCGGCAAGGATTGCAGTTGCTTTCCGTGGGTGAAGCGCACCGTCAATCCGGCTTTCTTCGCCGAAGACGGAGGAATGCTGCTGGCGGCGCTGGTGGCGGCGTGGTTGTCGCGTCCGGTGCGCCACATTCGAGCCGCGGCGATGGTGTTGGGCGCGGTGGTCGTGTTCGCCGCCGCCGGATACGGTTACGCTTACAGCCACCAGAGCGGGCTCAAGGCCCCCGACGCCATAACGGTCGACGGCAAGCCGTACTCCCTCCAGCACGGACGCATCTTTTTGTTTTTTTACGATCCGAACTGCAGTCACTGCGACGCAGCGGCCAAGGGAATGTCGAAGCTACACTGGAAGGATGACGTGACGGTGATCGGCATCCCCACCAGGGAGCAGCGCTTCGCCGCGGCCTTCCTGCGCGACACGGGCTTGAAGGCGGTGACCTCGCTCGACCTGGACTTGCTCAAGAAGGTGTTTACTTTCGGCGATCCACCCTATGGCGTGGCGCTGGTGAGTGGCCGCCAGATCTCGCCGGTGCCGACCTACGAGGGTTCCGAGCCGGCGGACACATTGCGTAAGGTCGGGTATATCGAGTAGCGCGCACGTGCCCGCGGCATCTTCCACTCCTTCGGTCTGGGCGTTAACCGGCCAGTTTAGACGCGGAGACTTCCTCGTAGACACAATCCGCAACCTGAGATCATTGCTCTTCTGTGCGAAGGTGTGCCTCGACGTAGCGGAGGCCATCATCGAATCGAGCAAAGAACTTGCAACCGAACGCATCCAGCATTTCCCGAACGTTCGGATCATCGAAGTCCTTTGTGTTCCGGTTCAGAAAGCAGCTCTCCGCCGGCTTCGTTTCCGAGAGATGGGACACAATAGAGGCGAGAACGATCGAGTCCTGAGCCGACATGTCAAGACCGAGCTGTATTGCGCTAGCTTGATGGAAAATGCCGGAGTCCAGCGGAATTACGTCCGCCGTTTTGAGCATCTCTTCTACCGTCCGCTCCAACCCCGCGCGCTCGTGTTCAGCACTTCTGATCAGGATCGCAACAAGTTCACTGAAAGTGCTCGGCGCCTCGCGGTACGGTCTCGATCTCCCAAGCTCAGAAAGGTGTTTCTGCAATTCCGCGCTCAACCTGGATCGCTCGTTTCCCTTGCGCAAGAGCGCGATGTGCGGCTCGGCGAGCGAAAATGCGGGGATTACCAACCGAATGGAACCAGTCGAAGCGATCCTGATCAGCTGCTCACAGCTTTCGCATTGCTCCTGTTCAAGCGCCTGTTCCAGTACGAAATTTGATTCGACGTAGACATTCATTGCACCGGGCTCAATTCGATTCGAGCTCTTCCCAGCGCTTCCAACAGGCCTGACTCCGACAGCCATCGGAGGGAAGGATCCTGTCTTGCTCTCAACTGCCCGGATTCGGCTATGTCGTTGAGCCAAGAGAAGACAATCAGCTCTAAAGCTTGACCGCTGGTTTTTTCTGGTGCTTGTCCGAATTTTTCGAAGTACGGTTTCAATTCGTTCGTCGCGTCCATGGTGAACTGCGGCGGCTCTTCTTTTGGGCTCGGATCCTCTTGACGCCAGAAATACATGCGTTCTGGCGTTGCAATCAGAAAGAAGGGTGCCCTAGGAAGCGTACCATGCGCCAACATGTTCCTCCGGAAGCGAGCCGCCCAGAGTTCTGAAGTTTCGCGGCTGCTTTTCACCTCAACGAGCAGCACGGCCTGACCGCGATCGTCATACGCGACGAAATCAACTTCTCTCGTTGGTAGAACCATGTCACTGTACCGCGATCTTTACCTGCCTACAAGTGTGACACGGCTAAGCCCGGGATGCTATGTGGGGCATCGGAAAACGGTAGTCGCCTGCGAAAATTTCCGCGAAGAGCGCAATCACCGGCCGGTGCAGCACGCCGTTATCGGCCACCAGGTGCGGCCCGCGGATGTCGAACGGCTCGCCGTGCATGTCCGAGCACGCGCCCCCGGCTTCCCGCACCAGCAGCACGCCCGCGGCCACGTCCCACGGATTCAGCCCGAACTCCCAGAACGCATCCAGCCGCCCGCAGGCGACGTAGGCCAGATCGAGCGCCGCCGACCCACCGCGCCGCACGCCCTGCGACGCCATAGCGAGCTGGTAGAAGAAGTGCACGTTCACGTCCTGATGACGCTTGCGCGAGGGGAAGCCGGTGGCCACCAGGCCGTCCTTGAGGTTCGCGGTTTTCGAAACGCAGATAGGGCGTTGGTTCATGTAAGCGCCGGACCCGCTCTCGGCCGTGAACATCTCATCCCGCAGCGGGTCGAAGATGACGCCTGCGATCAGCTCGCCGGCGCGCTCCAGGCCCATCGTCACGCAAAACATCGGAAAGCCGTGGGCGAAGTTGGTGGTGCCGTCCAGAGGATCGACGTACCAGCGATAACCGGAAGCGCTCTCGTGCCCCCCGCCCTCCTCCGCGACAATCGCGTGCGAGGGAAACTCGCTGCGCAAGCGTTCGACGATCAGGCGCTCGCTCGACCGGTCGGCCTCGGTCACCAGGTCGAATTCGGCTTTCCGTTCAAAACCGATGCCGCGATCGAGTAAGCCCGCGACCAGAGCGCCCGCCTCGCGCGCAATCCCGGCGGCGGTTTCGACGAAAGAAGACAACTCTCAGCTCAGTTCGTAGAGATACTTGATGTCGTGCTTGAACAGGAACAGGTTGGGCTGGCCGTGGCGAGTGAGGCGGATGAAGTTGACGTCATAGAACTCGACCGTGCCGTCCACTTCCTGGTTGTCGGTGAGGCGCACGCGCACGGGGATCTGCTCCTGGATCAGATGCCTGAGGTAGCGCACCTCTTCAAAGGTCTGCGCGGGCGCTTTGGTTTTGCTGATTTTTTCGGACACGGCAGCGTCAGCGGGATTCCTCTCCATAATAGCCAGTGCGCGTTGCCGCCCGCAAATCTTTGCGCGGGAGCTCGATGCGCACGGTGTGGAACCTCGGCGCCTCCTTCGGTTGATTGCGCGGATAATACCCGATCAGGTATTGCGTGCGCAGGTCGCGCAGGATTTCCGTGAAGGCTTCGTCAAGCTGCGCGCCGACATTGGGCATGAACACGCGCCCGCCGGTGCCCGAAGCAAGCGTCTGAAGCGCGTGCTCGCCGCCGGTGTTGCGGCCGGCGTCGTTGGTGATGGGTATCACTAAGATCGGGTAGATCACGGCGTCGGCCAGTTGCGCGGACCGAAGGGCGTCCTCGTACTCCTTGGAGCTGGTGGTGTCGCCCCCGTCGGTTACGACCACGATCACGTGGCGGCCTTCCCTGTTCCGCAGCCCCTGGCTGGCGAAGTAGATCGCGTCGTAGAGCGACGTGCCGCCCTCGGGCTTGAGCAGCTTGAGGCTCTCTTCCAGGCGTCCCTGGCGCCGCGTGAACGAGCTCAACAGTGTCACCTCGTAGTTGAACGAGTACAACGCCGCCATGTCCTTCGGATTCCCCTCGCCGAGCAGCGCCCTCAGAAATCTTTGCACCGACGTGACTTCGTACCGCAGCTCCTTGCCGGTGGAGCCGCTGGTATCGATCATCAGCGTGACCGATAGAGGAAGCAGCGTCTGGCGCTCGAACACCGAAATCTCCTGCGCGACGCCGTTGTCGTAGACGGTGAACTCCTTGGGAGCGAGCGAGCCCACCAGGTCGCCCGCCGCGTTCTTCACGGTGACGAGCAGGCGCACCAGGCGCACGTCCACCTTGAACGTGGTTTGCGCGCCGGCCGTGGCCAGGCACAGGAGAACGACGAGTGATCTCATGTGCGGGCCTTGACGACCGAGTCGTCCCATTCGCCGTCGACCCAGACTTCCCCGTCGGCGAAGTACTCTTTCTTCCAGACCGGGACCAGGCGCTTCAGGCGGTTGATCCCCTCGAGCGCGGCCTCAAACGCGGGCTTGCGGTGCGGCGCCGTCACCACCACGGCGACGCTGGTCTCTCCGATTTCGATGCGGCCCAGCCGGTGCACCATCGCGATGCGGCTGATGGCGAAGGAGCGGGCGATCTCACGGCCGATTTCGGCCATCGTTTTGATCGCCATCGGCTCGTAGCATTCGTAGTCGAGGAAGCGCGTCGGCCGCCCCTTGGTGTTGTTGCGCGCCACTCCTTCGAAGTTGACGAACGCGCCGTCCTCCCCGCGCAGCAGGCGGTGCGCCAGCGCGGCGCCGTCGATGGGATCGCGCGTCAGGGCGAAGAAATGGCCCGCGTCGGGATCGACAATTTCGTGAGTGAATAGTCCGGCCCCACCGCTCACGGGTGGCAGGAAGGCGACCTCATCGCCGTCGGCCAGCGGCGCCGCGAGCGACGAGAACTGCTGGTTCAACGCCGGCACGATGCTCGCCGACATCTCCCGGAGACGCGGGAACCGCGCGGCGTAGTGCTCGAAAACGGCTTGGAGGTGGCCGCCCTGGGGGATCTCGATCGAGTCCTCACGCACGCCCACAACGTCGCGCAGAACGCCGAAAAACAGGACACGGATGCGCACTTGCTGTCATAGTATCAGACCGCCGCCGCTGGACTTTGGTTTCATCCGGGTTGTACCCGAAATGTTATACCCTGCCTCTCATGAACTCTGTTGACGCACGCCTGCGCGTCCGCTACGCCGAAACCGACCAGATGGGCATCGTCTACTACGCCAACTACCTGGTGTGGATGGAAGTGGGGCGCGTCGAGTACTGCCGCGCGGCCGGGATCCGCTATCGCGACATGGAGGCCGAAGACGGCATCCTGCTGACCGTGGCCGAGGCAACCTGCCGCTACGCGTCGCCGGCGCGGTACGACGAAGAGGTGGTGGTTCGAACCTGGATCGCGGAGGCGAATCGGCGCATGATCCGCTTCGGCTACCAGATGACCGAAGCCGCAAGCGGCCGCCGCCTGGCGACCGGCGAAACCAAACACATCTTTTGCGGACGCGACGGTAAGCCGCGCAAGTTGCCGGAAAAATATCGTCCGGCGTTTGGGATAGTGAAGGGATGAGAGCACTCTCCATCCGCGACCTGGATCTTCAGGGAAAGCGGGTTTTCATGCGGGTCGACTTCAATGTGCCCCTCGATCCCAAAACCAGGGAGATCACCAGCGACAAGCGGATCAGGGCATCGCTACCGAGCATTCAGTACGCGCTCGATCATGGCGCGGCGCTGATCCTGGCGAGCCACCTGGGCCGTCCGAAAGGCAAGCCGAACCCGGAGATGAGCCTGGCTCCGGTAGCGGAACGGCTGGCGGGCCTGCTCGGACGCGCGGTCGCGATGGCGCCGGATTGCGTGGGACCGGCGGTCGCGGCTATGCTGCCCGGGCCCGGCGAGGTCCTGTTGCTCGAAAATCTGCGTTTTCATCCCGGCGAGGAAAAAAACGATCCCGAATTTTCGCGGCAACTCGCGGCATTGTGCGACGTATATGTGAATGACGCGTTCGGCTCGGCGCACCGCGCGCATGCTTCCACCGTCGGGATGATCGCCTTCGTCAAGCGGGCGGCGGCCGGGTTGCTGATGGACAAAGAGCTCGAATACCTCACCAGGGTGACGACGAACCCCGCCCGGCCCTCGGTGGCGATTCTCGGCGGCGCAAAAGTCTCCGACAAGATCGAAGTGATTCAGAACCTGATGAAGATCACCGACCGGTTGCTGATCGGCGGCGCGATGGCGTACACGTTCCTGCGCGCGCGTGGCGAGTCCATTGGAAAATCGTTGGTCGAAGAGGACAAGATCGATCTGGCGCGCGAGCTGATGGCACAGGCCGGCGATAAGCTGCTGCTCCCTGTGGATCACGTGGTGGCGGCGGAGCCGAAGGAGGGCGTCGAGAGCCGCGTGGCCGAGCGCATTCCCGATGGAACCATGGGGCTCGACATCGGTCCGCGCACGATCGAAATCTACGCGCAGGTAATCGCCGGCGCAAAGACTGTTATCTGGAACGGGCCGATGGGTGTGTTCGAAACGCCCCCCTTCGATCGCGGCACGGTGGCGCTGGCCAGGGCGGTGGCGGCATCGGGCGCGGTCAGCGTGGTCGGCGGCGGCGATTCGGAAAAGGCGATCAAATCGGCCGGCGTGGCGGACAAGATCTCGCACATCTCCACCGGCGGTGGCGCGTCGCTCGAGTTTCTGGCGGGGATCGAGCTGCCGGGCGTAGCGGCACTCCGATCATGATTGGTACACTTCACGCTGGAGTGTACCTATGAACTACAGCATCGATCGGCGTCGATTTCTAGGGAGCCTGGCAGCCTTCGCGGTAACTTCGGCCTGCTCGCAAAAAGCCGAACAGTCGTCCTCAGCCGGCTTGCCGGCCCGCGGCGAGCTGGTTCTGCGGAACGCCTACGTGATGACGATGGATCCCGAGCTTGGCGATATCCCGGGCGGCGACGTCCACATCAAAGACGGCCAGATTGCCTCGGTCGGAAAGTCCATCCTGGCCCCCGGCGCGACGGTGATCGACGGGCAGCGGACGATCGTCCTTCCCGGACTGGTGGAAACTCATTGGCACATGTGGAACACGCTGCTGCGCAGCTTCTCGGGCGAGAAACCCGATCAGGGATACTTTCCGACAGCGGCGGCGTTCGGCCGCGTCATGACGCCCGAGGACATGTATCGCGGAACCCGCCTGGCCGCGGCGGAGGCGTTGCACTCGGGCATCACCACGGTCCATGATTTCTGCCACAACGCGCGCGGACGCGAGCATGCCGAGGCCGATATCCGCGCGTTGCGAGAGTCCGGCCTGCGCGGACGCTGGTCCTACGGATGGCCGCAGGGTCTGCCGGATACGCAGGTCTCCAACCTGAGCGATCTCGAGGGTCTGCACCGCGACTGGGCGAATTTCTCGAACGACGGACTCCTCTCTCTCGGGTTCGCCTGGCGCGGCATGTTTCGCGCCAGCCGCCTGCCCAAGGAAGTTTATCGCACCGAGTTCGATGCCGCCCGCCGGCTGGGCCTTCCGATTTCCGCTCACATCGGCAGCGCCGAACAAGACGCCAAAGGACAGATCGAGGCGCACGCCAAGGAGGATCTGCTGGGCAAGGACGTGCAGATCATTCACGCGCTTTCGGCGTCGCCGGCGGAGATTCAGATGGTGGCGAAATCGGGCGCGATGGTCAGTCTTTCGCCCGGCACGGAATTGCGCATCGGTTATGGCATCACCAACGTCAGCGAATTTCTGGACGCGGGCATCACTGTGGGCATTTCGATCGATAACACCGTTCTCGCCGGCGACGCCAATCTGTTCGGCATCCTGAAAATGATCCGCAACATCGAGGACGGCAGGAGCCACAACGAATTCAAGATGTCCGCCAGGCGCGCGCTCGAGCTCGGCACAATAGAGGGCGCGCGTTCGCTGGGCCTGGACGGCCGCGTGGGATCGCTCAAGCCTGGAAAGCGCGCCGACGTGATCATGGTGGCCACCGATCGATTGAATATGGGCGTGTTTACCGATCCCGCGCACATGCTGGTGGAATCCGCGCAGGCGGAGAATGTGGACACGGTGATCGTCGACGGCCGCATTCTGAAGCGCGGCGGCAAGCTGACGGCAATGCCCGTCGAGCAAGTGCTGGCGGACGCGGCGGGGTCGTTCGAGGGGATCAGGAAGAGGGCGAATTGGCGGTAGCCCTTCGGTGCGCGGCATAAATGTGGACAATCAGCCAGTCTGCTGAACCCCGGTAGATGCCAATTGGATTGGACCACAGCGGGCGCCTCGCGCATCCAAAACGTGGATGCATCAAGTCGTCATTCTCGGTGGGGGGTTCGGCGGGTTGTACGCCGCCAAGGCGCTGCGCCATGCGCCGGTGGAACTGACGCTGGTCGATCGCCGCAATTTTCACCTGTTCCAGCCGCTGCTGTACCAGGTGGCGACCGGCTCGCTCTCACCCGGAGAAATCGCGGAGCCGCTGCGAGCCGTGCTGCGCTCGCAGAAGAACGCGCGCGTGCTGCTGGGGGAGGCCGTTTACCTCGACACCGAACGGCGCCGAGTGGTTCTGAGGGACGGCGCGGTGCCCTACGATACTTTGATCGTCGCCACCGGCGCGTGCAACCACTATTTCGGGAACGACTCCTGGCGCGAAGCTGCGCCCGGACTCAAATCGATCGAAGATGCGACCGAAATCCGTCACAAGATTCTTTACGCCTTCGAAGCCGCCGAGCGCGAGCCCGATCCGGATCGCCGCCGCGCGTGGCTGACCTTTGTCATCGTGGGCGCCGGCCCCACCGGTGTGGAGCTCGCCGGCGCACTCGCGGAAATTTCCCGGGATACACTGCGCCACGATTTCCGGTCGATTCACCCGGAAGAGTCGCAAATCCTGCTGCTCGACGGCTCGCCGCGCGTGCTGGCTTCCTATCCTGAGGATCTTTCGGCGGCGGCCGAGCGTTCCCTGATCCACCTCGGCGTGCGGCCCCGCACCAACGTGCGAGTTGCCGCGATCGACGGCGAAGGCGTCTCGGTCGAAACGTCCTGCGGCCAGGAGCGCATTGCGGCGCGCACGGTGCTGTGGGCGGCGGGCGTCAGGGCCTCGGACTTCGGGAAGGCGCTCTCGCAATCCGCCGGCGCGCCATTGAACCGGCAAGGTCAGGTCATCGTGGCGCCCGATCTCACGATTCCCGGCCACCCGGAGATCTTCGTGATCGGCGATCTCGCGTATGTCGAGCAGGACGGAAAACCGCTGCCCGGAGTCGCCCCCGTGGCGATGCAGCAGGGCCGCCATGCGGCGGATATGATTCTGGACCGGATGCGCGGGCGCCGGCCGGAGCCGTTCCGCTATTTCAACAAGGGCAGCCTGGCTGTGATCGGCCGCGCCGCCGCCGTGGCCGACTTCGGACGCTTCCGGTTCCACGGGCCGTTCGCCTGGCTGCTCTGGCTGTTCGTCCACCTGATGTACATCGTGCAGTTCAGCAACCGCCTGATCATTTTCATCCGCTGGGGATTCCTCTATCTGACCTACAGCCGGGGCGCGCGTCTGATCACCGGGGACTCCCAGCCGCCGCGAAGGGAATGACTACATTTCGGATTTCAGCTCGTGAATCTGGAAGGCCCGCTTCCGGCCGGAGGTGACCACCTCGCCACGATACTTCAGCTTTCCGTTGACCATCAGGTCCACAGGCCGCTCCACCGGGTAATCGAAGACGAGGACATCGTCTTTCTTCATCTCGAGCAGAGTCTCGACGCCGAGGCTCGGCCCTTGCAGCCGCGCATCCAGACGGAGGGCCGAGGGATGAAGGATCCGCAGAACGCGGGCCTGCTCCTCCTCGGTGGCTTGCGTGTTGCGGACGCTCCCCTGCTGGTCGAACTTCTGGCGAAGCATCTTTATCACGATCGACGGGATGCCCAGGTTCATCATCCCGGCCGTGTCGCCGATGCGCACCTCCACGGTGATGGCCACCACCATCTCGTTCGGCGCCAGGATTTGCAGCAGTTGCGGCTCGGTTTCGTGGCTTTCGACCGAGAAGTCCATGGTCGTGACGGCGTGCCAGGACGTGCGCAGATCCTGCAGGATGATTCTCACCAGGCCTTCCAGAATGCTTTGCTCGATCTCGGTGATTTCGCGAGTGATCTTGGTCGCCACTTTGCCCGATCCGCCGAGAAGCATTTCGAGGATCGGAAACACCAGCGAAGGATTGATTTCGAGCACCGCATTGCCGTCGTACGGCTTCATCCCGAGGGCGATCATGCAAGACGGCGAAGGCAGGCCTTGCATGAACTCGATGAAGAAGAGCTGCTCCACCGAGACGAGATTCACGGCGACACTAGCGCGAAGGTAGGCGGAAAGGCTCGAGGCCAGGCTGCGGGCGAAATTTTCATGCAACAGGTGGATCGCGCGGAGCTGGTCCTTGGCGATGCGGTCCGGACGGCGAAAGTCGTAAACTTGCGCCTTTTTCGCCGGGTCGTCGTCGGGCCCTTCCCGCAGCTTCTTGAATACGTTGTCGATTTCTTCCTGGGAGAGAACGCGGTCAGGCACATTTGTCTATCGGCGGCAGATGGTTTGGGCGCGAGTCGGAGTATTCCGGGTACACTCGACGTAGTGCACCGCTTTTGGATCAAGAACTTCGGATGCCGCGCCTCGCAGGCCGACGGAGCCGCGATTGAAGCCGGCCTCGCCGCGAAAGGACTCTTGGCCGCCGCTGGGCCAGCCGAAGCCGATCTCGTTGTGCTCAATACCTGCACGGTCACCGCCACCGCCGACGACGAAGTCCGGCAGACGGTGCGGCGTATCCATCGCGAGCATCCGCTGGCACGCATCCTGGTGACGGGATGCTACGCGCAACGCGCGCCCGAAGAGATCGCCGCGCTCCCCGGCGTGTCCCTGGTCGTAGGCAATTCGCACAAGACCCGCATTCCGGATCTGGCCGCAGGTCCGGTTCCTTATCATGGGCAGATCGAAATCGGCGATATCTTCGCCGAGCACGACTTTCTCTCCGCCCCTGTCGAAGACGCGCTGGGCGGCCGCACGCGTCCCAATCTCAAGATTCAGGATGGATGCAACAACCGGTGCTCGTTCTGCATCATTCCGTTCGTGCGCGGCCGCAGCCGCAGCGCGCCTCTCGAGCAAGTGGTCGCGCAGGTGCGGAGTCTGGCGGAACGATATCGAGAGGTGGTGCTGAGCGGCATCAACCTCGGCCGCTGGGGCCGCGATAGGGAAGGGCGGCTGCGGCTGGCGGACCTGATCCGGAGGCTGCTCGATGAAGCGGACGTGGAGAGGTTGCGCCTGAGCTCGGTCGAACCGATGGATTTCTCCGACGATCTGCTGCGGCTGATGGCTGACTCGCCGCGCATCGCCAAGCACGTGCACGCACCTTTGCAATCCGGCTCCGATCATGTGCTGCGCCGGATGCATCGCAAGTACCGGCCGCGTCACTATGCCGATCGGATCGTCAAGGCGCGAGCGTGGATGCCCGGCTGCGCCGTCGGCGCCGACGTGATGACCGGCTTTCCGGGAGAGACCGGGGAGGAGTTCGAGGAGAGCTACCGCTTCATCGACAGCCTGCCGTTCACCTATTTGCACGTTTTCACGTATTCCGAGCGCCCGGGGACGCCCGCGGCCGAAGCCGTTCAGGTTCCTCTCGCGGTCCGCAAGCAGCGGACGAAAACTTTGCGCGATCTGGCCGCCCGCAAGAACCTGGAGTTTCGCCGTGCGATGATCGGCGAAACGCTCTCCGTGGTAACGATCGAAGACGGGACCAAGGCGCTCAGCGATAATTATCTGAAAATAACGCTCGCAGCGCCGCGCGATCCCAATCGCATCGAGAACGTCCGCATCGGCGGGCTGACGGCGGACGGGTTGTATGAGGCCGGGGCGTTACCGGTGTTCACATAGGACCTCGGAACTCATTTCCCTACCGCCTCAACCACTTCCCGCTTCAACTCGCCCGCGTTTTTTTTGTCCATCCCTTACCGTGAAAGCAGGAAGGAGTTCAGCGCGCTCTCTCATCGGAGGGCCGAACCGACCAAGGGCAGTTTTCTAGATACACTGTTGCGGGTCTGCGTGCGATGGGTGTCCGCCGGTACACGACCGGTCCCTATCTGTTGCGGGTTAAGAAACAGAACCTCGGCCGCGAGGTGCTAAAGCGGCTCAGGGAGCTCCCTCGAATTTTTCTGGTGGCACAGGCATTCCTGCCTGTGTGTGGTTTGCCGGTTAAAAGGGTAAGGGTGAGGTGTCTCGATTCGAGCGCCTCACATCTCCCGCCGGTTCTCCAGCGACTTCGAAATCGTCACTTCGTCGGAGAACTCCAGATCGCTGCCCACGGGAATGCCCATCGCGATGCGCGTTACCTTGATCCCCAGCGGCTTGAGCAGACGCGAGAGGTAGACCGCGGTCGCTTCTCCCTCCACCGTCGGATTGGTCGCGAGAATGATTTCCTTCGCGCCATCGCGCGAAATCCGGTTCAGCAGTCCCTTGATCTTCAGTTGTTCCGGGCCGATGCCGCGCAACGGCGAGATCGCGCCGCCCAGCACGTGATAGAGGCCCGGGAACGTGCGCGTAGTCTCGATCGGGAGGATATTGTGTGGCTCCTCGACCACGCAGATTTGCGACCGGTCGCGGTGCGGGTCGCGGCAATACGGGCATAGCTCGGCGTCGCTGATGTTGTTGCACTCGGCGCAGATGCCGAGGTTGTCCTTCACGTCGAGCAGGGACTCGGCCAGCCGCGCGGCGTCCTCGCGCGAGTTGCGCAGCACGTGAAAGGCGAGCCGCTGGGCCGACTTCTGTCCCACGCCGGGAAGACGGCGGAACTCGTCGATCAAACGCTGCAGCGGCGCGGCGAAGTCCGGCATCGTCTATAGGAGCCCGGGCGGCAGTCCTAGCCCGCCCAGCATTCCGCCCATTTTCTGCTTGGTCTCTTCGTCCACTTTCTTCGCGGCCTCATTGCAGGCGGCCATCACCAGGTCTTGCAGCATCTCGACGTCGCCCGCCACTTCCGGATCGATCTTCACGCCGGTGACGCTCTTCTGGCCGTCCATCTTAACGGTGACCATGCCGCCGCCGGCGGAGGCCTCCACGCGGATCAGCGCGATCTCCTCCTGCATTTTCTGCTGCATCTTCTGCGCCTGCTGCATCATGGCCTGCATGTTTCCGGGCATCTTCATGATTCAAGTCTCCCTCAGATTGCGGACCGTTCGAACCTGGCTGTCTGGGAACATCTCCTGAAAGCGCCGCACCTCGGGGTGCGATAAGGCGCGTGCGGCGGCTTCGTCGTTCTGTGCGGCGGGCGCGATCTGCGCAGCCGGCGTATCGGCTGCATTCACCGTGACCTTCACGGGCCGTCCCGCGAGGCGCTGCGCCGTGGCCGCGAACTCGGCCTGCTTGAGATACATCGTGTACATCTTCGGAGTCGTCAATATCAGCTCGCCCGGCGATTCAGCCACGTCGGAATGCTCCAGCGCATCGGCTACGTGCGTTAGCTTGGCTTCGAGCAGCGCCGCGAGCAGGCGGGAACGCAGATCGAGTGGAGCAGACCCCTGGTCTGCCGCCGGCGCTCTCGCCGGCGTCTGTGGCTTCGGCGGCGCTGGTTTGGGGGCCGGTCCGGATCCCGCCCCGCCCAGGCTCGCCAGCGCCTCTTCGATCGGTTGCAGTCTCCCGGCGTGCACCATGCGCAGCAACCCGAGTTCCAGGTGCAGCCGCGGCTGGAGAGAGCTTTGTAAATCCCGGAACAGGTCGAGAGCGAGCTGCAGGTGCCGTGTCAAATCCTCTTCGCTGAATTGCGACGCGGTTTCCGCCAGGCGCTCCTGCTCGGCCGGCGACGCCGCCACCAGCGGCGTCGATCCCTGGGCGATCTTGACCACCAGCAGGTTCCGGAAATACCGCGCCAATTCCCGCGAAAAATGTTGCAGGCTGCGTCCGTTCGACTCGAGCTCGGCCACCACGTCAAGCATGCGCCGTGTGTCGCCGGCCACCAGAGCCTTGGCCACCTGATCGAGCGAGTCGAGCGAGAACATGCCCAGCAGCCCGCGCACCTCGGCCGCGTTCAGTTTGGCGCCGCAGCAGGCGATGGCCTGGTCCAGGGCCGAGAGCGAATCGCGCACGCTGCCTTCGCCGGCCTGCGCCAGCACGCCGAGCGCTTCGGCGTCCGCCTCGATACCTTCCTGCCGGGCGATCCAGTCGATGCGCGCGACCAGCTCCGCGAAGTCCACCGAGCGGAAGCTGAACTGCTGGCAGCGCGACGCGATGGTGGACGGAATCTTGTGGGCCTCGGTAGTGCACAGGAGGAACACCACCCACTCGGGCGGCTCCTCCAGCGTCTTGAGCAGCGCGTTGAACGCTTCGCTGGTGATCTGGTGCGCTTCGTCGACGATGAAGACTTTGTAGCGGTCGCGCGCCGGGCGAAAGCGTACATTCTCGCGCAGCTCGCGCATTTCGTTGATTCCGCGGTTGGACGCCGCGTCGATCTCGATCACGTCCATCGCCGAGCCGGCGGCGATCTCCCGGCAACTGGAGCACACTCCGCAAGGCGTGGGCGTGGGGCCCTTCTCGCAGTTCAGGCATCGCGCCAGGATGCGCGCCACCGTGGTCTTTCCGGTGCCGCGCTGCCCGGAAAAAATGTAGCCGTGGGCGATGCGGTTCTGGGTGATCGCGTTTTCGAGCGTGGTCTTGACGTGCTCCTGGCCGATCAGCTCGGCAAACGCCTGCGGCCGGTATTTGCGGGCGATGACCTGGTACATGCGGGAGAGAGGAAAGGCCAGTTATGCCAGACCCCGGGTGATCCGCGGCACACGGGTTAAACCGCTACCGTTGCTTCCTTCCGGACCTGGCGGGGTTCGCAGCCGCCCGTTGCACGAAGCCCGGAGCCTGACAACTTCCTA
>JBGPLI010000073.1:0-23597 GCA_041486445.1 Bryobacteraceae bacterium
CATTGTTTCGTCCCGCGGTCCCAGGTCAAACACTCTTACGGCTTCGCCATCTCCAGTGCGACAACCTCTACTGCCGCCAACGATCGACTCCCATTTTCATCACCATGGTTATGCGGAACGCAATAGAAACACTCTTGCGTGCTGTGTCGAGACTTGTCTCGACACCTTAGGAAGTGTGTAAACAGTCTGTCAAGGCCTGGGGTCGCCAGGAGTGGCGCCGCGATCAACCGCCCCGCCGCGGGTGCGCCCATCCAAGCCGTCCCGGACAGTGCACTCCCAGAGTTCCCTCTCTGCACGGAGCTCACCCGATTCAGGCTCTGCGGCGAACTGGGACAGGACCTCATCCCAGAACTTATCTTCCCAATCGCGAAGCATGTCTCAGCGTCCTTTGATCTTCGCTGCCTTTACGTGGCGGCCGATCCAATCCGCGATCAGCCCGGCAATCTGAAGGTTGTTCTTCTCGAGCATCATCATGTGACCGTTGCCGTGGATGCCGTGCTCGGCCAGAGGAACGTGTTCGTTGGCGACTCCGGCTCGCGTCAGATATTGCGAAGTGCAGTGATCGTACGGCGCGTGATAGGACGCCTCCGCGGTAACGATCATCACCGGAATGCCGGCCAGACGCGGCAGCGTGTGGGGCGCGGCCGGAAACCAGCACGGCGTCTGACCGTCGCGCGTGGGAGCGAGGTCCGCGAGCTCCTTGACCGGCGGCTCGTAGGTGAGGTGGTCGTAAGCGAGACCAAAGGGCCGGGCTGACGCCGGGTCTCCGGTCGAAAACGGCGGGACGTTGTAGAACGGCGGTCCGTTTGGCTCGGCGGCGATGATGCCCTTCACCAGTTCGGGCACGTCGTCGGCGACTTCCCAGCCGAAGGCGCCCGAGCGCGAGTGAGTCAGCACGATCGCCGGTCCGATCCGCTTCAGCAACGCCGCCAGAGCCGCGCGGTTAGCTTTGTCCATCGCGAGGTTGTCGACCATCGAAGGATTCTGCGACGCGCGGAACTGCTCGAACACAGGATCGCCGCGCACGCCGGCGCCGGGCCACTGCGTGTGCAGATGCGCCTGCGGCCAGAGATTGTACCTTTCGATCGCGGTGAACTGGCGCTCGATGGTTTCCGCGCTGACCACCGCCAGCGGTCCATCCTTGGCGGCGTCGTAGGCCGAGCGGCCGCGCGCCGTCTGGTCGACCACGTAAACGGGATAGCCCCGGCGCAGGAAATATTCGGCCCAGCCCTGGCGATCGTCCGGCGTGCCGAGAAAGTTCGACCCGTTCTGAAAATTGCCGTGGACCATCACGATCGGATAGGGAGACGTAATTTTCGCGGGAATCTGGTACTCGACAAACGCCCTGTCTCCGGCGTAGAAGAAGCCCTGTTTCGATATCGCGACTGGGTCGGGACCACTGTCGCCGCCCCAGGCAAGCAGGCCAGCCGCAAGTGTGATTGCCAAGTTTACGTGCATCCGGGAAGAGTATACACTACGGAATCATGCTCATTGTCACGCTAGCTCTTCTCGGAACCGCGCTGTCCGCGCAGGTGGTTCGCAACTTCCAACCGGTCACGCAAGCGATGCTGCTCAATCCCAGTCCGGACGACTGGCTGATGTACAGCCGCACCTACGACGCACAGCGCTTCAGTCCGCTGAAGCAGATCAACAAGCAAAACGTCGGCCAGCTTCGCATGGCGTGGGTGCGCGGCTTCGGGCCGGGGGCGACCGAGACGATCCCGATTGTGCATGCGGGCGTCATTTACGTGGTCACGCCCGGCGCAGTCGTGCAGGCACTGGACGGCGTGAACGGCGATCTGCTGTGGGAGTACAAGCGCCCTGTGCCGCCCGGAGCGGCAGCGACAGCGCGAACCAAGACCCTCGCGATCTACGACGACGTGGTTCTCTACACGGCGCCCGACAGCTCGGTGGTGGGTCTGGACGCGCGCACGGGCGAGCTGCGCTGGCAGACCAAGACCGACACGGCCGCGAGCACTTCCGGTCCCATAGTGATCGGCGACAAGGTAATCTCGGGCCGGGCCTGCGCCGGCAAGCGGGAGAATTGCTACGTCGCGGCCCACGACGCCAAGACCGGCAAGGAAGCGTGGAGATTTTACACGACACCCGCGCCCGGCGAGCCCGGAGATGAAACCTGGGCGGGAGCGGCGCTGGAGAACCGCATGGCCTCGCCCTGGGGACTGCCGGGAACCTACGATCCCGTGCGCAAGACTCTGTACTGGGGTATCGCGAATCCCATGCCGAACACGCGCATGGACCGGCACGGCGGGAATCCCGACGCGGTCCCGCGATCGTCGCCGTCGGATCTGTACAGCAACTCGACCGTGGCGCTCGACCCGGAGACGGGCAAGCTCTCCTGGTATTACCAGCACCTGCCCGGCGACGACTGGGACGAGGATTACACGCACGAACGAACGCTGGTGCGGACGCGCATCAGCCCCAATCCGAAATTCGTCAAGTGGTTCAACCCCGACGTTCCGCGCGGCCAGGAGCGCGACGTGGCGGTGATGGTGGGAGAAGGCGGCGGCGTGTTCGTGCTCGACCGCTCCAACGGCCAGTTTCTGTGGGCCACGCCATTTCCTTTCGACACGCCGAATTTCCTGATCTCGAACGTGGACGGCAAGACCGGAAAGACGACCATCAATTGGGATGTGGTCCTGAAGCGCCCCGGCGATCAGCACATCGTGTGCTACTGGAACACGCGAAGCTTCTGGCCCACGGCGTATCATCCGGGGACCAACTCGCTGTACGTGCCGTATATCGACAATTGCCTCGACATGACTGCGGCCACGCCCACGACGCGCGAACGCCGCGTCGGCGTGTTCCGGCCCGGCGGCGATCCGAACAAAATCACGGGCCTGGTCAAGATCAACCTCGAAACCGGCGAGATGCTGTATTTCAACCAGGGCCGCGCGCCGACGAATGGAGCGGTGCTGGCGACGGCGGGCGACCTGATCTTCCATGGTGATTTGAACCGGCGCTTCCGCGCGTTCGACGCCGCCACCGGCAGGATGCTGTGGGAGTCGATTCTGGGCGGGTCCATCTCGTCGAGCACGGTCACCTACGCGGTGAACGGAAAGCAGTACATCGCGGTGATGACCGGGGACTCGCAGTTGGGGCCGGGGCTGGTGGCGCAGGTGCCCGAGCTCAAGGGCGTGCGCGGGCATAACGCGATGTACGTGTTCGCGCTGCCGTAGGAGGTTGCTGGCTGTTAGAATGGCCTCCAGGGCATGTTCGAAACCAGGTACACGCCCGAGGCCCTCGAAGACCTCAGTGGGTACCCCAGACGAGACCAGAAGCGGATCATGGACCAGATCGATGCGTGCTTGAGGCACGAACCGGGTCGCGAGACAAGAAACAACAAGGTTCTGCGACCAAACCGTTTCGGCGAGAGAGAGAGCTTCGGATCGGGCGGTTTCGAGTCTTCTATGTCATAGACGACGCTATTGTTAAAATTGCAGCGATCGGGCACAAGCTTGGCAATCGACTTTACGTTCGTGGTGAGGAGTTCCAGCGATGAAGACGATAGCGATTTCACGCCGAGCCAGGAGTATTCAAGCGCTCCTAAAGCGGGCACGCCGGGAGAACGTGATCTTGCAATCGCCCGAAGGCGAGGAATTCATCCTTGCGGAGGTTGACGCCTTCGATCGCGAGATCGAGTTAGCACGTCAAGACCACGCGTTCATGAAGTTTCTGGATTCTCGCTCCCGGCAGGCCGAAACGGTTTCGTCCCAACAGGCCCGGAACCTCCTCGGGCTGGCTGGCCCAAGCGCTCGGCGGGAGCGGCCGCGCTCGAGCTAAAACTCCAGCAAATGCCCGCGCTTCCCGACGTTCTGCGCGCGCGTCGAGCCCATCTGAATCACCGCGCCCTCCGCTTCATGAATGTGGCCGCAGAAAAAGTGCACGGGTTGATATTTCTCGATGAACTCGCGCACCGCGCGGCTGCCGGCGTGCAGTCCTTCGCGAATTCGGTCGAGCGGAGTGCCGAGCGGCGGCGCGTGGCAGATTAACACCAACGGACGAAGGTCCGCGAACTTCGCCAGTCGCGCAGCCAGTTCCTCCTCGCTGTATTCACCCGGAGTATTAAACGGGGTCGGGTTAGAGTAGCCCAGGCCCGCGATGTGGACTCCGGCCGCCTCCAGCGTCCCGCCGTGAAAATTGACGAACCCGTGGCGCGAGCAGAAGGCTTCGATATCCTGCTCGGATTCATGATTCCCCGGCAGGACGTACACGCGCCCGGCGCGCCGTTTCAGAATTTCGCCCATTTTGTCCAGGCCGCGGGCCCAGCTCACCAGGTCGCCATCGGCGAAATAATAATCCGCCTCGACGTCCATCAACTTCTCGAGCGCGCGGGCGTCATTGTGAATATCGGAAAAGATCAGCGCGCGCGGCACAGGTCGATCATAGCGGCTTTCTTGCTCTCACATCACAAGCCGGACGCCCGTCAAGGCAAGATGACGGTCGGTGGACCAACACACCTGGATACGCCGGTCCCGCATGACGATCAGGCCATGCATGTCGGCGAGGGTCACGTTCTGGTCTGCGAACTTCTTCAGGAGCACCGACACGCTGCCCAGCTCGCGCGCGCCGAACGGAAGAACCGTCAACGGACTCAACTCTCGAATGAAATGGAGGAATTGGATTGCCTTCTGCTGGTGATAACGCCGCAGAAACCAACCATGTCCTTCGGCGACGACCAGCGCCGACCTCACCAGGGGAGGGGGTGCGCCGAACAGCCGCGCATACAGGCTGTGGTGGCTGTCGGACCGGTCCAGCGCGGCGATGAGAGCCGAAGTATCAACGTAACATTCAGTCCTTGGAGCCATACACGATCTCGTCTATCGTCTGGCTAGAGTTAGGATTTCCCGATTCGACGAAACCGATATAGCGCATCCACGGCGCCTCCCCCACCCGAGGCAGATTCTGGCGAAGCGCACGCCGGACCAACTCAGCCAGGGAGACTCCGAGCGCCGCTGCCTGCTTCTTGGCGAGTGCGTACTCCTTCCTCTCAAGGCTGATTTGCGTGCGGATCATGTTATCACCTCTACGCCTCTATGATATCGTCCTGCGTGCTTACTTCTCCAGCAGGAAATTCCCCACGAACAGCGCGTCAATTCCCGAGGAATAAAAACTCCGCACCGCGTCGCGCGGCGTCGAGACCAGCGGCTCGCCGAACAAATTGAAGCTGGTATTGTAGAGCACCGGCAGACCAGTCGCCTTTCCGGCCTCATGCAGCAGCCGGTGATACAGCGGATTGTCGGCTTCGGCGACGGTGTGGACGCGGACCAGGTCCTCGCCCAGCAGAGCCGATTCGAAGGTCTTGCGGTGGGCGGGCTTGACGCGCCCTACGGTCGCGAGCTGGCGCGCGTTCGGCCCCACCTCGAAATACTCGCCGGCGAGCTCGGCCGGCACCGACGCGGCGAACTTGCGGAACGGCTCGCGATGCTTGATGAACACGTTCAGGTTTTCGGTGGAATAAACGTCGAGCGGTGAAGCCAGGATGCTGCGATTGCCCAGCGCGCGCGGCCCGAACTCCATTCGCCCGTGCATCCAGGCGACGATCTTGCGCTCACCCAGCATGCGCACCGCCGCGGACACAACATCGGCCGTGGAGCGCAGGTATTGGAAGCGCAGCTTGCAATTCTCGAGCACGCGCTTGATCTCTTCCTGCCCGTAGCTCGGTCCCAGCAGCAGAGAGCCGGAGCCCGCGCGCCGCGTGTGCCGCCTCACCTGATGCCACACATGAAACACGGCTCCAAGCGCCGTTCCTGCGTTTCCCGACGCGCCCTGAACGAACACGTTCTTCCAACGGCCACAGCGTTCCAGGAACTCGACCAGCAACGCGTTATAGAACAGGCCACCACCCAGGCAAAGGTTTTCGCCCTCGCCTGCCAGCGCGAGCACGGTGTCTTCGATCGTCTTTTGCAATCCGCGCGCGACCGCGGGCGCCATGGCCGGAGGGACTCGCCCGCCGTCCTCGAGCCCGAGCCGAGCGAAAAACTTCGCACTGAAGCCGCCGCCGGCCTGGCGATGGCCGTCGAAGTAGGACGGGTCCAGCCGCGCAGACTCCGAGACGACTTCGCGAAACAGGCCCGCGTAGCGCTCGTCGCCCGCGGCCGAGAGCCACTGCACCTTGTGCTCGTCGGCCCCGGCGTGAAAGCCGAGCAGCTCGGTCACCGCTCCATACAGGCGGCCGAGCGAATCCGGGTAATACCAATCCTTGTCCAGCCGGAGTTCGTTCCCGCTGGCGTGCCAGCGCGCGCCGCAGCGGAAATCGCCCGTGTTGTCCAATGTAAGGATCGTCGCTTCCTGAAACGGCGACGCGTAGAAAGCGGAGGCGGCGTGCGCGAGGTGATGCTCCACCACGACCATCTCGGCATTCGGGAACTGGTCGCGGAGGGCCAGGTGGAATCGGGATTCCAGTCCGCGCGCAAACGGGCGCACAATGGCCACGCAGTCTACTTGATCGCGCGTGGCCTGAGCCAGACGCAGGCATTCCTCAATCGCTGCCTGTGGGGCGGCTTGGGCCATCCCGGCGGGTCCCATGCCGCGCGTCATCTTCACTTCCTCGACCGCGGCTTGCAGCTCGCCGTTCTTGAGAACCGCGCACGCCGCGTCCTTGAGGAGACCGCCCAGGCCCAGAATCACCATTTATTTCGACTTCTTTTCGATCTTGGCCCAAGTATCGCGAAGCGCCACGGTTCGGTTGAAGACAAGCTTTCCGGGAGCCGTGTCGGGATCGGCGCAGAAGTATCCCAGCCGCTCGAACTGGTAACGGCTGCCAGGCGCCGCGGCGGCGAGACTTGGCTCCAATTTGCACTTATTCAAAATTTCGAGCGAATTCGGATTTAAATTGTCGGTGAAATCGCCGCCTTCCGCCACCTGGTTCGGATCTTCGCAGGAGAACAGAGTCTCATACAAACGAACCTCGGCATCAATCGCGTGCCCGGCCGAGACCCAGTGGATGGTCGATTTCACCTTGCGCCCGTCGGGCGCGTCGCCGCCGCGCGTGGCCGGATCGTAGGTGCAATGGATCTCCACGACCTCGCCTGTGTTGGGATCTTTGACGACGCCGGTGCAGGTGACGAAGTAGCCGTAGCGCAGCCGCACCTCGCGCCCAGGAGACAGGCGGTAATACTGCTTGGGCGGGTCCTCGCGAAAATCCTCCTGCTCGATGTAGAGCACTCGGGAAAACGGCACGGTCCGGGTTCCCGCGCCCGCATCCTCCGGATTGTTGACCGCCTCCATTTGTTCCACCTGGCCCTCGGGATAGTTGTCGATCACCAGGCGCAGCGGCCGCAGCACGGCCATCACGCGCGGCGTGCGCCGGTTCAGGTCCTCGCGCACGAAGTACTCGAGCAGCGAAAGCTCGGTGCTGCCGTTGGTCTTCGATACGCCCACGCGCCGGCAGAAATTCCGGATCGACTCCGGCGTATAGCCGCGCCGCCGCATCCCGGAGATCGTGGGCATGCGAGGATCGTCCCAGCCGGCGACGTATTTGTCCTGAACCAGCTTGAGCAGTCTGCGTTTGCTCAATACCGTGTAGGTAAGATTCAACCGGTCGAACTCGATCTGCTGGGGATGATAAATGCCGAGCTGCTCGACGTACCAATCGTACAAAGGACGGTGATCCTCGAATTCGAGCGTGCAGATGGAGTGGGTGATGCCTTCGATGGAATCGGACTGGCCGTGCGCGAAATCGTACATCGGGTAGATGCACCACTGGTTGCCGGTGCGGTGGTGCTCGGCGTGAAGGATGCGGTACATGATCGGATCCCGCAGATTCAAATTCGCCGACGCCATATCGATTTTGGCGCGCAGGGTGCGGGTGCCGTCGGGAAATTCGCCGGCGCGCATCCGCTCGAACAGCGCCAGGTTTTCCTCCACGGAGCGGTTGCGATACGGGCTCTCCTGGCCGGGCTCGGTCAGGGTTCCACGCTGCTTGCGCACCTCCTCGCTCGACAGATCGCAGACGTAGGCCTTGCCGGCCTTGATCAGTTGCACCGCCCATTCGTAGAGCTGGCCGAAATAATCGGAGGCGTAAAACAGGCGTCCCTCCCAATCGCCGCCCAGCCAGTGGACGTCTTCGATGATCGAATCGACATACTCGGTCTCCTCTTTGGACGGGTTGGTGTCGTCGAAGCGCAGATTGCATTTGCCGCCGAATTCGGTGGCGAATCCGAAGTTGATGTGGATGGACTTGGCGTGGCCGACGTGAAGATAGCCGTTCGGCTCCGGCGGAAAGCGAGTGTGCACGCGTCCGCCGTACTTGTTGGTCTTGAGGTCGTCGAGGATGATCTCCCGGATGAAATTCGACGGGGCTTTTGCGGCCTCGGGTTCTGGGCTGGCCAAATTCATAACATTTGACTCATAACATTTGAATGGCTCGCTCGATGCGGCGGAGGCAGGTCTCGCGGCCCAGCACCTCCAGCGTCTCAAACAGCGGCGGCGCCGCTTTGCGTCCGCACACGGCGACGCGAATGGGCTGGAACATCTGGCCGGTCTTGATCTTCAGCTCCTGCGCGCCGGCCCGCAGCGCGGCGTCCAGACTGTCGTGACGGAAATCGGCCGCGGCCAGAATGCGGAGCGCTGCTTCCAGAGCCGTCCGTGCCATCGCGGAGTCGCCCTTCTGCGGGATGAGCTCGGCGGCGTCGTAGGGCGGCAATTCCTCGAGGAAGAAGAAATCGGCAGCCGCCGCGACATCGCGCAGCAGCTTGATGCGCTCCTGGATCAAAGGAGTTACATGGAGCATCTTGGCCGCGTCCGCGCGGAACCCCGCCGCGCACGCAAAGGGCAACAGTTGCGCGGACAGATCGCCGGCGGGCGTCGTGCGGATGTGCTCGGCATTGAGCCAGACCGCCTTGGGGTCGAAGGGATCGTCCTCGCTGAAATTGACGGTCGCGTTGCTGCGATTGACGCCGTCGAGCGAGAAGGCGTCGATCAGCTCCTGGCGCGTCATCTGCTCGCGGTAATCTTTCGGCGACCAGCCCAGCAGGCACAGAAAATTCACGAATGCGTGCGGCAGGAATCCCGCGTCGCGATAGGTGGTGACGCTCACCACGGGACCGTGCTTGCGCTTGGAGAGCTTCGATCCATCCGGGGCGATCAGCAGCGGTAGGTGCGCGAAGCACGGCGGTTGGACTCCGAGGGCCTCGAAAATCAGCACGTGCTTGAACGTGTTGGTGAGGTGGTCCTGGCCGCGGATGATATGGCTGATCCGCAGATCGGCGTCATCGGCGCAGGAGGCCATGTGATAGGTGGGGACGCCGCTGCTGCGCAGAAGCGCGAAGTCCTCGATGTCGGCGGTGGCTTTGGACTGCTCGCCGTAAACCAGATCGGTGAAGGCCACCTCGCCCCGGGACTCGCGCGGCACGCGGAAGCGCACCACGAAGGGCTCTCCGGCAGCGGCGCGGCGATCGCTTTCGCTCTGGGAAAGCTCGCGCATGCCGGGATTGAATAACCACGCACCGCCGGGGTGCGATTTCTCCTCGTCACCGGCGTGCGCGGGCGTGAAATCACGATAGGCGAGGCCTTTTGCAAGTATTTCGTTGGCCGACCGCGCGTGCAGCTCCACGCGCTCGGACTGCCGATAGAATTCGCCCCATTCCAGATCCAGCCACTTCAATCCGTCGAAGATCGAATCGAGCGATTCCTGGGTGTTGCGCTCGACGTCGGTATCGTCGATGCGCAGAATCATGACGCCGCGGTTGTGCCGCGCAAATAACCAATTGAAGATGAAGGTCCTCGCGCTGCCGATGTGGAGGTAGCCAGTCGGCGAGGGGGCAAAGCGGACACGAAGCATGGAACTATCAGGATAACAGGGGGCCGAAATGCTCTCCCCTCGCTGACGCTCGGGGTTCAGTCGCGCACCGTGTGCTGTTTCAGGAACGCGATGGTGCGCGCCCAGGAGTCCGAACTCGCTCCCGGATTGCCGCCGACGTCCTGATATTCCAGGAACCCGTGCGTGGCGTGCAGGTAGGTGCGGGCCTCGAAGGATTTGCCGAGTTTCTTCATCGCGGTCTGCGCGGGTTCCATCGTGGCCGTGACTCTGGCGTCGTCGTCGCCGTAGAAGGCGAGGACTGGCGCCTTGATCCTGGACATGATGGCCTCGCTGGGCGGTCCGCCGTAGAACACCACCGCGGCGTCGATCTCGGGCACCTCGCCGGCGAACCGGAAGCTGAATCCGCCGCCCGCGCAGAAGCCAACGGTAGCGCTTTTGCCATTGGCGCGCGGCAGTTTCATGCCGTAGTCGCGCGCGGCCTTGTAGCGGCGCACGCCCTCCTCGGGCGGAAGCTTGCCGTTCGCGCGGAGCACATCGTCGGGACCCTCGAAGGAATCGTAGTTGCCGCCGTTGGGTCCCAGGCCCGAAAAAAGATCGGGCGCGATGGCGATGAAGCCCTGGAGCGCAAGCTGATCGGCGAGCGCGCGCTGCCAGTCGTCGAGACCGGGACCGTGCTGCATGACCACGACCACGGGCGCCTTGTCGTTGCCCGCCGGATACTCGACCCAGGTGTGAAGCTTGACGCTGCCGGCGGGGATATCGACGAATTCCTTGCGCAGCGGCGAATGGAGCAGAGTCGATTTCGCCGTAAAGATGCCGGCTGGCAGCTCGGGGAGTTTGCCCTGCGGGTAGCCGCGCGGACCCGCTGCGGGCGGCTGCACGTCACTGGTAGCCTGCGCCATCGCCATCATGATGTGGGTCGAGTGGTCCTCCGGCACGTTGGGGTTGGTGCCGAAGACGGGTTGGTTCCCGGTCTGGCTGTTGAGGTAGGCCACGGTCCGCCACCAAGCCTCGGCGGTGACATTGGCGTCCAACTCGAGGCTCGCGCTGACGCCACTGGCCGCGGGAAGCGCAACCGCATACGCGCGCACGGCGTCGATCCAGTGCTTGTTCGATAAGACGTCCGGCGCCACGGCGATGAAGCCTTCGGCCGCAAGCTGGTCGCTCACCGCGCGGACCCAGTCGCTCGCGCCCTGCTGGCTCGCGGTCACCATGACCACGGGCGCTCTGTCGGAGCGCTCCGGATAGACGATGAACGCGCTGACCGTGGCGTCGCCAGCCGGCACGTTGACCCACTCGCGATGGCGGTGCGTGGAGTTCAGGATCGTCTTGGCGGCGCTTGGCGTCGGCAGCGCCGAGCGGGCTGGAGGTTTGGCCGGTCGCAGGAAAGTAAGCGCGGCGAGCGAAACCGCTGCAAACGTAATCGCGAGAAGTCTCGTCTTCATACTAGGAGAGTATAATGAAATCACCGCGCCCACGGAGGGAAACTTGAAAACCGTTATCGTCGCGGTCCTGTCTTTTCGAACGCTCGCCTTCGGCCAGCCCTCGATCCCGATCTTTATCGGGCCAACCATCAACATTTTTCCGCCGGCCGTCGACGCGGCCGGGCGCACCATCGCCCTGGGATCCACCGTGACTCCGCAAGGCAACGTGCAGGACAAAAGCGATCTGTACGTCGGCTCGGCGATGCTCGTGCCAGGCGTCACCTCGGTGGGGCTCACCAGCGATGGCTCGCGCGCCGTGTTCACCGATTTCGTGACCGGCGGCGAAGGCGTGGGGATTGTGGACACCTCCACCGGCGCCATGCGGCGGCTCAACGTCGATACGCAGGGGTGCATCCGGCCTCTGCTGCTCTGTATCAGTTGTTTTTACGCGTGCGTGAGGACGCCTCATGCAACCCAGGACGGCTCAAAGGTGCTGTATGGCGTTCAGCGGACGCAGCCGTTTTTCGTGGTGAACGCGGACGGGACCGGGCTCAAGCAGTTGCCGGTGTACAGCGGCGCGCTCGCGCCTTCGCCGCAACGCGTGATCAGCGCCAACGGCCTGGTCGTGTTCACCTCGGCCGCGCCCTTCGGTCCGACGTTCGCCGCTTCGGCGACCGACGTTTACGTGATGAACCTGGACGGCACGAATATCCGGAACCTGACCAAGTTCGGGATTAATGCCTCGATTTTTTCGTCCAACGCGACCATTAGCGCCGACGGAAACACAATCGTGTTCGAGAGCAACTACGGCGGAAGCGAAACCCAGATCTGGGCGGTGCAGTCGGACGGCAGCAGTCTGCGGCAATTGACGACGGGTCCGGGGGCGGCGGCGAGTCCGTCGCTTTCGGCCGACGGTAAGACGGGTGTATTTGTGCAGTCCGGACAGATCAAGATTCTCGAGCCGTTTCCCGGCCCGGCGGCGCACGCGCCCCCGGCGGCGATCGCGTCCTTCCATTACTCCGTCGCCCAATCGCCGGTGATCAGCGGCGACGGGTCGCGGGTTGCGTTTCTGCTCGGGCCGGCGAATTCTCAGGCTGGCGCCGTGTACCAGGTGAATACCGATGGCACGGGCATGCACGCCGTGTATGCTCCGCGTGCCATCAACCCGCGCGGCGTTGTGGGCGCCGCGGGCCAGCGGCTGGCGCCGTCGCCCGGAGGACTGGTTTCCGTCTACGGCATCAACTTCGCAGGCGATTCGACGACGAGCGCAGGCGCGTTCCCGTTGCCGACGACGCTCGCCGGCGCGTCCGTGCTCGCGAATGGAGCGCGGTTGCCGATGGTGAACGTGTCGCCGTGGCAGATCACCACACAGTTGCCGCAGGACACGCCCACGCAAGACGCAAATTTCCAAGTGGCGTTTGCCGATGGCACGATCACCCCGGCGGAAATGGCAGGGGTTGTGGCGGTGGCGCCGGACCTGTTCGTGAATCAAATACAGCGCGGACAGGTCACCCAGTTTCAGGCCGCCGCGTTCCACGCAGGGACGGCGATTCCCGCCGATGACGATCATCCCGCGCAGGCCGGAGAGATGCTGGAGATGTATGGGACCGGGCTGGGAGCGACAGATCCGGCAGTTCCCGGCGGCGACGCGTCGCCGGCGAATCCGGTGGCGCAAGCGAGGCTGACGCCGGCGGTCCTGATCGGGAACGTGCCGGCGCCCGTGCTGTGGGCGGGGCTCACGCCGGGACTGGCGGGCGTCTACCAGGTGGACGTCGTCGTGCCAGGGGGCCTGAAGCCGGGGCGGTATGCGGTGACGTTAAAGAGCGGGTCGGCGAACTCCAGCGGGTTCGGGACCATCGCAATTCAATAGGATTTCAAAAAGTCGCCATTTGCTGTATACTGTCTCTCACTGGAGGGATGTATGCCGAGGAAATGGGTGATTCTTGTTTCGCTCCTGACGCTGCTGTCTTGCGCCGTGTTGTCGTGGGCGGCCGGCGGTCAGGACGCCGGAGCCGTGATCGGCAGCGCGACCAAGGCGCTCGGCGCTGACAATCTCAAGACCATCGAGTTCTCCGGCTCAGGCTCCGATTTCGTTCTCGGACAGGCCCCCAGCCCCAGTTCGCCGTGGCCCAGGTTTAACGACAAAACTTACACGCGCGTGATCGACCTTCAGGCGCCGGCTTCGCGCCTCCAGAGGATACGCACGCAGGGGGAGAATCCTCCCCGCGGCGGCGGCCAGCAGCCGGTCGTCGGCGAGCAGCAGCAGACCCAGGTGATCGCGCCCGGCTCTCCGCAGGCCGCCGGCTTGCAGGACGAGCTCACGATGACTCTTCCGTACGGCTTCCTGAAAGCGGCGGCCGCGGCCAATGCCACCGTGAAGTCTCAAACGATGGGTGGCAAGAAATATACCGTCGTATCGTTCACCGCGCAAAACAAGGCTCCCGTAATGGGGTATTTGAACGACCAGAATATTCTCGAAAAGGTCGAGACCAGGATCGACAACACCGTGCTGGGCGATATTCCCTACGAGACCGCGTTCACCGATTACAAGGATTTCGGCGGCGTGAAATTCCCCACGCATATCGTGCAGAAACAGGGCGGCTATCCGGTGTTGGACCTCAACATCACGGACGTGAAGCCCAACGCCCCGGCCAATATTCAGAGCCCCGCCGCTCCGCCGGCCGGCGCTCCACCGGCGGTCAGCTCGGAGAAGCTCGGCGACGGGATGTATCTCATCCTGGGTGGGTACGCCGCCATCGCGGCCGACTTCAAGGACTACATCGTGGTGGTCGAAGGCCCGCAAAACGACCAGCGCGCCGCAGCGATCATTACCGAAGCGAAGAGATTGATTCCGAACAAGCCCATCAGGTACGTGATCAACACGCATGCGCATTTCGATCACGCCGGCGGGCTGCGCGCCTTTGTGGCCGAGGGCGCCACGGTGGTCACGCACGAGATCAACAAGCCGTACTACGAGAAGGTCTGGGCGAATTCTCACAAGCTCGCTCCGGACAAGCTGGCGCAGAATCCGAAGAAACCTTCGTTCAAGACCATGACCGAGAAGCTGGTCCTGACCGATGGCACGAAGGTTATCGAGCTGTATCATCTCCAGAATTTCGGTCACAACGACGGGATGATTATCGCGTATTTGCCCAAAGAGAAGGTTCTGCTCGAGGCCGACGGGTTCAACCCGCCTCCGCAGCCGCTGAGGCAAACCCCGGCGACGATCAGCCCCTACACCGCCAGCTTGCAATCCAACATCGAGCGGCTTAAACTGGATGTCCAGAGAATCATACCGGTACACTATCCGGCCGACAATCGGAAAGTAATGACCGCGGAGCTGATGACCGCGGTTGGCAAAGGGAGTTAACTAGAGGATCAAGGGGGTCAACCATGACGGCAAAGCTTTTCGTACTGGCAATGTGTCTTTCCACTCCGGCTCTTTACGCCCAGGGCGTAGGATCGGCGATCCAGGGAACCGTCCGCGACACCACGGGCGCGGTCATCCCGGCGGCAACCATTACGGTGATCAGCACGGAGACGAACCTCCAGCGGACTGCCTCCAGCAGCAGCGCCGGATTGTTTTCCGTTCCGGACCTGACTCCCGGCAGATACCGGGTCCAGATCTCCCACCAGGGTTTTCAGACCAGGGTCGTGGAGAACGTTGAGCTGGTGGTGGGGCAGCAACTGGTGCTGAATACCGCGCTTCAGGTCGGCGAGATCTCGCAGCAGGTGACGGTCACGAGCGAAGCGCCGCTGGTGGACACCTCCACCTCGCAAGTGTCGGGGCTGGTGGCGGAGCGCCAGGTTAAGGATCTGCCGCTCAACGGCCGCAGCTTCGATAACTTGATCTCACTCAATCCGGCGATGGTGAATTCGACCGGGATGAAGCAAAACGTCTCCAGCAGTACTGGGCCGGGCAACTATTTTTCGATTGGCGGGCGGCGTCCCGGCGAAAACATTTTCTTGTGGAACGGAGTGGAATACCCCGGCGGTTCCAACGCGATCAGCTCGACTCCGGGCGGCGTGAGCGGACAGTTGCTCGGGATTGAGGCGGTGCGGGAATTTAACGTGGTCCCCAACCTGGACGCGGCCGAGTTCGGCCACCGCGCCGGCGGACAGGTCGCCATCGTGACCCAATCCGGCAGCAATGCCTTCCATGGCTCTCTGTACGAGTTTCTGCGCAACAGCGCGCTCGATGCGCGCGACTTTTTTGACCAAACCATCGGCCCTCCTCCGTTCCGGCGAAATCAGTTTGGCGGCGCGGCGGGTGGACCCATCCAAAGGGACAAGACCTTCATTTTTGGAAACTACGAAGGGTACCGTCAGGCGTGGAATCTGACTAAGGTTGCCGTGGTCCCGGACGAGCTGGCGCGGAAGGGTGTACTGCCGAGTGGACCTGTCCAGGGTCTCAATCCGGCGGTTTTGCCGTACTTCGCCTTGTGGCCCGCGCCCAATGGCCCGAATTTGGGTCAAGGTAAAGCGCAATCCTTTAATACCACACCCAATCCCGTACGAGAAGACTTCGGAATCGTGCGAGTCGACCGCGCCTTCTCGGATAAAGATTCCTTAAACGTCGCTTATACCATTGACGACGGCGACAACGTCGGTACCGGGCAAAATCCGTTCAGCCTGGTTAGTAATTTAGAAAAAGCCCAGGTGCTCAACCTGGGTGAAGTTCACGTCTTTTCTCCCAACATCGTGAATAGCTTCACGGCGGGATTCTCGCGCGTGTGGTACCGCTATTTTTATTCGGTATCCATAACGCCCCCGGGCGTGGAGCCATACGTCGCAGGAAAACCGCTGGGGCAAATTAACATCGGGGGGAGCCAGGGAATCACTGACATTACCCCCGCCGGTTCCGGACCGAATACCGGACACGACCAACTCAATATCGACAACATATTCACCTACCAGGATCAGGTCCGCATCACCAAGGGCATCCACTCGATCGCCTTCGGCGCCTGGTTCGAACGTCTTCAGAGCAACGACCTGAGCGGAAGCTACGGGCAGACAAATTTTACCGACCTGACCAGCTTCCTACAGGGCAAACCGTCGCTGTTCCAGGTGACCTCGCCTGCGCCGATGATTCCTTTTCGGGTTTGGATGGGAGCCTGGTTTGTGCAGGATGCCATAAAGCTCACCTCCAACCTCACCTTGAATCTGGGATTGCGTCACGAATTCTCCAACGGCTACCATGCCAACAATAATATGGCCGCCAGCTTCACCCAGGGACCCAACGGGGTCTTGCTCACCCAGCCGAGGATTGGCGAGTCGTTGTTTACAACCAACCGAGCCACCCGGCTCTTTGGCCCCCGCGCAGCCCTGGCTTGGGACCCCTTCGGGAAGGGCCAAACCAGCATTCGAGCTGGTTTCGGCATGGCCTACAATCTGCTCGACAACGTGGGTTGGTGCTGCATCAACGTCCCGCCCCTTGCCGGCGCTTCGCAGATCACCAGTAATGTCCCCTTCCCCTTGCAGATCGTTCCGGGAGTAACCAAGCTGGCGAGCGCCACGCCGGGGGGCGGCCGCCTGGGAATCCAGGGAGACCCGCATACCCCGACCGTACTCAGTTATCACTTTGAAATTGAGCAAGCCCTGCCTGCCAACACCAGTATCCGAGTGGCTTACCTCGGATCGCGAGGCTACCATGAAGTTCTGCGCGCGGACGCGAATACGGTGATCCCCACCATTTGCCCGGCATCGCCCTGCCCGGCGAGTCTGCCGGCTGGGACCAAGTACTTCCCAACTCCGATAGTCCGCCGTAATCCCCAGTTGAGCAGCGCCGGAATTTTCTTCACTTCCGGCGTCAACAACTACAATGGCTTCTTCGTGGACGTCAATCACCGCTTCCGCAGCGGATTCGCTTTGCGCGCCAACTACACCCGCGGACGCGCCCTCGATAACGAGTCCGCGATTACTGGAAGTCAGGCCGGCGGACAGATCGGCGTGGTCATGGATCCGGACGACCGGAGGCGAGACTACGGCCTGGCCGCTTTTGACATCCGAAATCGTTTCAGCCTGAATAGCATCTATGAGCTGCCCTTCGGGACGGGAAAGCGATTCTGGAGCGGCGTCAAAGGCGTCCCGGACAAGCTGGTGAGCGGCTGGCAGCTAAACACCATCGTCAGCTTGCAAAGCGGCTTCCCCTTCACGCCCACACTGGGGTTCAGTCAGTCGCGCAATGGGGATACAGGCAATCCCGATCGGCCCAACATGGCTCCGGGGAGAACCACGCAAGGAATCTACCTGCGAACGCCGGAGCATTGGGTGGATGCCACCGCCTTCGTCCTGCCGCCGGCGGGAACCTTTGGCAATGCCGGCCGCAACATCCTGGAGGGCCCAGGGCTGGCGGATCTGGATGTTTCGATGTTCAAGAACACGCGCTTGACGGAGCGACTGAACTTGCAGTTTCGGGCGGAGTCTTTCAACCTGATGAACCATACCAATCTTGGCCTCCCCAACCTGGTGATGCTGACCGCGTCGGGAACGCCCTCCACCTCAGCCGCGAAGATCACCACGCACGCCACCAACTCGCGGCAGATTATGTTCGGCTTGAAGCTGAGCTGGTGATAGCTTGTAGTAACGTCGCGCGCAGTTAACTGAACCGCGCGCGTCAGCAAGCGGAGCCTCAAGCGCGTTCTTCACGAGCCTCCTCGAGCTCTTCCAGAATCTCCCGGTTGTGCTCGCCCACCGACGGCGCCGGACGGCGGATCGGCAAACGCTCGCCGTCGATCAGCGCGAAGCCTCCGGGATACCGCAGACCGTCAACGTCCTGCCAAAAACTTCGGGCGGCGAGCTGCGGATCCTGGGAGATATCCGCGACCGTCTGGACGGGGTAGCCGAGCATCTGGCGCTTGACCGCGCCTTCGAGAAATTCGCGCTTGGTGAGCGTCGCGAAGAATTCGCCGATCGGCAATTCCAACCGGTCCACCTCCTCCTGCGTGATGGTGGTCACTTCGAAGCGCGCCCAGTCGATCTGCTTGAGCCACGCCGGGGCCATGCCCTTCTCATCCATCCACGTCACCAGTTGCTGGTTGCTCGATCGGCCCGCGGCGCCGCCGTAGATGATGAAGTTGAGCCAGCCGTCCTGGCACGGCCAGAAGGCCCGCATCATCGCGCCGTGGACGCTGCGCCCGGTGACGAACTCGCCGGCGCCCCTGGGGTTCACCCGATTCAAGTCCCAGAACGCGGGCGCGTGCGCGAGCGCGGCCATTACGGCCACTTGCGCGGAAACATCTACGTGCTGGCCCCGGCCAGTGCGGCGCCGGTAGGCCAGAGCGGTCAAGGCTCCCATGGCCGCTTCCGCTCCCACCCATCCAGGGGACTGCGGAACGGTCACGCGCATCGGCTCGCCATCCTTCGCTCCGGCTAGGGACATGGCTCCGCCGAGAGCCATGATCTCCAGGTCGGAGCCTTGAAAACCGCGATAGGGACCTTCTTGTCCATAGGGCGTGATGGAGACCAGGATCAGGCCCGGGTTATCAGCGCTCAATTGCGCATAGCTAAGCTTTCCGGGCGGGAAACTCTCGATAATGAAATCAGCGGTCTTCGCCAGGCGGGAAAAAAGCTGAACACCGGTCTCGCTTTCGAGATCGAGGGTGATTCCGCGTTTATTGGCGTTGCCGGCAAGCCAGGAAAAAGTCCGGGGCTCGCCGCCGGGCGGCTCGATCTTGATAACGTCGGCGCCGAGATCGCCGAAAATCTTCCCGCACAGCCAGCCCAGGGGCCCCGTGAGATCCAGGACCCGGTAGGCACTCAGAAGCATTAACGCCCGGTCCGCGCCAGGACTTCCACCCAGCCCCGCATCCTTTTCTTCGCTTGCTCGATCTCCGCCTGCGAGAAGAACTTCGACGGATCGACGCGGTCCACCGGATACACCGGGCGATGGAAATCCTGCTCGTATCCGTAGGGCACGGTCGCGTCGATGCCCATGCCGCCTTCAAAGCGCGTGTTGGATGCGGTCCATTCCTTCTCGCCCGCGGTCATGCGCTCCTGCGGCTGGAAGGTTTGCCCGATGCCGCCGGGGAGCGGGTTGAGGATGTCGGTGTGCGGATTCACGCGCGTGGTCAGGCACCACATGATGTCGTCCATGCTGTAAATATCCACGTCGGGGCTGACGGCGATGGCCAGCCGCATCCCCTGGCTGCACGACAGAATCGCCGCCAGGAAATTGCGCTGCCAGCCTTCCTCGATCTTGTTGCGCTTGCGGACCTGGATGATCACGCCGCCCCAGTCCGTCATGCAGTAGGGGATGTGAACGTCCTGGACGATGCCGGGTTGGAGCCGCTCGCACAATTCGAAAATCGCCGATTCGCGCAACGTCGTATCGATGTTGCTGCAATCGGCCATGTGGACGCCCAGCAGGTAGATCAACGGCTTGGTTTCGCGCTTGCGCATGGTGATCGCGGTGACGTGAAACGTGGACGCCTTATACGCCTTGCCCATGTAACCGGCCCACTCGGGGTGAAAGAAGTACTTTCCTTGGACGCCGGCTTTTTCCGCCTCGGCCGTTTCGTAACGTTTGTCGCGAGGGTAGAGAAGACCTTCGAGCACGTACTCGGATTCGGCGATGGCCCAGGCGTCCACCGTCCGCGCCTTCACGATGTTCACGGGAGCGCCTTGGATGGCGCCGGCCACGCCGATCTCGTCGCAACCCTTGGGCAGAATCACGTAGTCGAATCCGCCGCCCGCGACCAGCGTGCAAGCCGGCGGAACGCCGAAGCACATGGTGAGCGGAATAGGTTTCTCGTCGTTGTAGTGCTCGGTGATCACCTGCCACATGTGGGAACCGGGCGAGGCCTGGAACGTCCCGATGTTGCCCCAGCGGAAATTCATGCGGTTGTAGCCGATGTGGCTGCCGCCGCCGAAGTAGTCTCCCACCACGCAGCTGATTCCGCTGCCGATGGTGAGCTCGGTCTCGAGCGCGGTGTGGCGAATCGCCGCGATGTATTTGTTCACGTCGAGGTCGTCGGTGATCACTTCTTCCTGGCACGGCGCCTGGTTCCTCGGGACCTTCACTGGCTCCATCGGGTGGGTCATGGCGTGGGCGATCTTGCGCGTGCGCTCCACCGGACTCTCGAATCCGAACAGCTTGTCGACCACGTTCATGTCCGCCAGCAGATTGGTGATCGCGCGTGTGTGGGGCTTGCCCTTTACGTTGTTGAACAACAGGACCGGGCCGCCGTCCAGGTGCTTCTGCACGCCCGTGATCTCCAGGTCGGGATCCACCTCTACGTTGGTTTCCAGAACGTCGCCCTGCGTGGCAAGCCAATCCAGCGCGGACCGCAAAGAGGCGACGTCCTTCTTCACGCCGCGCTTCGTTTCCTCAGCTACTGTGCTCATCAATGCTCCTTCTACCCGCTCCCTGCCGGTCGGGGTTCAGCGTCGGCGGCACCGAACCGCGAACGCCTAGCGAGCGGGTGCCGCTCTCTCAGAATACCCCTTCTTCCCGGTATTCCCGATATTCCTGTTCAGACAATTTTAGCCACTCCGGAAACACCTCGTCATTGTGCTGGCCCAGGCACGGCGCGGGCCGGCGGATGCTTCCCGGCGTTTCCGGCAACTGGTAGGAGACCATGCGGTAGTGGTGACGCCCGATCTCGGGGTGCTCCTGTTGTTGCCAGATCTTGCGAAACCAGATCTGCGGATCGGAGAACAGATCGCGCATCGTGTTCACCATGCCGGCGTGCACGCCGTTCCGCTGCAAACGGTGCATGAGTGTCTCGCATTGCTGATCCCGGGTCCACGCGGCGATCATGCGACTGAGCTCGGCTTCGTTGCGCTTTCGGTCCGCCGCAGTCGCGAATCGCGAATCCGAAAGCCAGGCAGTGTGGCCCGCGGTGCCGCACAGCCGCGCCCACTCTGCGTCATCCCAGCAACTGATCACGCACCACTGTTCATCCTGGCAGGGAAAGCAGCCATGGGGAGCTGCGGCGTGATCGCGATTGCCGTCGCGCCCCGCGACCGCGCCCGTCGCCGAATAATCCAGCAGCGCGCCGCCGATGAATTGCAGCCCGGCTTCGTACTGGGATAGATCGATGTAGACGCCTTCACCGGTTCGACGCTGGTGGTCGAGCGCGGCCAGCACGGCCACTCCCCCGTAGGCGACCGCGATGAAATCGATGTAGGGGCCGTACAGCAGGCAGGGCGGACCTTCGGGCTCGCCGGTCAGGTGGCTGAATCCGGCGAGCGAGGAAAGCTGCGATCCGAATCCGGGATGCGTCGCGTGAGGGCCGGTCTGTCCCATGTTGCTGGTGCTCAGCATGATGAGCGAAGGCTTGCGCCGGTGCAGCGCGTCGTAGCCGAACCCCAGCCGCGCCAGCACGCCGGGACGCATGTTCTCGATCACCACGTCCGCGCAATCGATCAACCGGTACGCCAATTCCCTGCCCTTGGGATGTTTCAAGTTGAGTGTGACGCCGAACTTGGAGTCGCTGAAGTACGCGAAACAGCCCGAACGGTTCAGTCCCACCTTGCCATCTTTATAGGGAGGATATTGCAGGCGGAACCCATCCGGGTGCTCCCTGGATTCGACGTGCACCACCTGTGCACCGAAATTGCCCAGGTATTTGCCGATGCATGGGCCCGCGGCGTAGCCTCCGAACTCGACCACCTTGACGTCACCGAGAGCGTCGTTCATTTCGGATTCACGGCAAAATAGGCGGTGATAAACTGGTCCACCTGCTCCGACAACTCCTGGTTGATTTTCTGCGCCAGGCGCGCGGGTGGAATCAGGCCCATCCGTTCCCCGGCCTTCCAGGTCTGCGCGCGATTGAACGTCACGGCGGGGTTTCGTCTTAGAAAAACGATCTGCGCGAAATCGAGCTGGACCAGATATCCGATCGATCCGCCGCTCGCGGCAGTCGTGGACACACGCACCCGCAGAAACGGATCGCCGGTGGGAGATTCGCCGGAGTTGAGAACCTTGATGCCGGCCGATTCCAGTTTCGCTTCGACGGCTTTGCGCAATTCGGCGGCGCCGGCCGTGCCCTCCTCCACCGCCACTCTGACGCCGTCCAGATCGCGAAGGCTCTCCCGGTCGATCGTGGTGTCGGCGGCCGCCATCGCTATGCCAGGTTCGCGGTCCGGATCGGCAGTTTACGGAGGCGCTTGCCGGTGGCGGCGAAAATCGCGTTGACCACCGCCGGTATGATCGTCGGATTGCTCGCCTCACCCGCTCCGCTCGGCCTCTCCGTGCTCGGCACCAGGTGCACCTCCATCTGAGGCGCCTCGTCGATGCGCACCATGTCGTAGGTGTTGAAGTTGGCCTGCTGGACGCGACCGCGGTCCAGCGTGATCTCGCCCTTCATGGCCGCCGTGAGCCCGAAGATGATGCCGCCTTCAATCTGCTGCGTCAGAATCGCCGGGTTGATCACCTGCCCGCAATCGAACGCGCACACCACGCGGTGCACGCGAACCTTGCCTCGCGTGATGGAAATTTCGGCGACCTGCGCGTTGAAGGAGCCCACGTTGCTTCCGAGCGCGACGCCCTGGAACCTTCCGGGTGGAAGTTTCTTGCCCCATCCGGCCTTCTCGGCCGCCAGATCGAGAACGGCCAGCAACCGCGGCGTCTTGGCCAAAAGCCGCCGGCGCGCCTCCACGGGATCTTTCCCGCCCGCCGCGCACAGCTCATCGAAGAAGCACTCCGCGAAATACGTGTTCTGACTGGCCCCTGGCCCGCGCCAGTACGACACGGGAACGATCGTGTTGGCGACGCGGTAATCCACCAGGAAATCCGGGATCTCGTAATGCAGATCGGCCAACCCCACCACGGCCGTAAAATCGACGCCGTCCCGCAGAAACGCAAAGGAGGGACAAGCGATCTTCGCGCTCAACGCGCTGGGCCAGCCCGCGGCATCCACGCCCCCGGCGAGTTCCACGTAGGACGCGGGACGGTAGTAGTCGTGCTGCATGTCGTCTTCGCGCGACCATGTCAGTTTTACAGGAACGCCCACTACCTTGGCGATCTCCGCTGCCTCGGCCACGTAGTCCAGCTCACCCTCGCCGCGCCGTCCGAAACCTCCGCCCATGTACAGCGTGTGGAGATTCACTTTCTCCGGCGGCAGACCCAGCGTCTGCGCGATCACCGCTCGCGACGTCGTCGGACTCTGCGTGGGGCACCACGCCTCGGCGCCGTCCGGGCGCGCGTGCACGGTGCAGTTCATCGGCTCCATCGGCGCGTGCGAAAGGAACGGCGCCTCGTACACAGCCTCGACCTTCTTGGCTGCCTTCGCCAGGCCCGCTTGCGCGTCGCCCTCCTTGCGCGCCACCGCGCCCGGCTGCTTGGCGCGATCGGCGAACATCTGCCGGATGCTCGCGCTGCTGACCGAAGCGCCCGCGCCTTCGTCCCATTGCACCGTCAGCGCCTTGCGGCCTTGCATGGCGGCCCA
>JBGPLI010000074.1:0-23497 GCA_041486445.1 Bryobacteraceae bacterium
ACTACGTCGTGTCCGGCGTGAACGGAGCCGGTGAAGGTCCTGATTCCAACCAAGCCAGCGCCACACCGGCGGCGACGCTGGTCCCGATCTATCAGGTGAACGCCGGAGGAGCGGCAGTCAGCCCCTACCAGACGGACGCATTCTTCAACGGAGGTCACACTGCGTTAACCACGTCGTCCATCGATACCAGCGCCGTCACGAATCCCGCCCCGGCTGCCGTTTATCAGACGTGGCGCGCAAGCTCCAAGAAGGCGCCTGCGTTCAGCTACACCTTCCCTGGCCTGACCCCTGGCGCATCCTACAGTGTGCGGCTTCACTTCGCCGAGAATTCCGTGGCGCGAACTGGCGCCCGAAGATTCAACGTCACGATCAACGGAGCGCAGGTGCTTTCGAACTTCGACGTCCTGGCCACCGCTGGAGCGCAGCACAAGGCGCTGGTCCAGACCTTCGCCGCAAATGCGAACGGCAGTGGTCAAATCGTGATCAGCTTCAGCGGCGTGACGTCCAACAACGGCGCGATTGTGAACGGGATTGACGTGCTGCACTAAAGGAGTTGGCGCCGAAAGGGGACGAGTCCTGTACCATGAAAGAAGGCGGCGGCCATGGCGTCCACCCATCTCGATCTCGGCGAAGAACTCTCCACTCTCCTGGCAAAGTCGGGCGAGCCAGTGGAGCAAGCCGCGCGCGAGATGATCGTTTTGGAGCTGTACCGGCGGAGTCTCTTATCCAGCGGCAAGGCAGCCGAGCTCTTGGGTGTCCCTCGCCTGGATTTCATCCATCGCGCCTCGGAATTGGGAATCCCCTATTTCCGCCTCACGGAAGACGAATGGCAGGCGGAGGTCGCCGAGAGCAAGCGAGCCTGAGTGGCAGTCATTTCGAACTCGAGCCCGTTGATCGCGCTTGTTCAGATTGGGAGGCTCGATCTGCTGCGTCAGCTTCATCGTGAAGTTTTCATTCCACCCGCGGTCGCGAGGGAAGTAGAGCCAACCCTATCGACGTTGCCGGGCTGGCTCGTCGTCCAACCGTTGGCGCATCGGCACCAGCCACAAACGGTGAGCAGTTCCATCGGTCCGGGCGAGCACGAGGTCATCAGTTTGGGTCTGGAACTGCGTGCCGAGCGGCTCATCCTGGATGAACAGCCCGCCAGACGGCTCGCCATTTCCCTTGGCCTCAGAGTGATCGGAACGGTGGGATTGCTCTTGGGTCAGGATCTGTACGATCACGCCATCGGCCAGGCGAGAGTGACTGATGCTTCTTCGCCCACCGGCGTTTGGCGGGAGCGATTCGCATTGGTGGTCGGAAGGGCTGTTCGCGCCAGGTATCGCCAGGTATCAGCGGCGTTGTCCGGAAGGTGGAGATGTGGTCTAATTCCCGTAGCCAGCGCGAAAGTCTTCAAGAGTATTAGGCGAGGCGACGGGTCGGCATAAGATGGTGGAGGCAGTTTGTAGAATGAATCGGAAGTTGCTACTTGGCAAGCATTTACCCCCACGGCCTTCGTGGGGGCGTCGGGTTTTAGGCCGACCGCCACGGCGGTTTATGCAGGTCAGCCTAAACAAGAGTTAGACGGTCAGAGGAGGGGCGATGCGTTTGGCTCAATGTGGTTCGTACTTTGCTTTGTGCGCATGCGCATCGTTGCTGGTCGCTTGTTCAAATGCGACCACCAAATCTACCGGTCCCAAGCCAAATAGCGACGCTCTGACAAGGGCCGCAGACACCCGCGGCTCGGAGGATCACGTTCTTCCATCGTGGGCGACGGAATCACTGCCTTCAGGTGCCGTGGCCGCCGGGGTTCGTCCAGTCTCGAATTACACAAGCTTCACCGTCACTTACTTGGTGGTACTGGGATCACAGGAAACACCGCTTCTGACCAGCGGCTTTGGTCTGAAAGATACCTCTGTTGAAATCACGCGCCAATTTGATCATGAGATTCACTACGCGCAGAGATTTGACCGCCCAGGCCGGGAACGGAAGGCGGTCGGAACGGTCGTCTGGAGCAAAGCCGAGCCTCAGCAGTACATCGCGCCATTGTGGCCTCCCATTAAATGGGACGTGGAGAGCCGCACTGCAATTCTCAATGGCGTTCCGGTGGTCAGTCCCGCTATTCTTCCCGGCCGCACAGAACGAATTCGTTTTGTAACTGGCCGCGTAATCGAGGGACAAGCGGAGAACGTCGTCATGCAGATCAGTCAACGCCAGACCGCTTTTGTCAAGCCGACGAATGAGTTCGCGGGCTTCGTTGAATGTTGGGAGTACCAAGCTATTGGCTCGTCTGCTGGCAAGCTCTTGCCGACAATCTGGGCGGACAAGAAGACGGGACTTATTCTTGCTGGTATCGGTGACTTTAGGGGCTTCTCCGGCAAAGTAGATCGACTTGTGTGGGCTTTAGAGCGAGTCACCGGAGGTAACTGAAAAATCGTTAGACCGTCTAACTTCCGAATGGAGCCGACGCGCCCGTCGTCCGTGCGATCGTGTCGCTGCGGCGCGCGGCTCATTCGAAGTCGTTAGGCACCGAAGTTGAGGATCTTTTGGAAGCGGAACCCTCACAGTGATCACATAGCTGTCGCGAAAGCCCCCTTCGCACCAGGAACAGGTGGTTGCGGCCCAGATGCGGAAGCGTTCTGGGAGATCATCCCGTGAGGTTCCCTCACTGGAAACTAAACCTGGCAGACCACCAGGGATGGGACCTCTGCCCCGCCTACACTCGCCGCGCCACCACCACCGTAATATCGTCCGCGGCCGGAGCGCCCTGCGTGAAAGCCGTCACGGCGTCGTGAATCGCCGTCACGATCTCGCCGGCCGGACGGTCGCGCAGCGATGACACCAACTCCCCCAGCCGCTGCTCGCCGAAGTCGTCGCCCTGCGGGTCGGCGGCCTCGGTGACGCCGTCGCTGTAGAGCACCAGCACGTCGCCCGGCTCCATGCGCGAGCGATCCTCCTGGTAGCTGGCCATCGGAAGAATGCCCAGAATCATGCCGCCGCCGGGCAGGGCCTCGAAGCCGGACTTGGCGCGCACCAGCAACGGTGGATTGTGGCCCGCGTTGGTGTAGATCAGCTCGCCCGTGGCCGGATCCAACACGGTCATGAAGAACGTGATGAAGCGGTTCTCGGGGCATTTCGCGCACACCGCCTTGTTGAGCCGCCCGATCTTGTGCGCCAGGTCCTCGGCCTCCTCAAACAGCACGTGCACGCGCGCCTGAAGGCTCGACATCAGCAGGGACGCGGGCATACCCTTGCCCGCCACGTCACCCACCAGCATGCCCACGCGCCCGTCGGGGAAGACGAGGTAGTCGAAGTAATCGCCGCCGACGGTGCGGCAGGGAACGGTCTTGCCGGCGATGTCCAGCCCTTCCACTTCGGGCGCCGCCGAGGGCAGCAGCCCGTTCTGAATGTGCGCGGCCTGCTCCATCTCCTTGGCCATGGCGCGCTCGGCTTCTTCGATCTCATTGAGCCGGGCGTGCTCGATGCGGATGGCCGCCACGTTGGCCATCACCGTCAGCAGGTTCAGATCCTCGCGGGAGAACTCGCGGATCAGGTGCGGGGAATCCACATAGATCAGGCCGATCACGCGATCGTTGGTCTGGAGCGGCACGGCGATCATGCTGCGGACTTTCTGCTCGACGATGCTCACCTGTTCCTTGAGCGCCTGGTCGAGCTGCGCGTCGCGCACCAGCAGCGAGGCTTTCTCCTTGAGCACGCGGTCGCGCACGGTGCTCGAAATCTTGAACCGGTCGCCGCGGGCGGCGCGCACGCGGAGATCCTCGCCTTCGAGCGTCATCAGCACGCCGCGGCCGGCGCACACCGCTTCGACCGACAAGTCCATAATCACCTCGAACAGCTCGCCCAGCGGGCGATGGCCAGCCAGCTCGCGTCCGGCGCGGATCAGCGCGCGCATCTGCGGGCTGCCCTGCATCACGTAGGTCTTGTTGAGGTCCTCGGCCTCGGGCCCCAGCACGCCGTCGAGACTCGCCACGACCGTGGTGGAGGTGGTGGAAAAACTTTCGGTGTGATCGACGAAGACGACGGTTTCGGTCGTCGCGGGAGCCGAATCGGCGAACTCGATGGTCAGGTGTCCGGCCGAGATCCGGTCGCCGGGGCGGAAAGGAACGGGACCTTCGAGCTTGTTGCCGTTGACCACGGTCCCGTTCTTGCTGCCCAGATCCTCCACCTGCCATTCGCCGTTGACGCGCGTCAGCGCCATGTGCTGGCGCGACAGGCCGGCGTCGTCGGGATAACACAACTCGTTGGCGCTGGAGCGGCCGAGCGTGATCCGGTCGCGATCGAGAGGAATCGTGACGGACTTACCGTCGATGTTGCGGATTACCAGTTCCCGCATGAGTTGAGCGGTAGGGGCCACCAAGATAGCGTATCACGGGCGGGCCACCCCGTCTGTCCGCTCCCTTACGTGCCCAGAGGGCGCCCAGGTTCAGAAGATAAAGCGGAGGCCGAACTGCGCCTGGAAAGGAGTCCCGAGCTGGTTGTCGGTCGGATCGAAATTGCCGTTGGCCAGCCGCAGTTGCCTAAACGTCGAGCGAGGCGCGACCACGGCTCCCGTGATGGGATCGATGCCCGCTCCGTAAATCAGGTTGGTGCGGTCGAACACGACGTTATCCCAGTTGAACAGGTTGAACATCTCGGTCGAGAACTCGAGCCTCCGGCTTTCACCGAACTTGAAGGCCTTCAAGAACCGCAGATCCACGTCCTTGAACATTCGATTGCGATACGCGTAGCGCGGCAGAGACACCCCCGGAGCCGAGTACGCCCGGTCCGACGTCGCGCCGCCGTCGCCGCTGGTCACCACGCCCGGTATGGTGTAGTTGCCGTCGCCGTTCAGATCGGCGCCAGTGGCGGCGTCGATGGGGAATGCGCTCCGCGCCCGCATCGATGCGGAAACGGTAATGGCCCACGGAAGGTTGACCACGCCATAGCCGGCGACCTGATTGCGCGAGTCCATACGGGACACGCTGTACTCGGACCTGAGGTTGGTGGGCGTCTGGTAGTAGAGCGTACTGGTGCTGCGCTCGTTATCGTCGTCGGAATAAGCTCCGGCGACCGTATAGTTGAAACCCGCCTGAAATCGCCGGCCGCGATACCTGGTGTCGAACGTGACGCCGCGATACATGGAGCGCGCCGAGCTTTCGCGCAGAACCAGGCGGTCCGTTCCCGCGATGGGGCGGGGAATGCGGAAGCAGCCAACCTGTCCGAAGTTGGGCCGTTTCGCCGCGTCCGCCGCGCAACCGGCGACTTGGCCGGAGTTGATCTGCGGCTGCGGCAGATTCTCGTCGCGATTTCGCTCCAGGTGCACCGTGTTGAGGTAGTTGAACTGGGCACCGACAATCCAGTTCTGCGTGATCGAATGCTCCACGCCAAAGCCGGCTTGCACCGAGCGCGGGTTAGTGAAATCGTTCGCGGTCCCGGTGAAGCGCGCACCGGCAAACGGGTCGGGCGCGGCTCCGGAGCCCGCCGCTGCTTTGGAGATCTGGTCCGCGGTAAGAACCGGCAAGCTGCCGATGGGGGATTTGTTCAAATCGACGCCGATGGCCAGCAGGTCCTTATAGACGGTCGATCCGAGCCGCGGCAGCGAGAGGGACAAATTGCCCGGAGGCAACCGGTAATTGTTGGTGGAATCCGCGAGAAGGATCATGGGCGTGGCGGCGTAGAAGATACCGGCGTGCCCGCGAATCACGGTCTTGTTGGAGTTCCCCGGAGTGAAGGTGAATCCGCCGCGCGGCGCCCACTGCTTCATCGCATCGGGGGTGGAGGTGGGATCGAAGTGGGAGCCGTTCTGGAGCGTCGCGGCTTTGATCTTATTGATCACGGTGGTATTGGTCGCCACCGGCTGCGGGTTCAACTGGCCTTCCCACCGGAATCCGTAGTTCAGCGTGAAGTGGCGGTTAATCCGCCACGCGTCCTGGCCGTAAAACGCGATCTGATGCATATGGAACGCGGCCATCAGATTACCGATTTGCAGTTGATACTGCACCAGAGGATTGTCAAACCGGTTGACGCCACCGGTTCCGTTCGCCGACATCACTTGCAGAATCTGATCCGTGCTGCCGACACTGGTCGTGAAAAAGCCGAACTGGTTGAGCCCGAAAAGCTGCGCCGTGGTCAGGTAGTTGTAATCGCCGCCCAATTTGAATGTGTGGGAGCCCCGGGTCATGGAGATTCCGTCGTTGATCTGCGTGCGCCGGTCATCCTGCGTGGTCGGCAGGAAGTTCCGCGCGCCGAACTGGCCGATGCTATTTTGCAGGCCCGGCAACGTGGAATTCGAAGTGCGCGGGCGGACCTCCTGGCTGACGGAGAAGCGCAGATCGTTGGCCGTGGCCGGGTTGAGGATCGACGTCCACTGGGCGACGCCGGTGTGGATCCGGTCTTTCTCGTTTCCGTTGTTGCTCAGCGCGTTGGTGGTCAGCGTTTCGGTCGCGCCACCCACCGACGCCGAGTTGTTCGCCGTCGCGTCGCTGAAATTGTAGCGCAGCGTCAGGCGGCTGCCGTTGCTCATCTGATAATCGCCGCGTCCGGTCAGCGCGGTGGCATTGTTGGTTTTCTGGAAGGGGCCCTCCTGGCTGCGGTAATACCGGTAGGCTTCCTGATTATTCGCGTTCACCGTAACCGCGTCCAGCGCGGCATAGCGCACGGCCTCCGGGCTCTTGGCGTCCTGCCGCTCGATCGCGCCGAACCAAAACAGCTTGTCCTTGATGAGGGCGCCGCCCGCGCCGCCCCCGAATTGGTGCTGCGTTTCGAGAATCTGCACGTTGAACGGGGTCTTGAGCCCGGTCTCCTTATGGCGGATCTGATAGAACGCCTCGCCGTGGATCTGATTGCCGCCGCTCTTGGTGATCACGTTCAGCAGTCCGCCGCTCGATCGTCCGTACTCGGGGGTATAGCCGCTGGTGACGGACTGGAATTCCTGAATCGAGGTCTGCGGAATGGTGACGATGAAGTTGGAACGCTCGCCGCCGCGAATGCCGCCGAAGAAGGGATTGTTGTAATCGGTGCCGTCGAGCATGACGTTGGAGTTGATGCCCCGCTGGCCCGTGAAGGACAATTGCCCGCGTTCCTGGTCCACCTGAACCGTGGGAGTCAGCGTGGCGAAATCCTGAAACCGGCGCCCGTTGATGGGCAGATTCTCAACCTGGTTGAGGTTCACCATCGTGGTTGGATTGGGCAAGTCGACGGCCAGCAGTGTGGTGCTCACGTCCACCGACTGCGCCACGGCGCCCACTTCGAGCGTCACGGGCAGGTTCACGGCCGAGCCGACGTTGACGACGACTCCCTTGAAGGTCGCCGCCGCGAAGCCCTGCGCCTCAACCGTGACATCGTACTGGCCGGGATCGAGCAAGACGGCGCGGTACTCGCCCGCAGACCCGGAAGTGAGGTCCCGCGCCGCGCCGGTGGCCGTATTTTGAAGGTGCACCTTGGCGCCCGGAATCGCAGCCTGTTTCTGATCGAAGACGGTCCCGACGATCTGTCCTTTATTCGCGTCGGCCTGGGCGAACAGTGTGGCGGCGCACGCCAGGCCGGTAAAAAGAAGAATGGTGTGTCTCATGGGATCTCCCTGTGGTTGAACTATCAATGATACACAAGATCGGGTTGCAATCAGGTGAAATCCGGCGTCTCGGTTTCGAGTTTGAAACAATTTCTGCCGATGGAGGTAGAGGGGCGCTTGACGGGGCCCTACGCCATCGCGCACAATGTTTGTTTCTGTCCGCGACGGCCGCTTTAAGTGGAGGGAGAGTCGTTGTCCCGAAATTACCGGCGTTTCTTCATGCTTCTGGTCGCGCTGGCGTCGAGCGCCAGCTTGCTGCATGGCGTGGTCCCGCAGAAGAGGAAGGTCGTGCGCAAGACGGCCGCCAAGAAGTTCTCCAGTCCGTGGCGCGCGCCCGACTACGCGGATTCGACCGAAGGGGATAACCTCGATGGCGAGGACCTGCTGGTCCGCCGCGCCGCGGTCGATGCCCTGGGCAAGCTGAACGGCTCGGTAGTGGTGAGCGATCCGAACACCGGGCGGATCCTTTCGATCGTCAATCAAAAGCTCGCGTTTCAGGGCGGGTTCGAGCCTTGCTCCACCATCAAGATTCCGGTGGCGCTGGCAGCGCTGAGCGAGGGCATCGTCGACCGCACCACGTTGATCCGCGTCTACGGCAAGACCATGTTTTCGATGACCGACGCGCTGGCGAAATCGAACAACCAGTATTTCGCAGGCCTCGGCCAGAAGCTCGGGTTCGAGCGCGTCAGTTATTACGCGAAGCTGTTCGGGATCGGCGAGAAGGCCAGCCTGGATATCGATGCCGAGCAGCCGGGCAGCATTGCGCCCGCGCCTCCGCCTCCCAGGGTGGGCGGCGTCGGGCTGATGACCAGCTTCGGCGAGGGGATTACACTCACGCCGCTCGGATTCGCCGCGTTGATGGGCGCGGTGGCCAACGGCGGCACGCTGTATTACTTGCAGTACCCCAAAACGGAACTGGATGCGCTGGCGCTGGTGCCGCGCGTGAAGCGTCACCTCGATATTGCCCAGTGGGTTCCGGAGATCAAGCCGGGGATGGCGGGCGCGGTCGAGTACGGAACCGCCCGGCGCATCGGTTTCGACCCGAACGAACCCATCTACGGCAAGACCGGCACCTGCACGGACTGGCGCAAGCCGACGCACCTGGGCTGGTTCGGGTCATTCATGGATACGGGCATGGATACCGGCAACAGCAAGCTGGTGGTGATCGTGCTGCTGACGGGCGGGCGCGCGGTCAGCGGTCCGGCCGCGGCGGGCGTGGCCGGGCAGGTGTACAAGAACCTGGACGCGCAGAGCTACTTCGCGCAAGTGCGCACGACGTCGCCGGTGGCGATGATCGCGGCACCGGCCGGGCGCTAGTCGAGAGACACCAGCAGGCTAAACGGTTTGTTCCGGCCCCAGCGGTAGAACGAGAAGTCTGTGTCCAGCGTGAGAATTTCACCAGTGTCTAGCTGCTCGGCCAGGTGAATCAGGCAAGCATCCGCCAGATCGATCGGGCGATCTCGATACTTGCGGAAAGTTCGCCGCACTTCTTTAGCCGACCGGGAGAGCTGGAAAGGAGTCTGGAAGATCATGCCGGCGACGTTCTCGAGGATAGCCTCGGCGGCTCCCGGCACCCGGCGCAGCAGGTAACAACTCTCGGCGATCACCGCCTCGCAAGTCGCCAGGGGACGGTTGAGTCCCTCGACAGCGGCGACGCATCGCGCATGGAACCGCTCGCTCCGGTCGAGGAGTGCGACGATGACTCCGGTGTCAAGGAGAATCGGTTTCACCGGCCAAATCCCCGGAGGTGCTTCTTGTTTGATCCCAGGTCGGGAATACCGGAGGAGAATTTTCCCACGCCCACGACTTTCTTGCCAGTTCCTTCTTGCGCGGCGCTGAGCAGCCGCAGCCCTTCACGAACCACGCGGGATGGGCTCCATCCCCAATTGCGGACCAGTCGCGCTAATACCAACTGAGATTCCCGATCGAGCCGAGCCTGTACCGTCCGCTGCATGCACCTAGTGTACCACAAATCTGCAGATGTAATACACTAGGCGATCTCTTCGAGCGATGCCGACAGCTCCTCCCGCTCCGCCACGCGCGCTTCCAGCTCGCTGCGCCGCGCCTCCACCAGCCCGTTGAGCGTGTTGTTCCAGTTGGCGCAATTGGTCCCGCATCTGTTTCATCTTGATCGGATTCACTCGCTTCTTCGACGCGACGGGCGGAGGCGGCTCAGGATCCGGAGGCCGCGCCTGCGCCAGCAGGGCTTCCGGACCGCCCTGCTTGCGCCACAGGTAGTCTTCGTAGTTTCCCGGATAGACGTGCACGTCTCCGGTGGCGATGATCGCTGCTAAAGCCGGGCGTTAGCGCCGGCCTCACCGGGCCGAGAAGGCTCTCGCAGCGGCGGCGCTTGCGGGCGTCGGCTTGTAGTCGTGGCCGTCGAACAGGAAGTCTATGCGGTAGCTCTTTGTGGGGGGAAGAAAGCTTAACCCTCGGTGCGGCTTCTTAGGGTTCCGCTCGTCGAAGCACGCCTGGACGTCCTCAGGCGTCATCGGTCTCATGCCAACGGCGGCGGTTACCGACATCGCTGGCACGCTCCCCTTGCTGTTGGTCCTAAACTCGACTCTTTCGATGTAGCCCCGCGTGAGGGGATAGGACTCCACCTCGTCGCTGAGGCTGTAACCGCAGGTGAGAGTGTTATCGGAAACCTCGAAGAAGTGTCCGCCTCCCGCCATCAGGGTGCTGGTAGGGGAGAGGAGGTCCTCCACATACACAGCTGTCGAAAAGCTGCCTTGTGCCCCGTACCCGCCTATACACACCAAGACTTCTCGTCCGCTCCGGAGCGGTACTCTGTGGCACTCCGCTGTTTCGACGCCCCCTTGTACCAAAGCATCGTCCATCGTTGGGCGCCCCGGGTAAGCAGAATCGTGCCACCGAAATTTAGAGAGTGAGACTCGCAACCTTCCATCGAGAGCGCGGCATCCTCACTGGTGGGTGAGAGAAAATGCCCACGTGTCACGCGGGCAAGTGACCACCCAAGATCGTCACCCGCAAAGCCCGTGAATTTTGGGCAGACGATTCGGCACCTGAGTTCTTTCCCGCTTGCGACGCGGCCTGGGCAGACGGCTTCGAGCCGCTCCGCTCCGCCCGCTTGCCGGGGATCCTCGCTGTCGGATGGGAAGATCGTCTTGGGTGCATTCAACGGCTGCGCCCACGTGACGGCCGCCATCGGGAAAATCAGCGATCCCCACACGAGAAACAGGAACGGCAACAAGCGTTCGATTCCAAAGCGACGCATCCCGGAGCCATTATACGCGCTCGTCGGGGGTGGCAAAGATATTGTCGCGACGGTCCGCTCCCTGACGGTCGCGGTTCGGTAGCAAAGCGGAAACGCGACGGTTCGGTGCACACGATCATTCATTAATACACTACGCGATCTCTTCGAGCGACGCCGACAGCTCCTCCCACTCCGCCACGCGCGCTTCCAGCTCGCTGCGCCGCGCCTCCACCAGCCCGTTGAGCCGCACCGTCTCTTCGACGCTTTTGAAATCGGCCAGCCCGGCCTCGTACTGCCGGACCTCGGATTCGAGCGCGGCCACGTGTTGTTCCAGTTCCCGCAGGCGGTCTCGCATCTTCTTGAGCTTGATCGGATTCAATCGCTTCTTCGGTTCCACGGGCGCGGGCCGCGGCTCGGGCTCCGGCGTCCTGGTTTGCGCCATCAGCGTTTCCGGACCGCCCTGCTTGCGCCACAGGTAGTCTTCGTAGTTTCCTGGATAGACGTGCACGTGGCCGTCCTCGATCTCGAAAATGCGAGTCGCCAGCTTGTCGATGAAGTAGCGGTCGTGAGAGACGAAGACCACGGTGCCGGTGTACTTGCTGAGCGACTCGAGCAGCACGTCCTTGGCGCGCATGTCCAGGTGATTGGTCGGCTCATCGAGAAGCAGGAAATTCGACGGCGCCAGCAGCATCCGCGCCAGCGCGTAGCGGTTGCGCTCGCCTCCGGACAGCACTCCGATCTTCTTGAACACCTCGTCGTCGCTGAACAGGAAGCATCCGAGCAGCGTGCGCAGTTGGGTCACAGTCGAGCGCGGCGCGGCGTCGCCCAGATCGTCCAGCATGCGGCGGTCCGGGTTCAGCTCCTTGTACTGATCCTGTGCGAAGTAGTCGGGAATGGCGTTGTGGCCGAGCGTGTAAGAGCCCGCAGTCAGCGGCTCGGCGCCCGCCAGCAGCTTGATCATGGTCGACTTGCCCGCGCCGTTCACGCCCACCAGCGCGATGCGGTCGCCGCGCTCGACGATGAAACTCGCGCCGCCGAAGACGTGCTTCGCGCCGTAATTCTTTAACACGTCCTTGAACTCCGCCACGATCCGTCCGCTCGGCTTGGGTTGCGGAAAAGAGAAGCGGATGGTCTGCTCATCCGGCGGAACTTCGACGCGCTCGATCTTTTCGAGCTCCTTGATGCGCGATTGCACCTGTTTGGCCTTGGTGGCCTGGTAGCGGAAGCGGTTGATGAACGCCTCCAGTTGCTCGATGCGCTCCCTCTGGTTGCGGTAGGCCGCTTCGAGCTGAGCCCGCCGCTCCTCTTTCTGGCGCAGGTAGGACTCGTAATTGCCGCTGTAGAAATGCACCTTCTTGTTCCAGACCTCGATGGTGCGGTTCACGGTGACGTCCAGAAAATAGCGGTCGTGCGAAACCAGCACGCACGCGTGCGGATAGTCGTTCAGATACGTTTCGAGCCAGTTGCGCGCTTCGAGATCGAGGTGATTGGTGGGCTCATCGAGCAGCAACAGGTTGGGCTTCTCCAGCAGCAGCTTGGCCAGCGCGAGGCGCATCTGCCAGCCTCCGGAGAACTCCTCGGTCCGCCGCGTCCAGTCGTCTTTGTGAAACCCGAGCCCGTCGAGGACAGTGCCCACCTGCGCCTCGATCGCATACCCATCCCGGTTGCGGAACTCCGAGTCGATGTGATGCAGACGATCGGCCGCCGCTGCGTACTCCGGGCTCGACGGCTCCAGCTCGCCCAGTTTGTGGTGGAGCGTTTCGAGCTCCTGCTCCATCTCGCGCAGGTCCGCGAACACGCTCATGCATTCGGCGAAGATGGTGCGCCCGGAAAGTGTCAGGCCGTCCTGCGGCAGGTACCCGCGGGTGATGCCTTTGGCGAAGCTGATCGAGCCATAGTCGAGCGACTCCAGCCCGCACAGGATTTTGAGCAGGGTTGTCTTGCCGGTGCCGTTTGCACCGACGAGGCCGGTGCGCTCGCGCGGCGTGACCAGCCAGTCGCAATTCTCAAACAGGAGTTTGTGGCCGAAACGTTTCCCGGCGCCTTGCAGTTGGATCATGCTCTACCCGAGGATCTCCGTCAGTCCATCCACCACCCGGGCCAGTTCCTCTTCCGACGCCCGGGCAATGCGTGGACCGATGCGATCGACGGACAACGTCCGGATCTGGCTGATCTTGACCCAGGAGCGCTTGGTCAATCCGGCCGCCCGGCTTTCGAGCGTCAGGGGAAATCCAGCCTTGGGCGATTGACTCGTGACGGCCACCGCAATCACGGTGCCGGAGCGTTCGTTGAAGACGTCGTGGCTGAGGACCAGCACGGGCCGGCGGCCAGCTTGCTCGCGCCCCCGAACGGGATTGAGGTCAGCCCAGCGCACTTCGCCTCTCAGTATTCGGGCCATGAATCGAGTACGTCCACCAGGCCTTCCTCGGCGAGACGCTTTTCTTTGCGTGGATTCAACTTCGCCGACTCGCGAGCCAGCCGGGTGCGGGCCAGGCGCTCCACTTTGTCGGCGAGGGCGGCTTCCACGGCCTGGCTGCGGTTCCGGAAGCGGTGGCTCTCGACCAGGTCGTCCACCCGATCGAGCAGCGCGCTATCGAGAGTCAACGCAACTTTTCTCTTAGGCATACGCTGGTATGATAATTCATCATACCAGATCGCCTCAGTCGCAAAAGAAGCTCAACGACCGCGCGAGGTAGCTCTTCATTTCCGCGCGCTTCACCACCGCGTCCAGGAAGCCGTGCTCCAGCAGGAACTCGCTGCGCTGGAATCCGGCGGGCAGCTTCTGCCGGATGGTCTGCTCGATCACGCGCGGCCCGGCGAAGCCGATCAGCGCGCCCGGCTCGGCGATGTTCAGATCCCCGAGCATGGCGAAGCTCGCCGTCACGCCGCCCGTGGTCGGATCGGTCAGCACGCTGAGATAGGGCACGCGGGCCTCGTCCAGGCGCATCAGCGCCGCCGAAATCTTGGCGAGTTGCATCAGGCTGACGGCGCCTTCCTGCATCCGCGCGCCGCCGGAAGCCGACACGACGATCAGCGGAGCGCGCCGCGCGATGGAGCGTTCGATCGCCCGCGTGATCTTTTCTCCCACCACCGCGCCCATGCTGCCGCCGATAAACTTCAGCTCCATGGCGCAGATGTTGACCGGCCGGCCCGCGAGCGCGCCGGCGCCCGAGATCAGCGCGTCGGTGAGGTGCGTCTCCTCCCGCATCGCCGCCAGCCTCTCGCCATAAGTTTTGGAATCGACGAAGCCCAGCGGATCGGTGGAGGCGAGTCCGGCGTCGAGCTCCTCATACTTGCCGTCGTCGAACAGCAGCGCGAGCCGGTCCCGCGCATCCAGGCGGAAGTGGCGCCCGCACTTCGGGCATACCTGGAAATTCTCTTCGAGCGCCTTCTTCCAGATGATCTGGCTGCAGCTCTCGCACTTCAGCCACAATCCCTCGGTGCGGACGCGCCGTTCCCCTTCTCCCCCGTCCTCCGCGCCGGACTTCTGCCGCGTGAACCACGCCATCCCGAGCACACTTTCACCGTAGCAGATGGTCAACAACGGAAACCAGAAAGCGTCTGTGGGGCAGGTCCCCGGCCGGCCGGGGGCCTGGCCCTTGGCCAGGCCGGGGGCCGGTCAGGCCGTCAAACGAGAGTGCGTTTACCGTGCCGCCATCGTTTCTCACAGTGCTTGAGCTTACGCGGCCCGAACGAAGTGGCCAAGCGGCTTAACGTGTTTTCAGCAGGTTGCCGTGCTATAGAGATCGCTGTAAGTGGTGCGCCCGGACAGATTCGAACTGCCGACCTTCTGGTTCGTAGCCAGACGCTCTATCCAACTGAGCTACGGGCGCAGTCATCCCAGCCTACCATGCGATTATCACCCCCGCGAGCTCACCGATTCAATATCGGAACGCTCTTCGCCGCGGGCGGTTGCGGGATCGATTGCAAGAACGCGTAAATATCCGCGAGATCCTGATCGGAAACCACCTTGGCGGTGTAGGGCGGCATCTGGTCGGCGGGCTGGCGGACATACTTCTGGAAAGCCGCGAACGCAATCGGGCGAGGCGCAATCCGGGCCCCGGCGCCGCCCTGACCCTCGTGGCCGTGGCACTGCCAGCATCCGATGCTCTCGAAAAGTTTCTTGCCGTTCTGGGCGTTCCCCGAGGGAGTCTGGGCGCTCAGCACGGAAGCCATCATCACCAGAATCACGAACCGCATGTGGCCTCCTTAGCGGGGCTGCGTCACCACATCGATCAAAACCGGCTCGCCACGCTGCACGATCTCGATCCCGCGGCGCAGAGCCGGCCCGAGATCCTTCGGATCGGTGATGGGCCCCTCGCCGTGAATCCCCAGGCCGCGCGCGACGGTCGCGTAGTCGATGTTGGGATCGGTGATGGTGGTGCCAATCCCGGCGTTGGTGATGCCGCGCTGATGGCGGTTGGCCATGCGCTGGACGTGCATCACCTCCTGGTGATAGGCGCGGTTGTTATGCATCACGCTCATCAGCGGAATGCGATGATGCGCCGCGGTCCACAGCACGCCCGGGGCGTACATCAGGTCGCCGTCGTTTTGGATGCTGACCACCAGCCGGCCGTGTTTCCGGTGCGCCAGAGCTGCGCCCACCGACGCCGGAGCCGAGTAACCGACGCCGGCCGCTCCCGCGCCGCTGATGGTCCGGTAGTGCTTGTCGATGTTCCACAGCCGCGACGCGCCTGCGCCCCCGGCGAGCGCCCAGTCCTTGTCGCGAATCACTTCCCACAGCTCGGCGGCCATGCGGGCCGTGCTGATCGGGGTGGCGTCCCAAGCGTAGGTGGCGGCGGTGCGCGCCTGCTCCAGGGCCTGCTCGTGAGCGGCGGCCAATTTCTTGCCGCGATCCTCCAGCGCCCTCTTGCGGTCAGGCGTGATCAGGCGCTTGCAGGCTTCAATGAGCGACGGCAGAGTCGTCTCCGGATCCGCCGCCAGCGCGATGTCCACTTCGGTGTAGCGTTCGAAGTCCTGATAGTTGCTCTTGATGAACAGGTCGTTCGCCGAGATACTGATGAGCTTCGCGCCCCGCTTGGTGAGCGGCTGGACGCTTTTCTCCTGCTGATCGCGCACGTTGTTGACGGTTCCCCAGAAGTCCGGGACCTCCATGCCCAGGATTACGTCGGCGTTCCGGATGAGCCCTCGGCCGCCGGCGATGCTGAGGGGATGGCGCGAGGGGAACTTTCCTGAAAGCACCGGCGCTTGCAGCGTCTCGGCAAGCTCGACCAGCAGCTTCATGCCCGCCTCCGAGCGGACCGCGCGGTCGGCGAGGATCACGGGATTTTCGGCCGCCACCAGGAGCTTCGCCACCTCGGCCACCGCGCCCGATTCTCCGGCCGGCGGCGATGCCAGCGTCAGCTTCGGGATGCGCAGCTTCGCGCGATCGGCGATCGGGGCTTCCTGCAGCTCGCTGTCGGCGACGATCACGACCGGCGCCATCGGCGGCGTCATCGCAATCTTGTACGCACGTATCGAAGATTCCGCGAAATGCGTGAGCGAAATCGGCAGATCGTCCCACTTGGTGAACTCGCGGACCATCGCCGTGGCATCCTGCGCGCTGTGAAGCCACTCCACGCCGGGCCGCCGCGCGTTGGCGTCGATGGTGTTCCCTAAAATCACGAAGACCGGCACGCGGCCCGCAAAGGCGTTGTAAATTGCCATCGAAGCGTGCTGGCATCCGACCGTGCTGTGCGCCATCACCGCCATCGGCTTGCCTTCGACCTTGGCGTAGCCGTCGGACATATGCACCGAGGATTCTTCATGGCAGCACGTGATCAGCTCGGGGGCCTTGTTCCCGCCATAGTTGATGATCGATTCGTGCAGCGAGCGGAAACTCGATCCCGGATTCGCCGCGATGTACTCGAAGCCGAGAGCCTTGAGGATGTCCACCATGAAATCGGAACCGGGGTGGTCCGCCGTCATCGCTTCCACGGAAGTGGCGACGGGTCCGGTTTCGGCCGCCAGAGCGGTCGCGGACGGCAGCGCCGCGCCTCGGTTCTGCGCCTGTTGCTGTTGCGCCTTCGCCAGAGGGGTCTTGGCAACCAGCGCCGCCGCACCGGCAGCCGCGCCTTTCAGGAAATTACGGCGATTCGCCATATGTCAGCTCCTTGCGACTTAGTCTATACCAATTTGCTGCCAAGTGGTTGCCCTGCTTTCGGGCCGGCGCTCCACGATTCGAGCGATAATGGCAATAGCTGACAGTTTCTGCCAGAGGTTGAGCGATGGCCCTGACTTCCATGAATATTTCTCTGCCGGAAGCGCTGAAGGAATATGCCGAAGCGCAGACCAAGCACGGTTACAGCACTCCCAGCGAGTATGTCCGCGAGCTGATCCGCGCCGATCAAAAGCGCCGCGCCAAAGAAAGACTTGACGCTCTGCTGTTGGAGGGCCTCGATTCGGGAGAGCCGATCCAGGCCGATGATGCCTTCTGGGCCGATCTCAAGCGTGAGGCGCTCGCCAAGCTTCGATCCCACAAGAAGACCGCCCGGCGCAAATGATTCCGCCGGTCACTAGTAGAAGCCGTTCGCGGGTCGGGAACCCCCGCCACTTGGGCTGCAAGTTGCTGATTGACATTGTGGGGCAGATTCCCGATCTGCCCACTTCGAGGCTGGAGCGACTTCAACCGGAGGTTGATCGAGGACTTGGCTACTGCGAGCTGGACGCCGCCCGGCCTTCCACCGGCTTGAACCTCTGGACCCTCCGGCCCCAATCGGTCTCGGCTACATAGATGTTGCCCTTGGAATCGACGGTCATGGTGTGGCCGTGGATCATTTCGCCGACTTGGTGGCCGGGCCGGCCGAAGCTCCCGAGGATCTCGCCGGTGGCGTGATCGAGAATGTGGACCTGCTCGTTGCGACCGTTCATCACGTACATGCACTTCTGCTGCGGATCGCACGAGAAGGCCACCCAGCAGGCGGAGCCGCGCGGATCGGTTGCCGTCAGTAGCGATATAGCGCATGAGCACGGCGAATAAGCGGCTTTTCAATCAGCCGCCACGAGAGTGCAGCCAGCAGCATCACGATAATTAAGGAAAGCAGCGTCACGGACAGTGACGACCAATTACTGACGTTCGACCGTTCGCCAAAAATAGCGAAGTGCAACCATGCGTTGATTCCTTGGTGGAAGATGTAGACGGCATAGGACACGCCTCCAAGTGTTACCAAGCCCCGACTGCGAAAGCAGCTTGTTTCAAGCCGTCCAGGCTTGACCACGATGAGCAGTAGCAGCAATGCGTAAAAAGCAGCAATCCAGGTAAGGCCTATGGTGTACAGGTGCCGTTGATACTTAAGCAGGAATACAACACCACATCCCAGGAATAGAAACGCCAAGTAGAGATGTCTTCGCCGGGAGGCAATCCATTCCCATGCCCTCTTGTTGCGACAGGCCAGAGCTACGAGTATGCCAAACCCGAGTGCGTCGGCACGACAAGGAAGCAAAGTATATGGCCCCATGTACGTATTCCCGGCGAACCATAGAATAGAACGGACTACCGGAGCGCCCACAATCGAAGCCATTACCACCATAGTGATTCCCCGATAACTCAAGTTCCGAACTAGTAATGGAAGCAACAGGTAAAACTGTTCTTCGACGGCCAGCGACCACGTGACACCCATCCATGCTGGCCCAAAAGTGGCCTTCGAAGCCATGCTGAAGTTCTGAAGAAACAATAGATAGGACCATACAGGTATATCACGATTGAAAATTCCTCGAAGCGAACTTACGCTGCGAGGCCCGGCAAAATACAGACCTGCCACGAAAAACGCAATCCACGTGAAGTAAAGAGGAAAGATTCGATAAATGCGGCGGGAATAAAACGTCCGATAGTAGCTTTGGGAATCCTTCGCATCGTGTAGGATGCCACCGATCAAGAATCCGGAGAGGACAAAGAACAAATCAACCCCGCTCCAGGTAAGGCGAAGTGTAGCAAGTGCATACGCCTGCCAGGAGCCGAACGCTAGGCCCTCGAATCCAAGAGCGACATAGTGCCAAACCAAGACGAGCAGGATCGCAAGCCCTCTGACACCATCTAGCTCGGGAACTCGGTTAGCCAGTCGTGGGTTCTGCCAAGAGAGAATTCGTTGACTCACTGTATCAAAATACACCTTCGCACACCGTGTAATGCACGACGATCTTTCCCCACGCGACCCTTATGGTCTTGTCGGCGGGTTTCTCACAATAACTCGCGCTGGGCTGTTGATAGAGGTTAGAGTTTACTGCGAGCTGGACGCCGCCCGGCCTTCCACCGGCTTGAATCTCTGGACCCGGCGGCCCCAATCGGTCTCGGCCACATAGATGTTGCCCTTGGAGTCGACCGCCATGGTGTGGCCGTGAATGAAATTGCCCACCTGATGGCCGGGGCGGCCGAAACTCGCTAGGATCTCGCCGGTGGTGTGATCGAGAATGTGGACCTGCTCGTTGCGGCCGTTCATCACATACATGTATTTCTGCTGAGGATCGCGCGAGAAGGCCACCCACCAGGCGGTGCCGCGCGGGTCGGGCAGCGTGGGCGCGCCGGTCTTGATCCAGATATTGCGCTTGAAATTTCCCATTTTGTCGAACACCTGGACGCGGTCGCCCTGGCGGTCGCACACATAGATGAGCCCGTCGTTGCCCATCGCGATGCAGTGCACGAGCTGGATGAACGCGCCCCCGGCCCCGTCTTTGGCCTCGTCGGCGGTCCCTTGATGGCCCCACTGGCGCAGGAACTTTCCGTTCTTGTCGAACACGGCCACGCGCCGGTTGCCGTAACCGTCGGCGACGTAAATATCGCCGTTGGCGGGATCGACCACCATCCCCGCGGGGTGATAGAACCCCTCCTGGCTGGAGTTTTTCGGTTGGCCCTTGCCGGTGCCGTCGGCGGAGTCGACCACCCCGCGCTTGCCGATCTGCATCAGCAGCTTCCCGTCGTGGGTGTATTTCTGGAGGATGCCGTCGTCGTTGCCTGCCACCCAAACGTTGTTCTCCTTGTCGAAGGCGCAACCGTGAATCGAATTCGGCACCACGTTGGGATCGCCCCAGGAGGCGACCAATTTGCCCGTCGTGTCGAACATCATGATCGGCGGGGCTGCCTGCGACGTCTCCGCCTCTTCTTTCGTGATGTTCCGGCGGTCGACCACTACGATGTGATCGTGGGCATCGGTGCATATGCCGCCAAGCTGGCCGGTGATCCACTTCTCCGGCAGCGGCTTGGGCCAGGACGGATCGACTTCGAAGCGCATCTGCGCGGTAAGCGCGATTGCGGAAAGACAGAGTGTGAGAAAAGCTTTAGTCATTCGAATTTCCTTCCTCCAAGATATACGGTCTCGATGCTATGCATGTTAGCGATGTCGTCGAGCGGATTCTTCGTCACCACCACAAGGTCGGCCGCCTTGCCCTTGGCCAGCGTGCCGAAATCCTTGTCGATGCCCAGGGCCTCGGACGAGCCCTTGGAAAAGGACTGGATCACCTGCATCGGCGTCAGCCCCGCCTGGACCATCAACTCCATCTGATGGTGTTCAGACCAGCCCTGAATGAAGAAGCGATCCGCCGCGCCGCCGCTATCGGTTCCGAGCGCGATGCGCACGCCCGCGTTGGCCACTTTTCTGAGATTGATCTTGTCGGTCTCAAGCATCGCCTTCAATTTGGGGACCTCGGGATCGCGCGCCTGCTCGTCGTGCTTCTTGGTCTTGAGAACCGCCATCCGCCCGGCTGGAAGGCCCTTGGTGAAAAACGGAGTGTCGATCCAGGCCGGCGATTCCCCGAAAACGAACATCGCCTCCTCGCGCGCCAGCGTGGAGATGTAGGAGACGTTCCGCTGCTTGAGCGTGGCGACGAATTCGTCGTCGATCACCTGGTCGCGGACGCCGTGCGCCAGCACGTTGACGCCGAAACCGACCATCATCTTCGCGTCCGCGAGCGTCACAATGTGGGCCATGGTGATCTTGTTGTGCTTGCGGGCCTGGTCCATCACGGCCGCGCAGAATTCGGGGGAAAGCTTGGGAGCCCTGCCACCCTGGGCGTCGATCCAGACCTTGATGAAGTCCGCGCCGTTGGCCGCGATCTCGTCCACTTTGGCTCGCGCGGCCTCCGGCGTTTTCACCTCGGAGCCGGGGATGTTCGGCGGAGACATGAACCGGTACTTTACGGTGAGGATGCGCGCGCCCCGCAGATTGCCACGCTTCTGTTCTTCCTTGAACTGCACGACGTCGTCATCGTCGAAGGCCATGCTGGTGGTGGTGGTGACGCCGTAGAGGGCGTATTGCCGAAGCTGCGGATCGCGATTCGCCCCGACGTGGCCGTGAGCATTGATGATGCCGGGCGTGACGTATTCCCCAGCGAGGCTAGTGACCGCCGCTCCGGCTGGAGGCTGAATCACCGCCGAGGGTCCCATGTCCCGGATGCGGCCGTTCTCCATCACGATGGTGGTGTCGTTGAGGGGCGCCGCGCCGGTTCCGTCGATCACTGTCGCGTGGGTGAGAACGGTGATTTGCGCGAGCGCACTGGAGGCGAGCAGCACGCCCGCGGCGAAGACAATTTTCATGCTCTTGGCCCCGGACAGCAAGTATACACCGAATCACCGCTGGGGTATAAAATGGGGCAGATGAGCATCCAGGAACTCGAAGCCGAAGTCCTCAAGTTGGACGCGAAGGCCCGCGCCAGACTGGCAGGGAAGCTGTTAAGCAGCTTGGAGGAGCTTTCCGAAGAAGAGGTCACTCAACTCTGGGCCGAGGAAGCCCAGCGCCGGGACGCTCAGATGGATACCGATCCGGACTGCGAGCTACCTGCTGAAGATGTTCTGCGGGAAGCCCGGTCCGCCTTCAAGTGAGTCGAAGCGTCAGCTTCCATCGATTAGCGAAGCAGGAATTGGAAGAAGCTGCTCACTATTACGACTCAAAGAGCCGTGGTCTCGGACCTGAGTTTCTTCGAGAAATAGAGCATTGCGTCCAAGCCATCGCCGATCATCCGGAAGGAGCGCCGGTTCTCGCGGGATCTGTGCGTCGCCGGCTGGCCCGGCGCTTTCCATACGCCGTGCTGTACTCCATCAAACCTGCGAAAATACGCGTCCTGGCGGTGATGCATCTAAAGCGGCGGCCGCTGTATTGGGCCGGACGTCAATAGCCGAGGGGTCCCGAGCCTAACGGGTTAGCGCCTTGATGATTTGCGCGAGCGCATTGGAGGCGAGCAGCACGCCCGCGGCGAAGACTATTTTCATGCTTTCGACGCCCGAATTCCCGCGTGATTATTCCGGAATTATGTTGTTGACATGAAGCCCCCCCCGGGATAATTGAGAACGGTCGCCGAAAGGAGGAATCGCTACGAGAACACGCGTCGTGCATGTCGAACTGGTCCTCGGGGTGCTTTTCGGGAGCGTCGTCTCGGCCGGTTCGTTCACCACCATTGACGTCCCCGGCGCCTGCGCCACAGACGCCGTTGGGATCAACGCGACTGGCCAGGTCGTGGGGGATTTCTTCGACTGCGCCGCAATCCACGGCTTCCTGGACACCGCGGGTGTGTTCACCACGATTGATGTCCCCGGCGGCTTCGGTACCTCTGCCTTCGGGATCAACGGCAGTGACCAGATCGTAGGAACTACCGGCTCCCACGGCTTCCTGGACACCGCGGGTGTGTTCACCACGATCGATGTCCCCGGTGCGATCTTTACCGAACCTTTCGGGATCAACAACAGCGGCCAGATCGTGGGTTTTTTTCAAGACGCCGGCGGGTACCACGGCTTCCTGTATACCGCGGGTATTTTCACTACGATTGACGTCCCCGGCTCCTTCGGTACCTCTGCCCTCGGGATCAACGACATTGGCCAGGTCGTTGGGCAATTCTTCGATGGCACCATATATCACGGCTTCCTGGATACCGCAGGTGTTTTCACCACGATCATGTCCCCGGCGCCGCGCATACCCTCGCTTACGGGATCAACGGCAGTGGCCAGATCGTGGGGGTGTTCCCCGACAACAACGGGGACCACGGCTTCCTGTATACACCCGCCGCCATTCCCGAGCCCGGTAGCTTAGCTCTGCTGGGCGGTGGTCTGATCGTCCTCGCGGCCTTCCGCCGGGTCGCGCAGAGGAGTCCAAAGTAACTCGAAGCGTTGACAATACCTGCGGTAACCTGCGGTTATGGTAGCCCGGCTTTTCGCTCGAAAAATCCGAGCCGCAAAAGGTGCCCCAGAATCGCAGAAGGTCAACAGGTAAAATGAGGTGATGCGAATCGCGAAAGGCAAGGTCGTTGGCGGGCACATCGTGGTCGAGGGTGCGCGTCTGGCCGACGGGTCCGACGTAACGATTCTTTGTGCCGACGAGCCGGAATTCGAATTGAGCGACAGCGCCCAGGCGGACCTCCTTCAAGCGATGGCCGAAGCTGACCGCGGCGAAACGTTAGAGGCAGACCAGGTTCTGTCGCAACTTCGCCGCCGGTAATGGCCCTTTCGGTAAGGATTGCCCCGCGCGCCGCTCGTCAAATCGTGGAAGCCTCGGAATGGTGGCAGGCAAACCTTAGATGCGAGTCGTGGTTCGTGGCCGAATGTGTGAAGAGCAGCTAACGAGGCGGGCCGAGACACTTCGGCTGTAAGGAGGGGAGAAAATACCAGCGCGGTTGCGGCGGCCGGGGCTCTCGGACTTATCGCCGTGCGTTTCCGGCCGCCAATGGTTTGAACCGCCTCTCACGGGGGATCTGGGATCGCTGTCTGGCGTCCCCTGTGGGGCCCGCTTCGATGCGCGGCTCTTTGAAATCCG